>JADFNR010000047.1 GCA_022563275.1 Chloroflexota bacterium | reverse complement strand
TCCAGCGAAAAAGTCGCCGTGGAGTAGTGTCCCGGAATCCATCCTTCATCGGACCCGCGCCAGGTCTGGACAATCTTGGCATCGGGAACCAGCTCGAGGATGACGCCGCTGAGAGCGCCGTCATAGGCCGAAAACTCACCTCCAACCTCTCGGCTGATGCTGGCTTTGGCGCCGGTGAATCGAGAGTGCTTGTCCGAGTCCATCAAGGCCTCGTACACATCGTGGGGGCTGGCATTGAACGTTACGCTCTGCTCGATGGTCTTCGTCTCTACCATGATCACACTCCGTCCTGACTTGTTCCACCCATGCGCCGCTCGGCGATCGGGCCGGTTGGCGGATACGTAAGCGGACCTGATAACGGCGGTGGTTGACGCCCACCCAAGGAGGCAGTCCTCCCCTCGCTAGCTTCGTAGAGCGGTGTCCCCGGCATCTTGGGTGGCCAACTCCTGAGTCCAGGGCCGCATCACCGCCGAGGCCCGGGCGTCCCGGTAATAACGCTCCAGAGGATGCTGCTTCAGCATAGCCCTTCCACCGCAGACCCGGATCGCCTCACCAGTTAACGTTACCACCGCCCGCTGCACCTGAACATGGGCGGCCCTGGCGCGCTGAATGGAGTCGACCGGTGGGTCCAGACGCTGCTCGGAGATGGCGCGGTAGAACAATGCCCTGGTGGCTTCGAGGGTAAAGAGCATCTCGGCGAGAGCGCCGCCGCCCGCCGGTGATTCGCCGCGAGGACCGGCAACCCCTGGCGCCCGGCCGGTGAGATAGGCGACCGTAAAGTCGTAGGCCGCCTGCATCAGTCCCAAAAAGGTGGCGGAAAAAGAGATGAAGATATGGGGCTGACGCTGGTACAACTGTCCAAAGACGCCCGGCGGGAGGATCTCAGCATCCTCCGGCGCCCAGACATCTTTCAGGGACATGTCCCGGCTCACCGTGGCGCGCATCCCAATGGGGTCCCAATCGCCGGAGAACTCCACGCCGGGCGCTTCTCTGGGGATCGAAAGGTACAGGGTCCGCTCCTCCCAGGGGCCCTCCGCCATCAGGAGCGCCGGCGTGGCGAAATAGTCCGCGGCGCCGGCGGAGGACACGAAAAACTTGCGTCCATTGACCAGATATCCGCCGTCCACGCGCTTCGCCTGGGTCCCGAAGCGCCGCCCGCCGACGCTGAGCTGGTCTTCGGTTCCCGATTCCACCGGCTCGCTGTGGGGCTGATGGACGCCCTGGGGATCGAAAAGGCCCATCTCGTCGGCAACTCCCAGGGTGGGCAGTCGGCCATGGTGCTGGCCATGAAATACCCCGACCGCGTGAACAAGCTGGTCTTCGGCGCCTGTCACATAAAGACCGGAGGAGACCTTTATCTGATGGGCAACCGGCCCTCGGAGGGCAGCCGGGCCACTAACGAGGTGATCGCCGACCCCACCCGGGAGAACGTGCGGCGCTACCTGCGGGTCCACATCGACGACGCAGCGTTGGTGACCGACGAACTGATCGACTACATCCACCAGAATTACACCGGCCATCCCGACCACGTCGCGGCCAACGCGGCTTCGGTGAGCGTGCCTTATGACCATGGTGTGGACCTGCCCAACATCAAGGCCCCCAGCCTGATCCTGTGGGGGCGTTATGACCGGATGTGCGTCTTCGAGATCGGCATCGCCGCGCTGAACAACATCGAAGATTCCCGGTTGGTGCTGCTCAATAACTGCGGTCACTGGCCCCCCTACGAAAAGCCGAAGGAATACACCGCCCACCTGCTTAATTTCCTGGAGAATATCTAAAGGCCGGGGCCATTTTTGGGCCTATCGAGGCGTCAAATCTTCCAACCGTATTAAAAGGCCCCCAAACGAAAGTTGGGGGCCTTTTTCGTGCCTAAAATTGGCAGGAGCGGGAGGATTCGAACCCCCGGCCACTGGTTTTGGAGTCTGACGCTAGATGACCCATTCTTTCATTCCAGATACCGGGTAGTACCATCGTCTAAGTTTGACGAAATTTGTTTTGGGCATCGAGTACCATAAGGTCCCGTCTCTGACCATCTACTCCGTTAGCAAATCTGTTAGCAGAAAGGCCCCATAAAAAACTACCTGATATTACCTCGTGCTGCCGAATGTGGATGCGCTATTGTTCCCTGCTATATGACCATCAACGTGTACCCTCAGGGCTTACCGGCAAACAGGCAAATTGACGTGATGTCCGGTATCGATTAGCGGAAATGCCGGGGCCTGCTGCATTAACATGGGTCTGACCTTACGAGCCAAATGGAGCAAAAATGATAGCCAAGATTTGGGACTATCGGATCGGTTCACGCATGACACAATCGCTGGAGTTAATCGGTGTTTATTGGTCAGCGGTTTTTCTAGCTCTCATCGTGGTCGCAATATCACCTGGATTACATCTAGCATTTTGGATTGCTATCCCACTCACATCGGTTGGGCTTTGGGTCGTTGGGGTTCTCGTCTTTTGGGGAAGAAGAAGAGATAGAGATAACCTAAATCATGAGCTTAGCGAGCTTAGCATCGAGGTAGTAAAGCTTCAGATTGCACTCAAGCCTGTTCCCGGCCCAACCGACAAGCGTTTGCGGGACGGTTGGCGTAGCCCCGATGCACACCGACAGGGCTTGAAGAAATCTTGGCGGAACCGCAACTTGAGCAGCACCTCCACAACCCATGAGAAACAAAGCCATAGCAATAAATACGATTCCAGTTTTCATCAACTCTTTGCTCTCCTATCAAAGGGAAGTGGACGTTCGAAAAGTAAGTGACTGGAATCTAGTGTAGAGGCTTCGCCTGGTCCCACCGGACAGTGACAAGCTCCTCCGTGTCCAGCTTGACGTGATTCCACATTTCGGGGTCCTCGAATCGAAAGAATCTAGCGGACAATCGAGCCTGTCCCTGAGATTGGCTGAAACCTATTCCTAATCGCAATAATTGCCAAAGCAGATTGAACCGCCTGGCGCATATATGATGCTGCAAGACTGATAACCATTCGCAACTATTCCGCCTCCCGCCTCTTGACAACTGGCAAATAGGTCAGGATAGTCGGGTTGCTTAACCACGAAGGTACACCGGCCTCCAAATAGATACCCCTCTTCCCGATTTGTGACTCTACTAACACACTCATCAAAATCTTGAGGTAGACCTTCCGCAGTGTCAACAGTCTCCGGGATAGAAGTTGGCTGAGTTACCGGTGTTGGCTTTGGTGCTTCCAGTTCAACTAGCGTTTGGACGGGAACTGGTGTTGGCGTTGGAACAGACGTCCGGACAGCTCCAAGATCCTCAATATCGATGCTAACCTCACAGTAGGTAACCTCCTGATAATCCTCACCCCGCAGAAAGCGTGATTCGGTTTCGCAACTCAGAAAGTAGAGTCTGAAACGATGGTCGCCGTTCTCTACGATTGTGGGATTTTTGATCTCCACCCAGCTCGTGCCGTCCCTTACATGAGGTCGCAGATTTTGCCCCGGGTGCCCGCCCTCTCCGGGGAGAGTCCGGAGCGCAAGGGAAAGCTCGCCGTCCTGCGCTAACGTCACAGAGCCGGGAAGAATGGTGAATCTGGCGTCGCGGGTTGGGGGTAGATTGGAGAGCGATATTCCAACCCCTTTTACTCCCCATTCTGGCCTGATATTGGAATCGCCCCAGTCAAGACCTGGGAAAAGGCGGAAATCTGCGGATTCCGCGCCATCAACAACGTACCATCGGGAATAATATGAAAAGATGATCTTGGACCCATCTGGAGACCAACTCCCACTGAGGGAATGCTGGAGCGATATGGGTAAGAGTAATTCGTTCGATCCATCGGCGTCCATGATATGCATCTTGAGGGGACCTTCCCGCCAAGAATTGAACAGTATCCTTGTACCGTCCGGAGACCAGCGCGGATGATCGTCAGCTCCTAAAGATTCGGTGAGCCGCGTTTGCTGGGATCCGTCAGAATTCATCACATAGAGTTCATGGTCAGCGTCATCTCGATTGGACGTAAAGGCAATCTTGGACCCATCTGGAGACCAAACTGGCTTCCAATTGGCACGATAAATCGTGCTGCTGTCTTCCGGGAATGTTAGCTGGATTTTGTTGGAACCGTCAGACGACATCGCATAAATTTGGGAATCACTGGAAAACGTAATCCTTTGGCCATCCGGAGACCAGGAAGGCCAATTTTCCGATCTGTCAGACCTGCTGATGTTCACTTCTTCGGAGCCGTCCAGCGGTAAAATATATATCTGCCTGAGAGATATACTTCCACTGACGAAGGCAATCTTGTCACCTTGTGGCGACAAGATAGGACTACTGTCGTTCCGCAAGTTGTTGGTCAGCCTCACATGTTTGGACCCATCGAGATCCGTGATGTAAATCTCATAATTTCCGTCACGGTCAGACTGATATACGATGAGACCCTGATCTTCTTTGGGAGGGGGAGTCGGCTCCACAGTGGCGGGAGTAGGGGTTGGAAAGGCTGTAGGCCGAACAACAGAGGGAGTGGGGCGTAGTGGCACAGGAGTGGAGGTGGGTGGAATAGAAGTAGGCGTCGGTAGCTGGGTCGGCGGAGGGGTCGTGTTCTCGGCAGACGAAGGATTGGAGTTCTCGAAACGTTGCACCTGAATGACGAACGCCGCCGCAAGTGCTCCGATCATTACGAGCACCGAAGCAGCAACGATCCCAATGAGAAACAATCTAATTTCGCGCATCCCGCCGCCAGTCGGATTTTCAACGGCCCTGTGTCACCTGGACCCACCTCAAGGTTACCAGTTCGTCGGTATCAAAAATGATGTGATACCCGTTGGACAGCTGCGTAGGGTAGTCCACGGTCTTCTGGTACACATTGGCTTCAACTGTCCCTCTGTGGCCTTCTGAATCTTGACAGCCTAGGTTCATTCACTAAAGATGACATTGCGGGATTCGTATCAACCTTAGAAACCGAAGAATTTTTCGCCGTATATCTCCGTTGACAGGCCGGATTCCAACGGCCGCGAAGATGCAAGGGAAAGCGCTTTTCGGTTTTACAGCAAGCAACAGGTAGTTACGAGTGCCCAAAACAAAAGGCCCCCAACGTTTGTTAGGGGTCTTTTTCATGCCTAAGATTGGCAGGAGCGGGAGGATTCGAACCCCCGGCCACTGGTTTTGGAGACCAGCGCTCTGACCAGGCTGAGCTACGCTCCTGCGATGTGTGGCGCCGATCTGGGCGGCGCCGGTCCGTGCGACGGAACGCGCCAGCAGTAACCGGCGCCTTCCGTGGATTTTTATGGTACCCCTGGAGGGATTCGAACCCCCGACGCGCGACTTAGGACGCCGCCGCTCTATCCACTGAGCTACAGGGGCATTATGGTGGAGATAGAGGGACTCGAACCCTCGGCCTCGGCATTGCGAACGCCGCGCTCTCCCAACTGAGCTATATCCCCATTTCCTACCCGGCAGAAATGCCCAAACGGGCACATCCCTGGGTATGCCCGGCCCCCTGCTACGCGTAGGGGACCAATCTGAATCGTAAAGCCCCCGCTAAACCACTGTCAAGCGGACCACCGCCAATATCTACCTCTCACCGGCGGTCCGACACTTGGAGGCGAGCGGCCACGTTGACGCTCATTTGCACCGCTGCTAGAGTGAACCCTAACTTAGTCCGGCCTACGGCAATCATTAATATGCCCGATGGAACAGGGGGAGCGAGTTCATGACATCCACCAAAAAAGACCCCATCTTAGTGGTGGTCCAACTGACCGGCGGCAGCGACTACATGAATATGGTCGTCCCCCACGCCGACCCCCTCTATTACGATAACCGGCCCACCGTGGGGATACCCGCCGAGGACGTGCTCCCGATCAATGACCGGTTCGGGTTCAATCCAGCCCTGGGCACGTTTAAAGACCTGTACGACCAGGGCCAAGTGGCCGTCATCAACGGCGTGGGCTACCCTAACCCCAACCGCTCCCACTTCCGGGCCATGGATATCTGGCACACCTGCGAGCCGGAGAAGATCGCCACGGAAGGCTGGCTGGGCCGGGTGATCCGCGACATAGACCCCAGCGGCGAGAACGTTTTGACCGGCGTTAACTTTGGCCGGGGCCTGCCCAGGGCCATGGCCCTAACCGGAGTGCCCGTGGCCTCGGTTGCCGTGCTGGAGGGCTACGGAGTCCTGACCGGCATCGCCGGCCAGGAACAGCGCGCCCGCGCCCTGGACCTGTTCGCCAGGATGTACTCCCCAGCCATCGGGACCGGCGCGGCCATGGACTATCTGGGGCGCACCGGACTGGACGCCCTGAAAGGGGCCGATATCCTGAAGACCGCCGCCGATAGCTACACCTCCACCGTGGAGTATGCCGAAACGTCCATCGCCCGGAGCCTGCGCGGCATGGCCCAGGTGATCTTGAAGGACCTGGGGACCCGGGTGTTCTATACCTCCCACGGCGGCTACGATACCCACGCAAATCAGGTGGCGGTACAGACCCCGCTGCTCAGCGAACTATCGGCCGGCATCGGCGATTTCTTCGCCGACCTCAAAGAACATGACGCCGCCGAGAACGTGATGATGCTGGTCTTCACCGAGTTTGGACGCCGGGTCAAAGACAACGGCTCCGGCTCCGACCACGGCTCCGGCGGGGCGTCCTATATCATCGGCCAGCCGGTGAAAGGCGGGATGCTCGGAGAGTACCCGTCCCTGAAGGAAGAGGACCAATTGGACGGCGACCTGCGATTCCAGGTGGACTTCCGCAGCGTCTATTCCACCATCGTCGAGGAGTGGCTGGGCCTGGACGCCAAGTCGGTCACCGGCGGCAGCTACGAGCACCTGGCTTTCGTCTAAAATTAGTTGATCTTGCCGGCCCAGGGAGGACTGACATGAAGATAGGCATCGGCCTTCCGGGGGCGGTCCCCGGCGTCAAGGGAGACTTCATCTTGGAATGGGCCCAGCGCGCCGACGCCGGCCCATTCTCCACGTTGGGGACCATCGACCGGCTGGTATACCCGAACTACGAGCCATTCATAATGCTGTCTGCGGCCGCGGCCGTCACCACCAGGATCAGGCTCATGACCGGCGTGATGCTGGCGCCGCTCCGCAACGAGGGAGTGCTGGCCAAACAGGCCGCCAGCCTGGACGCCATCTCCAACGGACGCCTTACCCTGGGATTAGGCGTGGGCCGCCGTGCCGACGACTACCGGGCCGCCCCCGCCCGGTACAACAACCGTGGCCGCCGGTTTGAACAGCAGATCGCAACCATGAAACGCATCTGGGCCGGTGAAGACGTGGACCCCGACCCGGACCCGGACAAGCACGTCGGCCCCATGGGACCGCCGCCGGTCCAGAAGGGCGGCCCCGAGATCCTGATCGGCGGGGGCACGCCCCAGGCCATCGCCCGCGCCGGCAGACTGGCCGACGGTTTCTTGGCCTCCGGGACCAACCCCGAAGCCGTGGAAACGTTATACCAGATGGCCGTCGACGCTTGGGACGCGGCGGGCAAACCCGGCAAGCCTCGCCTAGCCGCTGTGTGCTCCTACGCCCTTGGACCCAACGCGGCCGGCGTGGTGGGTGATTACATCCGCCACTATTACTCGTTCTTGGGCCCCGTCGCCGACCAGATGGCCCAGAATGCCGTATCGTCCACCGAGGCGGTGACCGGCATGATTCACGACCTGGAAGGCATCGGCATGGACGAATTGGTCTTCCTCCCCACCGCCGCCGAGATGGGCCAGTTGGACCGCCTGGCTGACATCATAGGCTAGAAAAAATCACCGTTGAGAGAAAAGATGGAAAACAATAGCGAAGTTGCCGTATTCGGTGGTGGGTGCTTCTGGTGCACCGAAGCCGTGTTCTTGGAGATAAAAGGCGTCACGTCGGTGGCGTCCGGTTATTCGGGCGGCCACGTGGAGAACCCGAACTACCATCAGGTCTGCGGCGAGACCACCGGCCACGCCGAGGTAGTGCGGATCGAGTTCGACCCAGGACAGATCACCTTCCCAGAGCTGCTTGAGGTATTCTTCGCCACCCACGACCCCACCACCCTCAACCGCCAGGGCGCGGACCAAGGCGCCCGCTACCGCTCGGTGGTCCTTTATACCAGCGATTCCCAGCGGGACCAGGCGGCGGAGGCCATCAAGGCGCTGGACGCTTCGGGCGATATGCCCGGACCGGTGGTCACTGAGATTGCCCAATTTGAGAAGTTTTACGAGGCTGAAGTCGAGCACCGGCAGTTCTATCAGAATAATCAGAGCAGCATGTACTGCCAGGTCGTTATCAGCCCCAAGGTGGCCAAGGTCCGCCAGAAGTTCGCCAAAAGCCTGCGTTAGTCAACGGCGGCTAGAGTGACGAGTAATCCTTGAGCCGTCCATGCCCGGCATCGCCCATGGTTGACACCGCTCATGGCGAGTTCCGACCGCAGTCGAGAGTCTCCCTCCCGATGGCATCGGGACATCGGGGGACCTGTCGAACCACCGCCTGGGTTAAGATGGTTTCCGGCGATAAGTATGACTTTTGCGCATCCTTCGACGGGCTCAGGACGAGCGGATGCTACGTGACCGGCGCCAGGTAGCTGGCTGGGCTTGGCTCAACGAAATACCGTGGCAAGAGAAAGGGTGTCCCGATAAAATCGGGACGCCCTTTCTGCGCGATACAGGCTGGATTTACCCTACAGTGGCAGTGCCACGGTCTGTCCGGTCTGGGCGCTGCGAGTTACGGCCTCGGTGAACTCCATGTAGTGGAGACCCACCTCGAATGGCGTGCGGGTGATCTTTTCAGTCCCCCGGATAGCGTTACAGAATTCCTCTTCCACGCGCCAGAAGGCCCGGCCCTCTTCAGGGTTGGGGATCTCCTCCAGTTTGTCGTCGCCGCGCCGGCCGCCGTAGACGTTCAAGGCCCCGTCCACGTGGAGTGTTCCCTCGCTGCCGTAGATCCAGACGCCGCTGCCCGATGACAGGCCGGTCACGGCGCTGAATTGCATGTTTGCCATGGCCCCGTTGGCCAATTCGGCGATGATGCTCACGTGGTCAGGGATGCTGACCGGCACCAGCTCGCCGCTCTCGTCCTTGCGGCTGGACACGTTGATCTTGGTCATTGACGTCACTTTTGTGGCGCGGCCCACCCACCGGATCATGGCCTCGTACCAGATGCCCATGTTCAGGATGTTGTACCCGCTGAGGTCCCGGTCGTTGCGCCAGTGCATGGGGCCGCCCTGGTCGATGAAGTTGTTTCCTAAAGACTGGACGGACACGCCGATCATGTCGCCGATGTAGCCTTCGGCGATCTTATCCTGGAGCAACCGGTCGATCTTGAACGTCAGGGGAGATGGGACGATCTGGGAGATCAGGTCGGGCCGTTGCCGGGACGCGTCCAGCATCTCCTGGGCTTCCAGAGCGGTGGTGGCCATCCTGGCTTCGCAGAGCACGTGCTTCCCGGCTTCCAGAGCGGCCAGAGTCAAGGTGCGGTGCATGTGGGGCCAGGTGCCGATGCAGACGGCATCGATACCCGGGTCCTCAAGCAGTTCCTGCCAGTTGTCGTAGACGCCGGGGATGTTGAACTGGTCGGCCACCGCTTGACTTGACGCGCGGCTGCGGTTGGCGACGGCCGCGATCTCAACGCCGTCCACCTTCTGGAAACCGGGGATGTGCCGGTCCCGGGTGTTTTTCCCGGCGCCGATGAGGCCGAGCCTGATTCCGCCAGAAGTTCCATCTGATGCCATTGTTGTCCTCCCTGATGATAAAAGAACGGGGTTTGAAGACCGGGGAGCCGCCTACAGGGGCAGGTATACCATCTGCCCGGTCTGGGCGCTGCGGGTGACCGCCTCGGTGAACTCCATGTATTGAACGCCCACGTCGAAGGGGGTGTGGGTCACGGGGGCGCCGCGGATGGAGTTGATGAAGTCCGCCTCCACCTGCCATTTGCCTCGTTTTTCGTCGGCTATGGGATGTTCTTTCAGCGCCTCGTCGCCGGGCTTGCCGACCAGTACTTTGTCGAAGGGCGGGCCTTCGAGTTTGATGGTGCCCTCGCTGCCGAAGATCCACAGCTCCGAACCGGTCTGCAGGCCCGTGACCGTGCTCCAACTCAGATCGCCCTGGATCCCCGAGGCGAACTCGCAGAGTACGTTAACATGGTCCGGAATCGAAATGCCGCGCAGGATGCCGTCATCGTCCTTCCGTTGGTTGGTGAAAACACGGGTCATGGCCATTACCTTGGTCGCCGGGCCCACGTAGCGCATCAGGGCCTCGTACCAGATGCCCATGCCCATGATGTTGTAACCGCTGAGCAGCCGGTTGTGCCGCCAGTGGAGCGGGCCTTGGGTGTTCATGAAGGTGTCGCTTCGGTCAGCCCGTCCGTGGCCGTCGCTGACCCGCAGCTTTAGGGCTAGAGGTTGGCCCAGGTGCCCGCCGGAGATCAGGTCCTGGACCGTCTGGTCAACCTGAAGTGTCTGGGGCGCGGGGACGATCTGGGTCACTAGGTGGGGAAACTGGCGGGAGGCGTCCAGCATCTCATGGGCCTCCTGGGCGTCCATGGCCATGCGGGCTTCCGTTAGAACGTGCTTGTCGTTCTCGAGGGCGGCCAGCACCAGAGTGCGGTGCATATAGGGCCAGGTGCCGACGCAGATGGCGTCGATGTCGTCGGCCTCCATGAGGTCCATCCAGTTGTCGTAAACGGTGGGTATCTCGTACTCAGCGGCCACTGCCTCGCCGGAGGCGCGGCTTCGGTTGGCCACGGCCACTATCTCAACGCCTTCCTGCTCTCGAAGGCCGGGTATGTGCCTGAGCCGGGTGTTTGCGCCGGCGCCGATGAGCCCAACGCGAATCATTCCATTCTCCATGATTGCCCTCCCGAGGCGGCGGCGCTGCAAGCGCGTTTTCTTCGTCTGGACTTAAATCTGAGTAATTCTAGGATAGAGGCTGGTATTAGTCCATAGTTGGCGGGATTGGTACTAAAATATCTTTGACTGTTGAGCCTGATGATTCGAGGCGTTGATGCGGGTGCTGAGTTCCTTCTTGCAGGGACTGGTGAACATCTTTTTCTCGGCCCGGTTCCGGGTCGAAGGGGATAGCATGCTGCCGGCCCTGCGGCAGGGCGAGTCCGTTTTAGTGGTGCGGACACGGTTCCGGTGGAACAGGCTGCGCCGAGGGGACGTGGCTGTTTTTGAACGCCCTGGAGGCGGTGGGGGCGCCTACATAAAACGCGTTGCGGGGCTGCCGGGAGAAGACATCAAAATCGCCGGCGGGCAGGTATATCTGGACGGCGAGCTGCTTTCGGAGGACTATCTTCAGGGCGCCGGCGAGATTGAAAACGCCGGGGACAGAGAGTGGTTCAACGGGCCCGGCGAGTACTTTTTTCTGGGGGATAACCGGGCCGACAGCAACGACAGCCGCGCCTTTGGGCCGGTGCCTGAGGAATCGATCAGGGGAAGGGCTTGGTTCCGGTGTTGGCCGCCTTCCAGGTGGCGGCCGATGGGCCGGATTTAGAGCTTCCAGATATTGCCCACCTGCATGACCAGGTCCACGTTAAAGATGGACTCGGCGGGCCAGCCGGTCATCTTGATCCAGTCCTCGAAGTGCTCCTGCTCCACTGCCTCGCACTCGGTGACCACTTTGCCGCGTTTCAGGTCCCCGTAGACCTTCAAGATGGTGGTGCGGCGGTCCGGCCGCCATTTGCTGACGGCGCTCAACTTCTCCCGGAATTGTTCTTCCGTAAGTCCGGAAACATTGTGTATCGCTAGAAATCGGGCCATGTCGGTCCTTACCTCTGTAAAAAAGCTGATAGCTGATAGCTGAGGGCTGAAAGCTCGCTAATCCTTGGGCGGAACAAAGGGATAGGGGATATCCACCCCACCTTTCAGGGGCAACACCACGGTGGCGGTGCCGGGCATGCTTTCCACACCGTCTTGGGTCTTCATGCCAAGGTCCATCTCGATGAAGCCCATGCCGCCCTTCTCGTACTTGTTGGTCACCGTGGCCCAAACTATCAGCGTGTCGCCGGGAACCAACATTGCCCGGTGCTCGAATGCGGCCTTCCAGGGCCAACCTTTGGGCAGGGTAAAGTCTTTCAAGTACTGGGGCACCACGCTCTGTTTCCACGACCCATGAATCAGGATGCTGGGGTTCTTGTCGTGGTTCATGCCAAAGTCCAGGTCGTAGTGGATCCGGTGGAAGTTCTCGATGGCCGCGCTCCAGCGGAACAGGTGGGTCGGCGTGGGGGAATAGATGTACTTGGGCAGTTCGTCGCCCACGTTGACATCTTCGTAATAGGTCTGGGTCTTGTTTCGCAACTGATCGGCGGTTGGCCTTTCGTTGTGGGCCTGAATCTCTTCAGGCGTCATCTTTAGCAGGTCTTCTAGCTTGGCGCTCATGCGGCTAACCTCAGGCGGTTAATGATTGGTTGATGGGAATCAGCGGCGGATCGAGGACTGGCGGGTGATGCAGAGCAGG
Organism: Chloroflexota bacterium; assembly: GCA_022563275.1. Next base: position 11,716 of record JADFNR010000047.1, on the reverse strand, counting down.
GCCTTGTCCTGATTCGTGTAGGTGATCTCACGGGTGATGATCAGGAAGGCCTTGCCATCTCTTCCCACCCTTTCCCGGATGTCTTGATAACGGTTCTGGAAAAAAATCACGTCGCCGATGCTGGGGTATTGGTAAATCTCGATCTCATTGCCCGCGTTCAATGTCCGCACCAGGTGGGTGGGGATCGGGGGGAGTTCACCGGGCCGTTTCACCGAGCCGATACCGTCGGACATGGGGTTCTCTTCAAAGGCTTTCGTGATGGCGTCTTCGGCGTCGGGGCGGATGCGGCTGGTCATGTAGCTGACCATGATGGGAGGCACGATTATCTGGCCGTAGTGCGTGGTCTTGGCGAACTCTTCGTCCCAGTACCGTGGGTCGGGGTCCATGACCGCCTGGGTGAACCGCCGCAGATACTCAACGTCCACAGTCCCCCAGGACTCGATCAATTCGCCCTCCACGCCGATCATGGCTTTAACCTCTGGCGTGAGGACCGACTGAGTCTCTTGTTGGGCCTCCTGAGTCATGGCTGTTTGCCTCCGGTGGAATGACGCCCTCAGCCTACCCCAGGCTCCCAGATTCGTCAACAAAGCTATTGATGGACCGCCGCTGGGACCTCGGAAGGCGCGTTCTTCTTGTGGATTAAGCGGCCCTGGGATACCATGGCCTTCGGACTGACAAACCCGTTGATTTGCCGGCCCCGGTAACGATATCTGGGGAGAATCTTGAGCGCCCACCGCCCTGCCAGACCCGTAACTTGGACCCGATCGCTGATCTTTGCGATGACGGCCGGCTTCCTAGCCATTGCCGCCGCCTGCGGGGACGCCCCGACAGCCGTGCCGGGGGACATTCCGGCAACGACCCCAGCCGGCACTCCGGAGACCGCCTCAACTCCCTCTCAGGATTCCAGCGAAAACCCAATCAAAGGCTTCTTCGTCCGGGTGGATGATGTTGTATTTCCGGTCGAGTTGGCGGCAACTCCAGAGGAGCGGATCAGAGGGCTATCCGGACGTGACCATCTGAACTCGGGATCGGGCATGTTGTTCATCTTCGAGAATGCGGAGCGGTTCCGTTTCTGGATGCGGGAGATGGAGATACCCCTAGATATCGTCTGGATCAGCTCCGACTGCCGGGTGGTGGATGTCGCGGAAAACGTACCGTTCCCCGACCCTTTAACGCCCTTGAACGAGCTGCCCCGGTACTCTCCTGAGTCGCCGGCCAAGTACGTGCTTGAGATCAACGGGGCCGAGGCGGCGGCGTTGGGTCTGGGGATAGGCGACCCGGTGAAGTTTCTGGGCGGCTTGACCGGCTTGTACGGCTGCTAGCCCAGACGTGATAAAAATCGATGGGCGATAACGGAAAATAGAAACAGCGAGGGACCTGATAGATGGAGATCCTGGTTTCCGGGTCGATGGCTTATGACCGCATCATGGATTTTGACGGCAAGTTTTCGGACCACATCTTGCCGGACCAGTTGGACAATATCAACGTGAGCTTCACCGTGAACAGCCTCACCGAGAACTTCGGCGGCACGGCGGGCAATATCGCCTACTCACTTTCGCTGCTGGGAGAGAAGCCCCGTATTCTGGCCACCATCGGCCAGGACTACCACCGCTATTTCGAATGGCTGCAACAGATCGGCTTGCCCACTGGGGATATTCGGATCGTGGAAGGGGAACTGACCGCCGGCGCCTACATCACGTCCGACAAACAGAACAACCAGATAACCGGGTTCAATCCGGGCGCCATGAAGCAACAGTCTGGCTTCGATTTCGAGTCCGTGAACCCCAAGGACTGCCTGGCCATCGTGGCCCCGGGCAACCTGGGGGACATGGCTGATTACACCGCCGAGCACGAGAAGCGCGGCATCTTCTCCATCTTTGACCCAGGCCAGTCCCTGCCCGCCTGGGAGCCGGCCGCCCTGGCCAAGTGCATCAGCCAGTCGCGGATGCTGGTCTGCAACGACTATGAGATGGAGATGATCTGCAACAGCACCGGCATGTCCCGGTCGCAGGTGGCGGAGACGGTGGAGACCATCGTTGTGACCAAGGGGTCGGAAGGCTGCGATCTGACGACCTCTTCCGGAACAGTGGAGATACCGGTGGTGCCCACCGAAGATGCGGTGGACCCCACGGGCGCCGGGGACGCGTTCCGTGGCGGTCTGATCAAGGGGATAGTCCAGGGACGGTCCATGGAGCGGGCGGTGCAGATGGGGAACGTGGCCGGTCACTATGCCGTGCGGAAATGGGGCACGCAGCAGTATAGCTTCACCATGGACGAATTCAACGCCAGCCTGGAGCAGCACTTCGGACCGTGATCTAAGATGGGAAGGCGATTGCCACGCCTATCGGCGTCGGCTACAATCCTTGCGGTTTGACCGGTCGAGATTGATCAATCCCAGAGAGTAACGAAGGTAATTTGACTTCCACCCAATCGCCCCAGGCCCCCCTTTCCCACGGTCCTCTGGACGGCGTGAAGGTGTTGGACCTGAGCGAGGACATCGCCGGGTCGTTCTGCGGCCGTCTCCTGGCCGACTACGGAGCGGACGTTCTTAAGTTGGAGCCGCCCACCGGGGCTGCTCTGCGCCGCATGGGCCCCTTCTTCGGCGATGACCCGCACCCCGAAAAAAGCCTGTTCTACCTCTTGATGAACCTGAACAAGAAGGGCGCGACGCTTAATTTAGAGACCGTCACGGGACGGAACATCCTGAAGCGCCTGGTCCCCCACGTCGACGTGGTCATAGAGTGCTACCGCCCCGGTTATCTGGCCGGCCTGGGAGTCGGTTACGACGATCTGCGGGCAGAGAACCCGTCGCTGATCATGACTTCCATCACGCCCTTCGGCCAGACCGGCCCCTACAGCCAGTACCTGGGCGAGGAAGTGGTGAGCTACGCCATGGGCCTGATCATGAGCATCAGCGGCGTTCAGGGCGAAGAACCGTTGAAGCACGGGGGGTTCCAGGCCCAGTACGAGGGCGGCCTCAACGGAGCGGCAGCGACCTCCATGGCCCTGTTCATGCAGGGCAACACCGGCGAGGGACAACACATCGATGTATCGGTGACCGAGTGTGTCGCCTCCACCGCCATGGCGACCCAGAGCATCTACCCCTTCATGGGCGGCACGCTGCCCCGGCGGCGGGCCTCCGGCAGCAACTTCGGCCACCCCATGCCCTGCGAAGATGGCTGGATCATCGTCCAGACCGGCGGCGGGGCTACCTGGGACACCATCGCCGATTTCTTCGGCGACCCGAGGTTGAAGGAACCCAAGTTCGCCGAACCCGCCCAGCGGCTCCGGAACACCGTCGAACTGGACCAGGTGGTCTTGGATTCGATCAAGGACCGGGGCAAATGGGACCTGTTCACCAAAGCGGCCGAGGCTAGGATTCTCTTCGGATTGGTGCAGACTCCGTCGGAACTGCTCGAGTGTCCCCAATTGGCGTCGCGGAACTTCTACCGTGAGATCGACCACCCGGTGATCGGCAAGGTGAAGGTGCCTGCGGTGCTGTTCAACCTGAGCCTGACGCCGTATCAATATCTGCGCCCGGCCCCCACCCTCGGCCAGCACAACTCGGAGATCTACGTTGACGGCCTGGAATACAGCCGCGAGGACTTCGTCCGCCTGAGGCAGCTAGACGTCATCTAGCGACCTCGAACAAGATTTAACCCGAGCAATGGTTCGACGGGCTCACCACGAACGGAAGAAAGAAGCCTAGCATGTACTGAACATGCAAGCCTGGTAGGTTTACAAACCGTTCGTCCTGAGCCTGTCGAAGGACCCGCGCACATCCAATCCAAAAGAGGAAAACAAATGGCCCGGTTACCCCTGGAAGGGATCCGAATAATCGACTCCACCTACGTGTTCGCCCTGCCTTACGCGGGCGGCCTGCTGGCCGACATGGGCGCCGAGGTGATCAAGGTTGAAGGGCCGGGCCGTCCCGATGTCACGCGGACCGGCGGCTACGCCGGGGCCTTTCCGGAGAACGACCTGGGCGAAGACTGGTGGAACCGCCCATCCACCTATAACCTGATCCACCGGGGCAAACGGTCTATAACCCTGGACATGACCGACTCGCGGGGCCGGGACATGTTCCGGGACCTGATCAAGGTCAGCGACGTGGTGATGGAGAACTTCACCCCCAGGGTGATGCGCGGCTGGGACCTGGACTACCCAAACATGAAGAAGCTGAAGCCGGACATCATCATGATATCCAACACCGGCTACGGCCACGGCGACGGCCCGTACTCCAGCTATCCCGCCCAGGCCACCACTCAGGAGGCGACCCACGGCCACTGCTGGATCACCGGCTACAAAGACCAGGGACCGGCCAAGGCTGGGGCGTCATTCGTGGACTTCCTCTCCACCTGGACGGCGCTCTTCGCCATCGGCTCGGCGCTGCGCTACCGCAACAAGACCGGCCAGGGCCAGTGGGCCGACATCGGCATGTACCAGGCGGGCGTGATGTTCATGTCCGAATACATCATGGACGCCCAGGTCAACGGCCGGGAGGGAGGCCGCATCGGCAACCGCCATCCCTACCGGGCGCCCCAGGGCTGCTACCGGGCCTTGGGCGACGACCAGTGGATCACACTCTCGGTGGGCGATGACGAAGGCTGGGCCGGCATGTGCGGGCTGATGGGCAAGCCGGAACTGGCCACGGACCCCGACTACGCCGACCTGCTCTCCAGGCAGCGCAACCACGACCAGATCGACGAGATCATCCAAGGCTGGACCTCGGGTGTGGACCGGTACGAATTGATGCACGCACTCCAGGGAGTGGGCGTCCCGGCGGGCCCGGTGCTGAACAGCAAGGACATCCACTTCGACCCCCAGTTCAAGAGCCGCGGCTTCCTGGAGCGGGTCGACTACCCCAAGGAAAGGAAGATGGGCTCCCGGTTGTTCATCGGCCGGCCGTGGAAGTTCTCCAACAGCCCGTTGGCGATCCAGGGGCCTTCACCGACCTTTGGTCAGCACAACGAGGACGTGCTTCGGGGCCTATTGGGCGTGGGCGAGGCGGATTACCAGGGTCTGGTGGACGATGCGGTGGTGGCAACGGTGCCGACCACCGGCGAGGCGACGCCACGGGTGCCCGAAACCGAAGCGTTGGAGCGCGGTCTATTGGCCGGCTGGGACCCCGACTACCTTCAGAAACTGGGCCTCGCCTAGCCACGCCTGGGTTTCCTTGACACCCCCAAAAGCTCGGGACTAAGCTTTCTAAGACTAAGCGTTTATCGGGGCCCGTAGCTCATTGGTAGAGCAGTCGGCTCATAACCGACTGGTAGTTGGTTCGATACCAACCGGGCCCACCACGCTTGCTTTTCCACTCGCAGATTCTTGATTTGGATATTCCCGAGGTAAAGCCCATGAAAACCGTCGCCGCGCTGATCTTTGAGGGCATGGCCCCGTTGGACCTGTTCGGGCCGATACAGGTGTTTAACGTTGCCTGCACGCCGATGGAAGACGACTCCACCAAGCCCGATAGGGCCAAGCCGCTCTACAAGGTGGTCACCGTGGGCAAGGAGCAGGGTCCGGTGGCAACCGGGGCCAACGGAGCGGGACCGGTGGTGGTGGCGGAACACGGCATCAACGACGATTTTGATTTCGACATCCTGTTGGTGCCCGGCGGCGGCGGCGCCCGTGTGCTGGTTGCCGACCCGGAGTTTATCAGGTCGCTTTCGGTGGCGTGTGCCAAGGCTGACGTCGTGGCCTCGGTCTGCACCGGGGCCGCCCTGCTGGCCCAGACCAGCATCCTGGACAACAAGGCCGCGACCAGCAACAAGACGGCCTGGAACTGGGTGCTGACCCAGGGAGAAAATGTTGCCTGGGACCCGGCGCCCCGCTGGGTGGACCTGGTGGACAAGAGCACCGGCAAGGGAATCATCACCTCCGCCGGCGTGTCGGCGGGAATCGACATGGCATTGGCCCTGGTGGCTGACTTGGACGGCGAGCAGGTGGCCGAGAACGCCGCCGTGTTCATCGAGCACCACCGGATCAAGAGTCCAGCCAACGACAAATTCGCTTATCTGGCAGCCCAATAACCCTGGACCGCGGCAACTTGAGGGTAAATGAGCGTGGAATTTGAGATTTCAGAATCGTTCCCGGTCCCGCCCCAGGTTGTCTATGAAACGTGGCTGGATTCGGCCGGCCACGCCGCCATGACCGGGTCCCCCGCCTCCGCCAGCGAAGTGGCGGGAGACGAATTTACGGCGCACGACGGCTACATCAATGGCAAGAACCTGGAGTTGATCCCAGGCAAGTTGATCCGCCAATCGTGGCGGACCCAGCAATTCGCGGACTCGGACCCTGATTCCGAGCTGGAGATTACGCTGGAGCCCGAGGGGACAGGCACCCGGCTGACGCTGAAGCACACAAAATTAACGGGCGACGGTACGCACTACAAACAGGGCTGGATCGACCATTACTTCGCGCCGATGAAGACGCACTTCGAGAAGTAGAACCGAGCTAAATTGAGCGTCTATCAAATCACCGGCCTGTATGCGCCATCCTTTTTTAACCCCCATTCCCGCTCAACCTGAGCCCCGACCTAGGTCGGAGCTCAGGTCGAGCGGGTCGAGGCGCAATGACCCCATCTGAAACATACGCTGCCTGCCTCGACGCCGTGCAAGCCCAGAACGCCCGCATCTATGGGCCGCCGACGACGGGCGACCCGTGGGGCGGGGCGGCAGCCCGGCAGTTCCGGTTCGACCCTCGCCGGGAGCCGGACCGCAACCTGGCCATCATCGCGTCCTACGTGCGGCCGGACGACGTCGTGGTGGACGTGGGCGGCGGGGCCGGGCGGGTCTGTCTTCCCCTCGCTTTGCGGTGCAAAGAGGTCCTGAATATCGAGCCATCGCCGGGCATGGCTGCCGAGTTCGAGTCCCTGGCCCAAGAAGCGGGCATCAACAACGCCCGCCTGGTCCCCGCTTCCCTGGCGGAGTCCCAATCGCCGCGGGGCGACATCGCATTCACCGCCGACGTCACCTACTTCGTTCGGGATATAAACACGTTCATCCGCCAACTGGAGGCCGCCGCGTCCCGCCGGGTCATGATCACCATCTGGAGCGAGCCGCCGCCCAACCGGCGCGCCAAGCTCTTTCAACTGGTCTACGGCGAAGAGCAAGCGGTGCTGCCGGGCCAGGCGCAACTGCTGCCCGTTCTGTGGGAAATGGGGATCTTGCCGGATGTCCAGGTCCTGCCGGAACCGCCGTGGTGGGAGAACCAACGCCCCCCGAACAGGGAAGAGGCGGTCAAGTTGGTCTTGGAAGACCGCGTGGTGAAGCCGGAGGACCGCGAACGGGCCCGCCCTTTGATCGAAAGCCACTTCGACGAATTGTTCGCTCCCAGCGAAGCCGGGTTCGTGCCCCAATGGCTTACGGAGATGCGTGAGGTGCTGATCACCTGGGAAACTGGGACTTAGCCAAATGGCGCGGCTGCGGCTGATTCTCCCTGCGGATAATTGGCCGGCATTGACACCCAGCTACGTCACTGCTAGATTTTGGCATCCTCGTCCGAATGGCTCGTGCTGATTGCCCGAACCGGGCCTCAAGCGGCATCTCCTGCGGACAACCTGTGGGCTAGCGGCGGAATCAATGAACGACACAGTCCTGAAAGACGTAAAGGTCATCGACCTGACCCAGCACATCGCCGGTCCGTATTGCACCAAATTGCTGGCGGACTTCGGGGCCGACGTGATCAAGGTCGAGCGGCCCGGCGGCGACCCGGCCCGGCGGATGGGGCCGTTTCCCGGACACGAACCCCACCCGGAAAAGAGCGGACTCTTCCTCTACCTGAACACCAACAAGAGGGGAGTCACCCTGGACCTTAAGTCGGCTGGAGGCCGGGCGGCGCTCCTCGAGTTGGTCGAGAAAGCCGACGTTCTGGTGGAGAGCTACTCTCCAAGAGTGATGCCATCGCTGGGTCTGGACTACCAGGTTCTGAGCCAGGTTAACCCCCGCCTGATCATGACCTCGGTTTCCAGCTTCGGGCGGAACGGCCGCTACCGGGATTACCGCGCCAGCGAACTTGTGCTATACGCCCTCTGCGGCATGGCCTATATCACCGGCGGCTACCACCGCGAGCCGGTGAAACACGGTTACAACCAGGCCCAGTACCTTGGGGGCGTGGCCGCCGCCTCGGGCACCATTGCCGCCCTTTTGGGACTCTGGCGCGGCGGCCAGGGACAGCAGGTGGACGTGTCGATACTGGAGTGCGCCATCAGCACCCTTTTCACCACCTTCTTGGACTACACCTACGCGGGGATGGTCTCCCGGCGGCAACCCGCCCAGGGCGGCAGCCTCCGCTACCCGGCGCCCACCAAAGAGGGCTACATCCTGCCCACTCCGGGAGTGATGGGCGATTGGGACACCTACGCCGCCATGGCCGGAGTCCCGGAACTGCAGGACCCCAAGTTCGCCACACCCGCTGACCGGCAGTTGCACTCGGACGAGGTGGACGAACTGTTGAGGACCAAATGGCTCGAAAAGACGGCCGAGGAATGGTTCCACCACGCTCAGGAATGGCGCTTCCCCTTCTCGCCGGTCCAGACCATGGAGGACATCTCCGGGTCTCCGCAGTTGAAAGAACGGGGGTATTTCGTGGAGTTTCCCCATCCGGCGGTGGGCACCTTGCGCTATCCCGGCGCGCCCTTCAGGATGTCGGAAACACCCCGCCGCCAGTCCATGCCGGCGCCCACGCTGGGCCAGCATAACGAGGAAGTTTTTGAGGGGGCGACGCCTTGACCGCGCCTCTGCCATTAAGCGGTATCCGCATCATCGAGCCGGGACAGGTCTGGGCGCTGCCCTATGCCATATCGCCCCTGGCCGCCTACGGGGCAGAGGTGATCAAGGTGGAGTCCGCGGTGCGGCCCGACTCCTCCCGGGGCAGCCCTCAGCCGGACAGCCAGGTGGGCGAGCAGCCGTGGAACGACGGCGGCGCCTATCATGAAGCGAACCGTAATAAATCGGGCATCTCGTTGGACCTCAACACCGAACAAGGAAAGCGATTGTTCAAGGAACTGGTGAGCATCAGCGACGTGGTGGCCCAGAATTTTCCTCCCCGGGTGATGCGGAATTTCGGTCTGGACTATCCCAATCTGCGGAAGGTGAAACCGGACATCATCGTCTTGGACTCCACCGCCTACGGCAGTTCCGGCCCGTGGCAGAACTACATCGGATACGGCTCCAGCCTCCAGGCGGTCACCGGGCTGACCTACCTCACCGGCTACGAGGACGGCGGGCCGGTCCAGGGCGGGATACTTTTCAACGACACCCTGGGCGCGCTGAACGCCACCTACGCCATCCTGCTGGCCTTGGCCCACCGGGAGCGCACGGGGCAGGGACAATGGATCGACCTATCCCAATACGAGGCCGGCGTGGCCCACCTGGGCGAAGCGTTCATGGAGTATGAGATGAACGGTGTCGCGCCCTCGCGGCGCGGCAACAGCCACCCGGACCATGCTCCCTACGGGGTGTACCGTTGCGCCGGTGACGACGGCTGGGTTGCCATCACCGTAACCTCGGACGCCGAATGGGCCAACTTCGCCCAAGCGGTGGGCGAATCTTGGGCTTCCAACGGGGATCTGAAAACCGTCGAGGGCCGCCTGGCCCAACGGCGATCACTGGACGACGCCATCGGCGAATGGACGAGCAGCCGGGACAAACACGAGGTGATGCACCTGCTCCAGGCGGGTGGAGTGGCCTGCGGCGCGGTGTACAACACCCGCGATATCGCCACCGACCCCCATCACGCCGACCGGGGGTTCTTTTCCATATCCCACCACCCAGCGCCGGTGGGTCCCAGGCCCCATTCGGCGCCGCTATTTGGACTGACCGGCGTGGACCGGCCCCCGGACCGCCTTGCGCCCCGGTTCGGGGAGTTCAACCGTCAAGTCTTTTGCGGCCTGCTGGGCCGCACGGACCAGGAATACGACGATTTGATGGAACAGCAGGTAATCGCTGACGTTCCGGCCAATCCCGGAGTGACGCCGCCACCGGACGTGGAAGGCCTGTTGCGCATGGGATTTCTCGTGGAACACGATCTGGAATACAAGGCACGGCTGGGCATCTAGGCCGGCCGGATGAAAAATCTCGAAGCAAAATCACTCAGTGATCGAAGGGAGAGCCGCCAATGGACACGGTGATCTACGAGAAAAAAAGCCCCACCGCTTGGATAACCATCAACCGGCCCCAGGTGATGAACGCCTGCGACCCGCCGACCACGGACTACATCTACGAGTGCGAGCAGGATTTTGACAAAGACCCGAGCTTGAAGGTGCTGGTGCTCACCGGCACGGGCGAAAGAGCCTTCTGCACCGGCATGGACCTGAAGGCCGCGGCGGCGCGCATCGCCGCGGGCGGCCCGGTAAGTAACGTGGTGCCGCCGTACATGAAGACCGACAAAGTGACCATCGCCGCGGTGAACGGTTACGCGGTGGCCGGGGGGCTGGAACGGGCGCTGGCCTGCGACATTCGCATCGCTTCTGAGAACGCCCGGTTCGGATGTTTCGAGATTCGCCGGGGCATTCCCAACCCACCCGACCCGCTCATCCGGCTCATCGGCTTCGGACCGGCCCTGCACATGCTGCTCAGCGGCGACCTGTTCGATGCCCAAGAGGCGCTCCGCATGGGCCTGGTGACCAAAGTGGTCTCCGCCGAAGAATTGATCCCCACCGTTGAAGACCTGGCCGCCCGCATGGGTGAATACCCCACGGATGTTTTGGTGGCCACCAAAAAGGCGGCCTTCATGGGCCGGGACATGACCTCAGAACAGTCTCACCTATACGCCCGGGCGTTGTCGGCCCCTCTGCGGGATTCCGACACCAGCCGGGAGGGAGTAACCGCGTTCGCGGAGCGGCGGAAGGCGAATTACGGCGGTTGAGCAACGTAAGCGGTTAGAAGATTTTCAGACTAGGAGGGCGCCACCGTGGCCGATAAAAAGATTTCTTGCGCGTTTGGAGTGGACCTGGACGCCGTTGGCGGATGGTTGGGTTCCTACGGAGGCGAGGACTCGCCCGACGATATCTCGCGGGGCATGTTCGCCGGGGAGGTGGGCACTCCCCGTCTGGTCAAGCTATTCGAACGGTTGGGGATCAAGACCACCTGGTTCATCCCCGGCCATTCCATGGAGACCTTCCCCACCGAGTGCCAGATGATCGTCGATGGCGGCCACGAGATCGGCCTCCACGGCTACTCCCACGAGAACCCCATCGCCATGTCGCCGGAGCAGGAAGAGGCGGTCTTGGTCCGGTGCATCGACTTGATCACCGAGCTATCGGGCAAGCGGCCCACCGGCTACGTGGCCCCCTGGTGGGAGTTCAGCCACATCACCAACGAACTGCTGCAGAAGCATGGCATCAAGTACGACCACAGCCTGATGCACCGGGACTTCGAGTGTTACTACGTGCGCAAGGGCGACCGCTGGACCAAGATCGATTTCTCCCAGCCGGCCGAACATTGGATGCACGCCTTGGTGCGCGGCGAAGAGACGGACCTGGTGGAGATACCAGCCAACTGGTATCTGGACGACCTGCCGCCGATGATGTTCATCAAGGCCGCCCCCAACAGTCACGGCTTCGTCAACCCCAGGGACATCGAGCAGATGTGGCGGGACCAATTCGACTTCGTGTACCGGGAGTATGACGAGGCGGTCTTCCCCATCACCATCCACCCCGATGTCAGCGGCCGCCCCCAGGTATTGCTGATGCTGGAGCGGTTGGCGGAGTACA
>JADFNR010000163.1 GCA_022563275.1 Chloroflexota bacterium | reverse complement strand
CTTGCCCGCGCCCGCAACGGGTATATAATGGGGCGCACAATCTGAGCCTGATACAAAAAAGCGGTAGAACGGAGGGACAGCATGGGCGCAACCGAGACCATCGCCAAGTGGATCGTCGACACCAACTATGAGGACATCCCGCCCGACGCCATCCGCGTCGCCAACGAATCTTGCTTCGACCTATTGGGGGTTATCCTGGCAGGCTCGCAGCAGCCCGTTGGAGAGATAATCCAGAAGTATACCAGCAGCATGGGGGCCGCCCCCGAGTCCACCATCCTGGCCGGTGGGTTCCAGAGCACCCAGGCCAACGCCGCGCTGGCCAACGGCACCATGGGCCACGCCTTGGACTTCGACGACTTCGGCGGCTTCGGGCATCCCACCGTCGCCATCTTCCCGGCCTTGCTGGCCATCGGCGAACACACTGGGGCCACCGGCCGCGACCTGCTGGAGGCCTACGTGGTGGGCTGCGAGATCGGCCTGGCCCTGGCCCACGAGACCAAGTACAAACAGATGGATAAGGGCTTCCACAGCACGGCGGTCATCGGACGCCTGGCCTGCACCGCCGCCTGCGCCAAGCTGCTGAAACTAGACGTACACCAGACCATCATGGCCCTGGGCATGGCCGGGTCCATGTCATCCGGCCTGATCCACAATTTCGGGACCATGACCAAGCCCCTCCACGCCGGGCTGGTCGGCCGCGATGGGGTGACCGCCGTGCAGCTGGCCCAGATGGGCCTGACCGCCGGCGACCAGGTGCTTGAGCACCCCTTCGGCTTCACCAACGTGGTCTTGGGCGAGGGCATCTACGACCTGGACCGCATGGCCGAGAATATGGGCAAGCCCTTCCGCACCCAGGACGCCCTGATGATCAAGAAGTACCCCTGCTGCGGCGGCAACCACGCCATGCTCGACAGCCTTTTCAGCCTGATGCGGGACAACGATTTCACCTACGAAGACGTGGCCGACGCCGAGATCGACCAGTCCTACTTCTCGGTGGTCATGCTCTATCAGGAGCCCGAAGACGAGTTGAAGGGAAAGTTCAGCGCCAAGTACAACGTGGCCGCGGCCTTGGTCGATGGTGAGATCGGCATCGACACCTTCACCGAAGAGAAGATCGGCGACGGGACCATCAACGACACCATGGGCAAGGTCCGCACCAGGGTCATGGCCAAGTCCGAGGAACTGCTCACCGATTCCGGCGACGGCCTCAAGGTCAAGATCACCTTGAAGGACGGCCGGGTCTTCGAGCATGTCACCGCCAGGGCAGATGTCCTGGGCAGTCAGAAGAATCCCTGGGGTTTCGACGCCATCAAAGAGAAGTTCCAGGAGAACGTCTCCCGGGTGCTCTCGGCCGACGGCGCCGCCAAGGCCATAGAGACCTGGGAAAACATCCCGGAGATGACCGACATCGCCACCGCTATCCGCAGCACGCTGGTGGCCGAGAAGTCGTAACCCCGACCTGATCGCCGGACCTGATCAATGGATGGTCAACCAGGCGCGGACACCGCCCGGTTGACCATTTGTTTTTCGGCGGATACAATCTTGCGACATTCGCACCGGTATTTCGCCGAATGGCGTAACCCTTGCGATCTGCTAAGGCGTCATTAACGTATTCATCCCCGAATCGGAAATTTGTAATGATATTTGGAGGACTACCATGGCACAAGGACCGAATCCAATCGAGGCATATGAGAGCGCCGTTCAAGCTTTAGCCCCCCTAATGGCCGGGGTCACCGCGGCCCAACTCAATTCCGGCACACCCTGCACCGAGTGGAGCGTTCAATCGCTCATAAATCACGCCCTCGCGGTCCAAGCTATGGCGAACGCTGTGGTGTCGAAAGGTAAACCCGACATGGCGGCTATGGGAAAGTTGGACCACGCGTTGCCGTCCGGGGGCGCAGAGGCGGCATTTAAGGCGATTACCGACACCACGCTGGCTGCTCTGAAGAAGGTGAATCTGGAAGATACCATGGAGACGCCTTTCGGCGCGATGCCGGGTGGCAATTTCATCATGATCCCGATCACGGACATGATCATCCATAAATGGGACTTGGGCAAGGCCACCGGCCAAGATTCGACCATCGACAACTCGTTGGCAGAACTTGGTCTTTCGGCCCTTACCCCGGCTTTGGCAGGCGGCCGGGATGGCGCTTTCTTTGGACCCGAGGTAACCGTGTCGGGAAGCGGCAGCGCCCAGGACCGGTTGCTGGGTCTGAGCGGCCGCACCCCTTAAACCCCGGTGACATAGGAATAAAAAGGCCCCGGAGTAATTCCGGGGCCTTTTTAGTTTCCGTTTTCGTGGACGAAGGGAATACTACTCAACCCTAACGGAATCTCCCACCCTGATGTTGCCGCCGTTTAAGACCTTGGCCAGCATGCCGCGCTTCCCGTCGATCTTGTCCTGGAGACCCAGCACTAGCGCGTCCATCTTGCCGCAGGCCTCGCACTCGCCCACGAGTTCCATGGTCACCTCGTCGCCGATGGAGAAAACCTGGCCGGCCTTGGTCTGGGTCAGGTCCAGGCCTGTGACGGTGATGTTTTCCTTAACCTGGCCGGGTGCCAGCCCAAGTTCGTCCAAGACTCCTTTGTCTATGAACAGGACCTGGCGGAGGTTCCCTTCATAGGCGCTGCGGTCGCCCTCGAGTCCCAGGCCGGAGATTGCCGTTGCCTGTTGGACCGGGTCAGACGGCGTGCCCTTGACCCGTGCGATGTGCAGATTGGTGATACTTCCCTGCTGCATTACGTTGCGTCTCCTTGATACTGGGCGATCAGGAACATGTTTTATTTTGAATAATCCTCGAACTTGAAAGCATTCTACAGCATCACCATGCCGTAATCCGGTTCCAGGCCGAAGTACATCCTTCCGAAGGTCTCATAGCGGCCTTCCGTATAGAAGCGGTGCTGTCTGGCGACCTGTATGTCGCGGAAACAACGCTCGATGGGGTTCCCGCTGTAGATGCCCGTGGTCCCCGCCAGGGTGTGCATACGCTCCACCACCCGGACGGAACTTTCGGACGCGTTGGTTGCCGCCAGCAGCAGATCAGCCCGCTGCGCGGTTGTCACGTCTTGTCCGGACACGACCCATTGCCAGACATCATCCAAGGTCTGGTAGAGCAGGGCCCGGGCGGCCCGGAGAGTCGCCTCCACCTGACCGATCTGCGATTGGACCGAAGGGGTCATCCAGAGAGCGGAGCTATTTCCGGTCGCGGTCTTCTCTCGGGCCAACGATGCTGCCTCATCGATGGCAACCCGGGCGATGCCCAGCATCACCGGTGTTAACGCCGCGGTCACAATTCCGATGAATGAGAACCGGTAGAGAGGCCCTTGAAAACTGGGACCCAATTCAAACTCAGGGGTGAATGGAAACACGCGGTGGGCGGGCACGAACGCGCCGTCCACCCGTATATCGTCGCTGCCGGTGGCGCGCATCCCCAGGACGTCCCAGGTGTCAAGAATCTTACAATCTTCCTGGGATATATACGCCCAGATCATCCGGCCCCGGGACGTTTGATCAGGGCTTGGACCAGAAGTTGAATCTTCAGCGATAAGGCAGGTTGCGGCGATCCATCTGGCGTGGTGGCAGTTACTGACGAAGCGGCCGTCTCCAGTGATTTTAAACCCGCCCTCGACCGGCTCCGCCTTCATCGGTGGCGTGATGGAGGCGGCGAACATCGCCCGCGGGTCTTCACCCAACAGCTCCAACGCCCCCTGGCCGGGAAGCCGGGAGCAGAAGAACGCCCATAACAAGGGATTGGTCAGAGTCCACGCCGCCGCTGGGTCGAACCTTACGGTCTCCTCGATCACCGAAGCGTAGGATACCGGGTCCAATTCCAGGCCGCCCATGGACCTGGGTGTCAGCATGGTGAGCAGGCCGGAGCCGGTCAGGGCATCGAAAGACCCCTGAGGAAGCCGGCGCAACCGCTCGCCCTCCGCCACATTGGCCCTGAGGACCGGCCCAATCTCGCGAACGCGTTCCAGAAGGCTGCCGTCGACGTCGGTTTTCATCGGACTACCCTCCGCCGTGGGGAGACCATCATACTTAGGCTGTTCTGCAACGTGCGTGTGGTATGCTTCGCGGAGTGTACTGATGGGGCTCTGCCTAATCAAGTCCTGAGCCTGTGCCGAGCCGGTCGAGAGGTCGATCTGAGAGGTTTTCGGGGCGGGAAGAAACGACGATACCAGCAGGTGAAATTAATGGCCTACGAGTTTATCCAGACCGAGAACCGGGAAGGAGTCTACATCGTTACGATGCACGACCCTGCCACCAGGAACGCCCTGGGCCCGCAGATGGCCGACGAGATGATGGAGTGCCTGGACAACTTTGAGGATGATCCGGCGTGCCGGGTGCTGCTGCTCACCGGGACCGAGCCTTCATTCTGCTCCGGCGCCAACGTACGGGGTTTCAGCCAGCGCATCCAGGACCGTGAGGCCGGAAAAGTTGACGGCCCCGACGCATCGGGCGAACCACTGCCCTGGGGCAAGATGGAGAGCCGGTACGCCACCCGGGGCCAGAAGGTGGCGTTGGGCGGCCAGGCCAGCCGGGTCCCCCTCAGGATCCACAAACTGCAGAAGCCGTCTATCGCGGCGGTCAACGGCCACGCCATCGGCGTGGGGATGGGCGTGGCCCTGGCCTGCGACATCCGCTACACCGCCGAGAAAACGGTCTTCTCCGAGGCCTTTTCCAGGATGGGTCTGATTCCCGGCGACGGGAGCTGTTGGCAACTGCCCCGGCTGATCGGCATGAGCAACACCCTGCTGCTCCAATACACCGGCGACCGCATCGACGGAGCGGAGGCCTACCGGCTGGGCATCGCCAGCAAATTGCTGCCAGACGACGAGCTGTTCGACGCCTCCCTGGAGCTGGCCACTCGGTTGGCTAAAGGGGCGACCCAGTCTCACGCGCTGATCAAATACCTGGTGCACAAGAGCCTGTCCATGGAGTTCGAAGAGGCGTTGGATTTGGCCCACGTGGCCCAGGAGCAGGTGCGGATGACCGAGGACCACAAAGAAGCGGTCCAGGCATTCCTAGAAAAGCGGCCGGCCGAGTTCAAGGGGCGGTAGGCCGCTCCTTCAGCCCTTCCCGGCCCATCATCTTTGCGTTCAGGCATTGTTGATGGGCTGCGGTAACGAATCTTACCGAACCTAAAAATGGGCGTGTGAGACTATTGACTCTGGTCGTGGGCACGCATATAATTGTGGCTCGCACAGGGGTATGGCGTCTCGCTTAATGATGATTCTTACCTGAAATAAGCTGAATCATGGGATACCTGGACGGCGGTTCGGGGGAAACCCCTGGCCGTCGTTTCTCTTGTGTGGCACCTTAAAAAGAGAATAAGAAACTGCAATTAGTCCTGCGTAACAAGAAAGATGCACGCAAAGGTTTGAAGTTCCTTGCGTGGGTCAAGTTATTAAGGGCTTACGGTGGATGCCTTGGGACCAAAAGCCGATGAAGGGCGCGGCAAGGCTGCGATAAGCCTCGATGAGCCGTCTAGTGGGCATAGTCGGGGATACCCGAATGGGGAAACCTTATCCGGTGTTGAGTCGGATAATCCCG
>JADFNR010000046.1:14367-25041 GCA_022563275.1 Chloroflexota bacterium | reverse complement strand
TGGTAGCCTATCTTTTGGACACGATTGGGTGGCAGGCCACCTTCACCACCGTGGGCCTGGCTGGCACCGGAATCATGCTCTTGGTCTTCCCGCTGATCCGGAGCAAGCCCGCGGACATCGGCATCCTACCTTTCGGGGCGGCGAGCGACGGGTCCGAAGATCGGCCCAGGGATAGGTCCATGGAGGCCCTTCGCCTCAAGGTGTTCAACCAGCACATGCGGCAGACCCGTGCGTTTTGGAACCTTCCCATCGTCCACGCCTTGGGTTGCGCCGGGATGGGCATCGTGCTCATCTACGTGATCCCTTTGGCGGTGCAAGAAGGGCTTGGGCTGTCGGCGGCGGCGCTGATCATCACCATCATCTCTCTGGTGAGCATCACCAGCAGGCTGGGCGCGCCGGTCTTGGCCGAGGCTTTTGGCCCCAGGAAGGTCATGGCCGTCAGCTTGGCCATCCAGTCTCTAACGGTGCTCATCTTGCTCTGGGCCCACGATCCCTGGGTCTTTTACCTATTTGCCGCCGCGTTCGGAGTGGGGTTCGGCGCGGAGTGGACCGGATATATAGAGATCAACCGCCGGTACTTTGGCGACGGTCCCATGGGAACTTGTTACGGGTGGCAGATGACCGGCGCGTTCGCCGGTCATGCGGTGACGACGTTCCTGGCCGGTCTGGTCATCTACGTAACCGGCTCTTTCTATCCGGTGTTCGTGCTTTCAGCGATCTTCAGCGCCGCCGGATTGGTGGTCATCGCCATGCTGGACAGCACCTCCCACGTGCTGATTCCCGATTGGGAGGAATCCCTGCCGCCTGAAGCCAGGAGCAATTTTGTGCCCGGCGCGGCCGGGGCCGGCGACTAGGGATACAGCGCCCGGCCTATTCCTGGTTGAGGAAATCCAAGACAAATTGGCTCATGGGCTCTTTGTCGTAACGGTTGTTCATCAGGACCACGTTCCGGTTCCGGTCGCCCTGGAAGAACCGCTCGTAGAGTATCTGCCGGGAGCCAAAGGCGCTGCAACAGGTGTCCCACGCCAGCCGGAAGAGCCGCACCCGGTCCTTGGCCGATGAGAAGTCGGTCTCCAGATACTTGTTCAGATCCTCGGCCAGGGGACCTTCAAAGTCCGCTTCGGTGGGCAGGGCCATCAGGTTGCTGGACCCCAAAAGATGCAGTATCTCGCCCATGCGCGGGTACATGTTTATGAACTGCTGCCGGGCCACCATCAACGGCATATCGACGGGGCACATGACCCCCCACTCGTCCACTTCGGCGTCCACTTCGGCAGCCCGCAGCAGGGCCTTGGTGATCTCCAGATTCTCAATGATCTCCGCTATCAGGTTGTGGACCTGGGGCATCTCGGACGAACCCAGGGTTTTGACCATCAGGTTGGCCAGCCCCAGGATGAACTCGCATTTCACCACATTCTTGGTCACGACTTGATGGCCCGAATGGAGGAATTGGTGGGTCCTTAGAGACATGTCGTTGCACATGTCCACGTCTCCATACAGAAACACCCGTTCCCAGGGAACGAGGACATGGTCGAAGAACGCCAGGGCGTCCATCTCCTCGAACCGCGACCCCAAGGGGTGGTCGAAGCTGGAGCGTTCAAGGTCGAATGACTCCCGGCATTGGAACTTGAGGCCGGGGGTGTCGCAGGGTATGGCGAAGGCGAACGAAGTCCGGCCCGGCGCGCCGCTGGGCAGCCGGTGGGAGCGGGCCGGGTAGACGGCGATCTCGTCGGCGATGGGCAGCGTCGCCAGCACCCTCGCCCCGTGAACGATGATTCCCGCATCGGTCTCCTTCACCACCGAAAGGGCCACGTCCACGGAGTCGTCCAGGCCTGTGCCTGCACTGGAGCGGTTCCGCTGGATGTTGACCAGCGTGTGGGTCAGCACCAGGTCTTTCTCCCGGATAAACTCATAGTAGTCCTGGATATTTTTCTCGAATTCGGGACGGTTCTGGCCGAAATACTTCCCCGCGGCGGCCATGGCCATCAGGCTCACGTTGAGAAAATCGGGGGTGCGGCCCATCATGCCGCAGGTGAGTCGCGCCCAGTTTCGCATCATTAGGCGCCGCCGCTCTAGGTCCTCGTGGGTCTTGGGGGTCAAGAAGGACATGCCCACCTGGTCGCCCGTGGTCGGCGATTCGTAGGTCATCTCCGGGCCAACTTTTGGGTCGTGTTGCAGGTCGTACAGCCGGGCTAGGGTGCGGATCCCACCCTTCAGTCCTGGCTGTTTGGTGGCGTCTTTCACTAACTTGCCGTTCATGTATAGATTGGGCGGCCTTTCTCTAAGGCCTTCTATATACTGCTTGCCGGTTCTGGCTGGCATCCGGATTCCTCCTGGCGGTCGTGGCCTGGATTCTATATCTCAGGTTTATCCGCCGGTATTTTGCTTTATCTTTTCTCGTTTTACTAGAGGCAACCGGCGCCGCCGGGCGGTCGTGGAATCATCATTTGACAGCACTAGGCGATTACCCTAGGCTGGGGCTCACATTCCGGCAGGAGGCTTTAAGACATGTCCCTTCCTCCGCACCGCGTAGATTACAGCCCCATCATCGAGCGCCCGCCGATCAAGTGGCCCAACGGGGAACGGGTGGCTTTATGGATCGCTCCCAATGTGGAGCACTACGAATACATGCCCGTTAAGCACGGGCCCCGCGACCCCTGGCCGCGCACCCCATATCCCGACGTGCAGCAGTACTCCTACCGGGACTACGGCAACCGGGTCGGGTTCTGGCGGATGCTGGAGGTCTTGGACCAACACAAGATTCGCTGTTGCGTGTCCCTGAACCTGGCCGTCTTGGAACATTTCCCAGAGATCCGCGACGCCATGGTGGAACGGGACTGGGATTTCATGAGCCACGGCATCTATAACACCCGCTACCTCTATGCGTACACCGAAGAGGAGGAGCGGGAGTTCTACCGGGACAATATCGATACGCTGAAACGGCAGACCGGCAAACAATTGAAGGGGATGCTGGGCCCGGCCATATCGGGAACCGTCCGCACCCCGGACCTGATGGCCGAGGCCGGGCTGATCTACCACACGGACTGGATGCATGACGACCAACCGGTGCCCATCAACGTGAATTCGGGCAAGCTGGTCTCAGTCCCATATTCCATCGAACTGAACGATTCGCCGTTGTTCCGGGTGAACTACGAAGCCGATTATTTCGCCGAGATCTGCAAGAGGCAGTTCGACCAGCTGTATAAAGAGGGAGCTGAGAGCGGCCGGGTGATGTGTATCGCCCTCCATCCCTTCCTGATCGGCCAACCCCACCGCATAAAATTCTTGGACGAGATACTCAGTTACATCTTGGCCCATGACGGCGTCTGGCAGACCACCGCCGACGACATAGCCGAGTACTACATCAAGAATTACTACGACCAGGCGGTGGACCACGCCCAGCAGTTCAAGGCCTAGCCGGTCTAGGTATAAAAAAAATCTAAGGCGACGGGAGACCTGCCCATGCCTGCTGAAAGACGAGAAGGGATGGACCACGAGCACCACGAGTGGTCACCCATATCCACCCGAGGCAAACTAAGCTGGCCCAACGATGCCAAAGTCGCATTGTGCGTAATAGTTACCTTGGAGCATGCCGAATGGGAGCCGCCGGAAGGCAGCTTCAGCGCCGACCAAGCCGGGGGTCTGGGCGTTCGTCCCTTCCCTGACTACCCCCGTTTTTCCCACCGGGAGTACGGCCACCGGGTGGGCATCTTCCGGGTGCTGGACACACTGGAACGCCTGGGCATAAAGTCCACCGTGGCCATGGACACTCAGACCGCCGAAGGGTACCCCTACCTGGTGAAGCATTGCCAGGACCGGGGCTGCGAGATCATCGCCCACGGCGTCTCCGGCAGCCAGATGATCTCGGCCAACATGTCCGTCGAAGAAGAAGCTGAATTCATCCGCTCTTCCATCGCCGCCATGAAGAAGGCCACCGGCGCGGCGCCCAGGGGCTGGTTCGGGACCGACTACGGCGAATCTGAGCGGACCCCCGGCCTGCTGCGCAAAGCCGGTATCGATTACCTGTGCGATTGGGTCAACGACGAGCAGCCCTACCCGATGAAGGACGGCCTGATCGCTCTGCCGACAATGCTGGAGATGGACGACGTGTTCACCATGTCGAACCGCCGCGTGCCCATCGACCGTTACGCCCAGTCGATGAAGGACGGGTTTGACACCATGTACCGGGACGGGGCATCAAATGGGCGCCTCCTGACCATCAACCTCCATCCGTGGCTCGTTGGTCAGCCCTTCCGTATCGGCTATCTGGAAGACGCTTTGGGTTACATGATGGGCCACGATGGGGTCTGGGCCGCATCGGGTTCGGAGATCATCGACTGGTACCGCGACAACCCGCCCGCCTGACCGGGATATGTCTGACAGACCAGATGGCTAAGGAATATTTAGAGAGATTGTCGGCATTTGTGGTAGATGCTACATCTGATCTATCTGGAAACATCGATCTTGAATGCAAACACTTTTTCAGTGGCGCCGCGCTGTATGCGGACGGAAGGATTTGCGTGTCTTTAACCCCGGTTGGCCTGGCTATTAAGCTCCCTGAGGAAACAAAAGATAATCTCTTAAAAGATAAAAAAGCCGTCCCCCTGAGATACTTTCCAGAAGGCCCGGCCAAAAAAGGTTATGCCTTGTTTGTTGGCGGTGTTGGAGAGGGCAGCGAGATGCTTCATGGATACGTGAAGGAGAGCATAGAGTTTGTCCTCGCTTTACCGGCGCCAAAACGAAAGCGGAAATGACCGGTTTGGCGATTAAAATATGCGCTTGATTTGTCCCGAATCATGCCGCGGCGGCGAGGCGGCATCCAAGCGTAACCAAAGCTGAAATCCCTTGACACCCATATACTGTTGTGATATTTTTCACTTGGCCTCTGACCAGAGGCTTTTTTGCGCGCGGGCACCTTCGTAAAAGCCGCCGTAAAAACGCCGATCTTCAGCCATCTACGGTATCCAATGTTCGATGATCCAAAAGCACTAACGAGTGTCGAGTGGAATAACATCCACATGTTCCTTCAGTGGTTCTGGATATATTTCCCGATCGTTGTAACTTTTGGAATCACCTTATTGATAGCCCACGCGATAATTCCCTCGTTGGTGAATACCGGCCACCTCCCGGAATCAACTCAGAAGCTGCGGGTACCCTTGACCGGGTTCGCCGTTCTTCTGTTTGCCGCCGGCACGGTGATCTTGATCCTTGGCGTCAATGCAACGTTGGATGTGGGGGCGATCTACAACCGGTGGTTCATCTAGCCGGTGCTCGATCGAGATCGAAATCACTGATAATGAGAGACCTAAAAAAAGACGATGAGCGGAACAACTAACTAGATGATGCCAAGTCGGAAAATGTTGCCCCTGATGATAGCCGGAGGGGTCGTAACGGTAATCATGGGTTTTGTCGTAGTCGTTCTGCTCATTTCCTGGTTCTCCAACCCTCCATTCGGCCTGGGCAACGCCCCGGCCCAACCGATCGCCTTCCCCCACACGGTCCACGTGGCGGAGAACAATATCCAGTGTGAGTTCTGTCACCGGAACGTGACCAAGGGCGCGGCCGCCACCGTGCCCGCCGTGGAAACATGCCTCTTCTGCCATAAAGACATCGACGGTGGCACTGTCACCGCCCAGGCGGAGATCGATAAAGTCAGGACCGCCTTCGAGACCGACACGCCCATAAACTGGGAGCGGGTCCACCGCCTTCCGGACCACGTCCGCTTCATCCATGAAGCACATATCAGGTACTTTACCGACGAGACCACCCCCGTTAAATACGGCATCAACGGCGAAGAGATAACCCAGTCGCTTGATGTCGCTCAGACCTGCACCATATGCCACGGTGACGTTGGCAATAAGACTGTGGTGCAACCCAAGATCGGCCAGTCGTTGAAGATGGGGACCTGCGTCGATTGTCACCGGCAGAACAGCGTATCCACTGACTGCACGATCTGCCACAAGTAATGGATTTTGATGCAAAACAGGGTCATAGGTAGATGAAATTAACCCGGCGAAATTTTCTTGCTTGGGCCGGTCTCGGCGCGGTGGGAGCCGTTGCCTGTGAGGGATTTGGCATCCGCCGTGGAGAATTGGATATCCAGAGCCCCGTCCGCCTGCCGGAGGACTTGGTCCGGGGAAGCGACAACTGGTACGCCAGCTTGTGCCGGACCTGCCCGTCCTGCGAGGGTATCGTCGTACGGGTGATGGAGGGCAGGGCCAAGAAGATTCAAGGCAATCCCCTCTACCCGACCAACCAGGGCAAAACCCACGCCCGGTGCGAAGCAGGACTCCAGGCCCTTTACCATCCGGACCGCATAGCCACGCCCATGCGGCGCAGCGGCCCCCGCGGCTCCGGCGAGTTCGTGCCCATCAAATGGCAGCCCGACGGCATCGACTCCCTCCGGAACGCCCTCCGGGCTAACGGCTCATCTTCGGTGATGATTACCGAGCCTCTAAGAGGACATCTGGGACTCCTGGTGGAACGTTTCGCCTCCGCCATCGGCGGCGAACACCTGGGCTTTGAAGCCATCGACAACAACACACTCCGGGCGGCGGTCAAGAATGTCTTCCAGCAAGACACCCTGCCCGACTTCGACTTGGACAACAGCCGGTTCATACTGTCTTTCGGCGCGGACTTCCTCTCTACCTGGGTCTCCCCGACACGCTACAACCGTGGGTACGGCGAGTTCCGGCAGGGCGAGGGGCGGGACCGGGGCATGTTCTACCAGATAGATTCCCGGTTCTCCATGACCGCAGCCAACGCCGACAAATGGCTGCCGGTGCGGCCCGGTTGGGAAGGCCATCTGGCGCTCAGCTTGGCCCAGGTGATAGTTTCGGAGAACCTCCAAGCCCGCGGCGTCGACGTGGACACATTGGTCGGCGGAGACTCCGGTATCCAAGCCCTGAACAACTTCCGGCCTGAGACCGTAGCACCGTTGGCCGGGCTAACCCCGGAGATGACCGGCGGCGACCCGGTGGAGTTCCTGAAGAACCTGGCCCGCAGTTTCGCCTCCAACCGGCCCAGCATCGCCATCGGCGGCGGTTCCGCCGGCGCCCAGAGCAACGGCCTTTTCAACTTGGAGGCCATCTACGCCCTCAACTTCCTGGTGGGCAGCGTTGGCGGGAAGGGCGGGGTTAGATTCAATCCCGGCAGCCCTTGGGACGATGTCCCCGCATCCAGCAAAGTGGGCAGCCTGGAAGACTGGACCCGCGTAGCAGAGCAGATCCGCAGCGGAAAGACGAAGCTGCTGCTGCTTCACGGAGCAGACCCGGTGCACGGCCTGCCTGACTCGGTGCGGCTCAGAGACGCCATCGCCCAAGCCAATGACCTGTTCGTGGTCAGCTTTTCACCTTTCATCGACGACACCAGTGCGATGGCCGACCTCATCCTTCCCGACCGGGTCTCTCTGGAGGATTGGGGCGACGATATCGCCGAACCGGGGCCAGGATATCAGGTTGTGGGAATGCAGCAGCCCGTGGTTAACCCGCTGGGAGACCTTGACCCTCTGAGCTTCCCCGACGTTCTGCTGACCATGGCCCAGGAATTGGGCAAGGAATCCCAGTTGCCGTGGGCCAATTTCAAGGCCATGCTCCGGGAAGGCTCCGATGCTTTGTTTGCGATGAACCGGGGTTCCATCGAAGCTTCTTCAGCCGACGAATTCTGGAACAATCTGCTGCGGCGCGGCGGCTGGTGGGACGAACGCCGCACTGGGCCCGCTGGCGTTAATGCGCCCGACGGCCTATTTCGGACCATCGCCGGTAAGGCAACCGGCCCGGACTTCGCCGGGATCGGCATGGGCTCCGACTCGTTCTACCTGGCCCCCTTCGCCCACAACACACTGCTGGACGGTTACAATGGCCACCTCCCGTGGCTGCAAGCGGCGCCGGACCCGTTGTCCACCGTCACCTGGCAGACCTGGGTGGAGTTGAACGACGTCACCGCCAAACGTATGGGAGTGAAAGAGGGGGACATCCTCCGCATAGAGTCTTCCAAAGATTCCATCAGGGCCGTTGCCTACCCGACCCCGGCCGCCCCTCTTGATGTGATAAGCGTGCCCTTTGGCCAGGGCCGCAAGCACGGGTCCGATTACGCCACCGACCGGCCCGGCCGGGAAAGCTCCAACGTGATGGACATATTGGAGACGACCCTGGTCAAGGACACGGGTTCTCTGGCATGGGCCGGGACCAGGGTTCGAGTTTCCAAGACCGGCGAGAGCGTCAGCATCTCTAAGTTGGAGGGCAACGCAAGGGCCGTGGAGATTGGACTAACGCCTGCCGAGAAAATCATCAAGACCATCGCCCCGGAGAACGCCTGAGGGCGCCCGCCGGGGGACGATTCGACAAAATACCGCACAGACCAACCAAGAAGTAGTATAGACAGGTTGACCGATGGTAACTAAGCGCATAGAGCATAAGTGGGGGATGGTAGTGGACCTGGACCGGTGCACTGGGTGCCAGGCCTGCGTTGTCGCCTGCCAAGCAGAGAACAACATACCCCTCAACTCCAAGGCCTATTTCCAGCAACGGCGGGCCTACGAATGGATCCGTATCGAGCGGTATTGGGAGGGGGAATTCCCCAACGTCAAGGCCAAGTTCATCCCCATCCTGTGCCAGCACTGCGAGAACGCGCCCTGCGAGCCGGTTTGCCCGGTGTTCGCCACCTACCACAACGACGAGGGAATGAACGTACAGATCTACAACCGCTGCATCGGGACCCGCTATTGCTCGGTCAACTGTCCCTACACCGTCCGGTTCTTCAACTTCTGGGAACCGGTGTGGCCGAAGCGGTTGAGGAACCAATTGAACCCTGACGTGACCATTCGGACCCGGGGCATCATGGAGAAGTGCACTTTCTGCGTGCAGCGCCTGCGCCGCGGCGAGGTGAACATAGAACGGCGTGGCCTGGAGCCCCTGACCGGCGAGCGGATCCCGGTTGCCGACCGGAAGCTCAATTACCGTCAGATGAAAGAGGGCAATCATCTGCCCGCCTGCGTCCAAGCCTGCCCGACCAACGCCCTTAACTTCGCTGACCAGTACGACGAGACCGGCCCGGTTAAGAAGCACTTCGACGAGGCCAACGAGCAGATCGAGACCAGACACCGGGGCGGGCACGTTGATGAAGCACATACCCGCGTCTACCGGTTATTCGAAGAAATCGGCACCAAGCCCAACGTGATTTACCTGAAGAAAGTTGAACCATTCCCGTTGGAAAAGGCCTAGATAGATGGCGGCTACCGAACCTAAAGGTCACGGTCAACACGCCGGCATGTGGGTCTTCCCCGACGCCACGGTGATGAGCCGGGATGTCGCGGAAAAGATGCGGGCCACGCCTCAGCCGTTCGCCATCGCGCTGGCGGTGTCCGGGATCTTGTTCATAATCGGCATAATTGGATTCGTGGCCCGTGCGGCTGATGACGGGTTCGGGGAGATAGCTCCTTGGGGCTATTACATGGCCATCTTCTCCATGATCTTCATGGTCACCAGCGGCGCGCCCCTGGTGGCGGTGGCGTTCCGTTTCACCAAGAGCCACTGGCGCAGGCCCCTTACCCGGGTAGCGGAGTTGTTTTCGGTCGTCGGAATCTTGAACCTTTTGATGTTCATCCCCATGATGTTCCTCCTTCCGTCTCTAGACAACCCGGCGGGCGTGGTTGAAGGTCAGATGGAGCTGCGGAGAACCATCTGGTTCGAGGGCCCCATCGGCGCACCCCACGTTTGGGACTTTTTGGGAGTGGCGTCCCTGACCATAACATCGATGGCGATCCTCTGGGTCTCTTTGATGCCGGACATGGCCGAGTCCCGCGCCACCGCAACCGGATTCAAGGGCTGGCTATATAACAGATTGGCCGGCCATTGGTACGGCACCAAGCGCCAGTGGAACACGCAGAAGGCCGGGCTGGCCCTGCTTGGCGCCTTCTACTTCATGATTATGGTGTTCGTCCACTTCTTGATCAGCTCCGATTACGCTCAGAGCTTGATCCCAGGATGGAAAGACTCGATATTCCCGGTCATCTACACTATTACCAGCCTGCAGATGGGCCTGGGCGCCATCCTCGTCACGATATTCATCATGCGGCGGTGGGGTGGCTACGAAGGCTACATCGGCAAGTCGACCTTCTGGTCGGCCAGCAAGGTGTTGCTGGGAGTAACCCTGCTGTGGGTCTATCACCTGTTCGCGTTCTTCATCACCTTCTGGTTCGGACGGTTGGAGATCGAGCAGAACATCATCAAATACTTGGTCGTTGATACCTACGCCATCATCTTCCTTCTTAATCTGGCGTTCAGTTTCGCTCTGCCGTTCGCGGTCCTTCTTTGGAACCCGGTGCGGCGCACCGCCTGGGGGCCGGCCCTCGCCGGCAGCATGGTGCTATTCGGCGGCCTCATGTTCAACATCAGGATCTTCGTCGGGTCGGCCAACGCCGCCCCGGGGGCAGAAATATACGATTTCTTTTTGGAACATATTCCCGCGCCGGTTTATCCCGATATATGGGACGTTTTCATGGTGATCGGAGGGCTTGGCGCGGCCGTCTTCATCTACCTGGCGACCACCAAGCTGTTTCCCTTGATGTCTCTTTGGGAGATGAAAGAAGGCACGCTGTACCAGAAATGGGGCAAGTTCATGCGCGGTGAATATCTGATATTGGCCAAACCTGAGTAAACAGGTTTAATATTCCCG
>JADFNR010000046.1:0-14272 GCA_022563275.1 Chloroflexota bacterium | reverse complement strand
GCCACCAAGCTGTTTCCCTTGATGTCTCTTTGGGAGATGAAAGAAGGCACGCTGTACCAGAAATGGGGCAAGTTCATGCGCGGTGAATATCTGATATTGGCCAAACCTGAGTAAACAGGTTTAATATTCCCACGCCGAAGCCCGGCGTTGATCCCGGACCTTGAATCTGGGAAACCATCCAACGGAGAATCATGCAGGAAGGCAGACCGCTAAATTCTAGGCAGGTAAACAGGGAACTGCTGGTGAGTATGTTGAACTCACCCAAGTGGTTCTGGATGGTCATTGCCGTCCTTGGCCTCATAGTGCTTATCGCCATGAGCGCCGCCGGCGTCTTGATAAACCAGGGCTTTGGCGTTACCGGCCTGAACCGCCCGGTGATGTGGGGTTTCTTCATCACCAACTTCGTTTTCTGGATCGGCATCAGCCACGCCGGTGTGATGCTATCGGCCATCCTCCGCCTGTCCAAGGCCGAATGGCGGCGTCCCGCCACCCGTGCCGCGGAGATATTGACCGTCTTCTCATTATTGACAGCCATGATGATGCCGCTGATCCACACCGGCCGGCCTTGGCGCACGGTCTATTGGATCTACACCATGCCCTTTGTGCCTTACGACTACGCCCGCGGGATCTGGCCCAACATCCGGTCACCTTTGGTCTGGGACCCCAGCGCCGTCTACACTTACCTGACATCCAGCATCCTGTTCGTCATGGTGGCGTTGATTCCGGACTTCGCCGTGTTGCGCGACCGCACCACCGGCCTGAGCCACCGCATCTACGGAATGCTGGCCATGGGCTGGCAGGGCAACCCCAGACAATGGAAACTGCAAGTCATCGCCGGAGTGTTGCTCTCGGCGCTGATCCTGCCGGTGTTCGTCTCGGTGCACAGCATCGTGTCCTGGGATTTCGGTATGGCGGTCTCCGTAAAATCTTGGCACTCCACCATCTTCGCCCCCTATTTCGTGGTGGGCGCGGTCCACTCCGGAGTGTCGGCCGTGGTCTTGGTGTTGATGATTCTGCGCTATATCTACGGTTGGCAGAACTACATCCGCCACGAACACATCGACGCCCTGGGCCGCCTGCTGATCGTGGTGGCCACCGGATGGTTCTACTTCTTCGTGATGGAAGTCATCTTCGGCTTCTACGGCCGCGAGGCCGACGAGATCGCCGTGAGGAACTTCCAGTTCATGGTAAGTCCGTGGAATATCTGGATGATAATCTTTGTGGGGATCACTTACTTCTTGCCGGTTTCCATCTGGCTGAGCCGTTCCGCGCGCCGGAACTTATGGATCATGTCCATCGCTTGTGTCTCGGTGAACATCGGCATGTGGCTGGAACGGTTCCTGATCATCGTGCCCGGTCTGGCCCGGAAACAGTTGTTGACCTTTGATTGGTACACCTACCGGCCCAGCACGGTGGAATGGCTCATCATCATCGGCACGTTCGCAATGGTCTCCATCTTGATGGTGACGATTGCCAGGGTGGTGCCGCTGATCCCGCTCTATGACATCAAAGAGGGTGAGATCCTAAGGACTGAAATCAAGATCGGCCGGGTCTCAGTGCCGGCGGTCTTCAGGGAAGATTAGCGAAGATTAGCCGGGGGAAGAAAAACCAAGAGTAGGAATCTCGAGGGAACAGAAAATGGCCAAATCACCGATATTAGGGTTGTTTGAGAGCGCGGATCATGCCGCCGATGCCGGCGATGCTCTCAAAGCGGCCGGCGTTCCACAAACCGATTATGACTTTCTGACGGACGCGCCCTATCCCGAGGGCGCTTTCGGGGAGAGATATGAAAGTCACCGGCTGTACATCTTCCCCTTCGTGGGGGCGATCATCGGCCTCACCGTTGGGATCCTTCTGACCTCCATGACCCAGATGGCCTACCCCTTGGTCCAGGGCGGCAAACCGATCTTATCGCTGCCTCCCATGGCTGTGGTGACCTACGAAAGCACTATGCTCACGGCCATCATCTTCACCATCATTGGAATCATCTTCGAGTCGCGGCTGCCCGCGTTTAAACAGGGCTTGTATGACACCCGGATCACCGAAGGTTACATCGGTGTTCTGGTCAACGTGGATGAAGAAGACCTAACCAAGACTCAGACCTTGCTCACCCAGGCCGGAGCCATCGACGTGATACGCAATGACGGAGGGCCAGGGGCCTAATGGTATACCGGGTCAGTGCATATTCGGTCTCGCCGGGCGGAGACCATCCCCAAACCGGACGCAGCAAGCGCGGACTGAGGCGCTGGTTCTTCGGAACCGCCATGCTCTTTGGACTTGTGTTGGTGGCCTGTAGCCAAGGCACCTACCCTTTGGATATCTTCTACGAGCAACATTACCAGCAGTCTTACCGGTCCCACGAGCCGCCCCGTTTGACCGGCGTGGCCGATGCGGTAGCCGTCTATCCGCCCACCGCATCCATCGTGACCAACACCGGCGCGGACCTATTTCTGGTCAACTGCCAGATGTGCCACGGCGCCGACGCCAAGGGCACCGGCCCGGTATTGGCCATACTGACCCAGAACTATGGGTACGTGCCCATCGTCGATACAAACATCACCAACAGGCCGGTAGCGTTGATTGAGGCTAGGTTGGAAGCTACCGCCAGGCCGCTTGGACCCGCTTCGGTTATGCCGCCCTTCGGCAAGCTATTGAGCGGGGAAGAACGCGCCGCCATCGCCCGGTACATCGGCTCGCTGCCCAAATAATCAACCCAAGTAACCGGCCCGCACCAAAAAACCCGGAGCGCATTGGGGCCGCGCTTCCGGTTGCGGTTGAGATATGAGACCTTCGATGCAACCCCGCCAATCCCCCTCTCCGGTCAAGCCCCTGTTCCGGGCCCTATTGCTGCTGGCCGTATTCGCGGTATTGGCCGGAATGGCCATCGCCCAGGACGGCGTCCTGCACGCCCAGACCCCTGAGCCCACGTCTACGGAAGCCACCTTTAGTGAAAGGCAGGCCCAGGGCATCGACCGTATGATCATGTGCCCGGTCTGTCCGGCCGAGACCATCGACCAAGCCCAGGTTGAGATCTCTCGCCAGATGCGTAAGATAGTCCGGGATATGCTGGCTCAAGGCAAAGACAGAGAAGAGATTCTCGACTTCTTCGTCGAACGCTATGGCAAGGACATACTGGCGGCCCCACCCAAGTCGGGGGCGAACTTGGTGGCCTGGCTGCTGCCCGTCGGCGGGGTGCTGGCCGCTTTGGTGGCCGTGTTCTTCATCATCCGTTCCATGACCCGGCGGGGACCGGTTGTCGCCACCTCGCAGCCGGCCCAGGACCCTGGCCTGATCCCTTATTTGGAACTGGTCGACCGCCACCTGGAAATAACTCGTGGCGGCTCCCGGCCCGGTGGCACATCCAACCAACCCGGTCCTGGCGTAGAATCACCTGGTATGGATTCTTCTGATCAAACGGAGTCTTCTGGCCGGACTGACCACCCTGGTGCAGAAGAGAGCAGGTAGATGGCTGAACTTGGTGCAATAAGTCTTTGGATCGCCCTGGCGCTGGCCGCCTATTCCACCGTTGGGTCGGTGGCCGGCAAGCTGCGGTTGTCGCCGGCGCTGGTGGAGAGTTCCCAATCGGCCATGTACGCCGCCGCGCTGGCCCTGCTGGTCGCCACCCTCAGCCTGATCATTGCCTTCATCAGCCGTGACTTTGAGATTGCCTACGTGGCAGCGCACAGTGACCTGGCCATGCCCAACAGGTTCACCTGGGTGGCCTTCTATGCCGGCAACGAGGGTTCCCTGCTGTACATCGCCACCGTCCTGTCCTTCATGTCGGCGATCGCCATCTGGCGGGCGCCGGAGAAGGTCAAGGACGCCCTTCCCTACACCACCGCTGTCCTGATGCTGACCTTGACTTTTTTCGTGGCCGTGACCGCCGTCATGGCCAACCCCTTCGACAAACTGCCTTTTGTGCCGCTGGACGGCGAAGGGATAAACCCCCTGCTCACCCACTTCGGCATGTTTTTTCACCCACCTGCCTTGATGGCCGGATTGATTGGCCTCACGGTGCCCTTCGCCTTCGCCACCGGTTCTCTGCTGGCCCGCAAGACAGGAGACGAATGGGTGGACGTCGGGCGGGTCTGGGGCCTGATCTCCTGGGTATTATTGGCCTCCGGTCTGCTCCTGGGGTCTTGGTGGGCCTACACCATCCTGGGCTGGGGCGGGTTTTGGTTCTGGGACCCGGTGGAGATCGCCGCTTTCATGCCGTGGTTGGTCCTCACGGCCTTCATCCACTCCATCATGGTGCAGAAACGCCGCGGCATGTTCCGCATGTGGAACATCGTCTTGATCAACGTGGCGTTTGGGCTGGCGCTATACGGCATGTTCATGAACCGGGGCGGCTCGGTGCCCTCGGTCCATTCATTCGGGGCTTCCAGTTTGGGTTGGGTCTTCCTGCTGTTCCTGGCGGTTGGAGTGGCGGTCCCCTTTGCCATCTTCATCTGGCGCTATCCGCTGTTGAAGAGTGCCCGGAACCTGGACTCCATGCTCTCCCGGGAGGCGGCGTTCCTGGTTAACAACCTGCTGCTATTGGCCATCGCCTTCGTCTCGCTTTGGGGCACCGTCTATCCCCTGATCTCCCGGTTGACCAATAACGAGGAGATCACAGTGGCCCGTCCCTTCTACGACCAGGTGAACGGACCCTTGATGCTGGGCTTGATCTTTCTCATGGGGATCGGGCCGCTGATCCCTTGGCGCAAGGCCAGTTTCTCCAGTCTTAGAAGGTCGCTGTTGCCACCTGCCGCCGTGGGTCTGGCCACCGTGGCCATCTTGTTCTCCCTTGGCCTGCACAAAGACTACGCTCTGATCGCCTTTGGATTGTCGGCGGTCGTGACCACCGGCATCCTGTTGGAATGGTACCGGGGAACACGTTCCCGCCATCGCGGCACGGGGGAGAATTACGCCGCCGCTTTCCTGCACCTGATCTGGGCCAACCGGCCCCGTTACGGGGGCTACATCGTGCACCTGTCGATAATCATGTTGACCCTTGGCATAGTAGGCACATCTTTCTTCAACACCCAGGTCGATGTGGTATTAAGTCCCGGAGAGAGCGTCACCGTCGAGGACTACGAGTTGGTCTTCTTGGGCAGCGTCGAGATTCCCAAGGAAAACCGGACTGAGTACACCTCCACCATACAAGTTTTTCGTGGCGGGAAACTTTTGGAGACCCTCCGCACCACCCGGGCCTTTTACCCCAGCTTCAACATGGCCTCCACCAGAGCGGCCGTGCGCTCCACTCCCGTGGAGGACTTGTTCATCGTTCCCAGCGAGAACCTGGCCGACGGAAGCGTGGGGTTTCGCATACTGGTGAACCCGCTGATCTGGTGGATGTGGGTGGCCGGTCCGGTGATGATGCTGGGCACGGTGATAGCTCTATGGCCGCAGACGGTCCGCGCGCCGGCCCCAGCGCCGAGCCCAGCCCGTTTGGCCGCCAGACCACGGCCCACGGCCGCCTAGCCCGTTTGGCCTCCCTGGTAAACTTAGTCCCATGGACGCGGAAACGGTCATATCCATTTTCTTTGGCGCGGTGTTGGCGGTCTTCAGTTTCGCCGTGGTGGGCTACGCATTTATACATGGGCGTCAATCTAAATCTGACGGCGTCGACGTCCCTCCGGAGTCTGGCGATCAGGCCCTGGCCGATATATTCGACGCCATAACCACGCTGGACCTAGAGTACCAACTGGGCCGGATGCCCCAGGAAGAATTTCAAGCCCAATTTCAGGGCTACCGGATGCAGGCCGCCAGCGTGCTCAGGGACCAACTTGAGGCGGGCCGGGGCGACCCGGCCTGGGTCCTAGAACAGGAGATACTCCTAGCCCGGGGCGCACAGGAGAACTACGATAGAAAGACGATTGCCTGCCCCGACTGCAGCGCGGCCGTCCTGGGTGGCACACCCGCCTGTCCTCACTGCGGCGCAGAGATGGCGCCCCAATCGTGACTGTAAAGCTGGCCTTTTGTGGGGCTCTGGCCGCTGCGCTGTTTCTCTTCCACCTGGGAGAGACCTCGCTTCTGGCACAGGAAACCACCGATGTCCGCGGACAGGTGGTGAACGGCACGGAAGGAGCGGACCTCCCGGACGACCTCAACGTGTTGATGTTGATAACCGGCGCGGACGGAAGGCTGGCCGGCACCGGCCAGGCGAGACCAGACGCCCAGGGCCGGTTCGTGTTTGAAGGCGTTCAGATCGTAGACGGGGGCACTTACACCGTCAGCGTGGACCACCTGGGCGTCTTCTACGGGACCTCGCTGGACAGCGGCGGTCTGGCCGATGACGTGGTGTTGACCGTGTACGAGACGACGCGGGACGCCTCCATCATCCAGGTGGAGCGGCAGGTGATGGTTGTTGTCGCCGTGGACAAGAATGCTCGATTGGTCAGCGCCATCGAGTTCGTGCGCATCGTCAATCCCACCGACCGGACTCTGGTCCCGGACCTAACCAAACTAGACACGATCAGTTTTCTTCGCTTCGCCCTGCCACCCGACCCGGCGGAGCTAACCGTCCAATCGGACTTACCGGGCGGGGACGTCGTGGAAATCGGCACCGGGTTCGCCCTCACCTCGCCCGTCATCCCCGGATCCCACAGCATCGACTTCTCTTATACTTTTCCCTACCAAGGGGAATCCCTGTCCTACCGGCAGAGCCTGGTCCAAGGGGCGGGTATCTTCCAGGTGCTGGTTCCGGAGACGTTCCCGGACATGGCCGTGCCTTCACTGAACAGCATCGACCCGGTGAACATTCAAGGAACACTGTACCGGGCCTACGAGGGGAGAGACTTCCCTCCGGGCCAGGGGCTACAGTTGGAGATCACCGGCCTGCCGCTGCCCGGAGTCTGGGCCCGGTTCTCCAACTCGGTGTCCAGCGGCGCTTTCTGGCAGATCGCCATTCCCAGCGCTCTGGGCGCGACCTTGGCTGCTATGCTCCTGTGGGGCTTGACACGGGGCTACCGTCCAGTTCCGGAGAGCAAAGGGACGTTCACGGACCCTTTGACCTTGGATCCGGCGGAGAGGGCGGCTGTGGTACGGGCGGTGGCAGCCCTGGACCAGCGATACCAGGAGGAGGGCCTGCCGGAAGCGGAATACCGGGCACAACGGCGGGAACTCATGGCCCGGGTTTTGAAGCCTTCAATCTTTAGCGAGGGCCCAGGCGTTACCCAAGACCCGGACGCAGGCGAAATTACCGTTGGAGAGCAACCGGAATGACCAAGCGTAGCTGGATAATATTGGGCGGAGGCGTCCCTTTGTCGGCGTTGATCGCCCTGTTGGTCTGGGCCTCCATCGGCACCGGTGGTAACCCCGGAGGCCTGGCCGTGAACTCCGATCTTTTCGAAGCCAAGATCGATGTTGGAGCGGCCAGGGACTTCGAATTACAATTGATCGGCGGTGGCACCCTGAAACTCTCCGACCTCCGAGGCAAGGTTGTGATGGTGGACTTCTGGGCCTCGTGGTGCCCGCCCTGCCGCGCTGAAGCCCCGGCCCTGGCCAGGGTGTACCGGGAGTTCCAGGGGCAACCGGTGGAGTTCGTTGGGGTGGATATCTGGGACAACCCCGGCGATGCTGAGGTCTATCTTCGGCAAGAAGGGATAACCTACCCCAACGGGTTCGATGCCAGCGGCGTTATCGCGATCGACTACGGTGTCCGGGGCATCCCTGAGAAGTATTTTATCGACCGGGATGGCATACTGGTCAAGAAGCTGTCGGGCCCATTGACCGAGACGGTCCTCCGAAACGCCATCAACGAACTGCTGGAAAGATGATTTGGAAGTTACGGCCCAGATAAGTTGGCCCACGGGGAATCATAATGAGCACTCCACAAGTAGTGGTCGTAATGGACTGGGGAGGCACCTGGACCAGAACCGCGGTCGTCAACAGACAGGGTGAGATCCTCTGGCAATCGCGAGAGCCCAACCCCCAGGGAGGCAGCAAAGAAGAGTACCTGGCCAACGCTGAAAGGCTGCTGGCCAACGCTATCCGGCAAGCCGGCGGCCCCGTGGCGGGCATCGGCGCCGCCGTGGCCGGTCCGGTGGAACCCACCACCGGCACCTTCTATCAGCCGCCGAACTTGATGGTGCTTGATGGAGTCGCGTTCAAAGCCCTTTGGGAAAATATATTCGACGTGCCGGTTTGGGTGGGCAACGACGCCAACCTGGCGGCATTGGGCGAGCATTACTATGGGGCCGGAAAGGAGTCCGCGGACAACGGGCGTCCCGTGAAGACCCTGTTCTACGTAACCGTCAGCACCGGGGTTGGCGGCGGGTTGGTGGATAAGGGTTCGCTGTTCCTGGGCGCCAACGGCCTTACCGCGGAGATCGGCCATACCCTCGTCGACACGTCAGAATCAGCATTGGAATGCCAGTGCGGGTCCAGGGGGTGTCTTGAGGCGATGGCGTCCGGCACCGGTATCGAGCGAATCGCCAGGCAAAAGTTGGCTTCGGGCGGGTTTCCTGGCTCCAGATTAGCCTCTCTAGACATAGACTCGGTCGATTCCGAGGCGGTATTCGATGCCGCGGAGAAAAAGGACCCGCTGGCAATGACGATATTGGATGGAGCGGTGTCCGCCCTAGCCGTTGGGTTGACGAACGTGGTCCACCTGTTCAACCCCGACATGATCGTGTTGGGCGGCGGGGTGACCGATGGGCTGGTCAAGCTAGACCTGCTTCCGCGGATACACCAGCAGATATTGGACCGCGCCATGAGCGAACTCCACAAGGATTTCCAACTCACCCCGGCCCGGCTGGGAGACTCGGTGGGCCTGGTCGGAGCCGCCGCCCTGGTCTGGGACCAGTTGGGGGTAGGGGGCTAGCCCACCTCTCGGCACTCTGGCGGATTCGCGTTCTTCGAGAGTCCCGATGAAATCGGACCCGTGGAAGGGACAATTACGACTCGGGCGGAGGAGGCAGCATCGCTTTTAGCTGGCGGAAAAGGCTGGCCAGGAAGACCCCGATCAGCAATGCCCCGATCGCCACCACCGTCGGTACGAGCCAGGGGTAACGCTCGGTAAAGGGTTTCGGAGAAATCGTAGGTCCGGTGAATAGAGGGTTGGCGGTATGGGCTCCCAATCCGGCCACGGGCAGGTTCTCGGTGACCAGGTAAGGGAAGATGCGCTCCAGTTCGTAGGTGGGAGGCACCGCATCGGGGTTTCCGTAGTAGAGCCTGTAGCTGCCGCCGGGGTCCGCGGAAAAGATCAACTTCCGCGAATATCCGCTGGCCTGGAGACCCATTACGGCCAGCGGGGAATCGTCTTCGTTGAAAATGGTGAGGCGGAAATAACGGTACCTGGACTCCGGATAGCTGATGGAAAGCTGACTGCCCACGAACTTTGGGGTATTGAAAACGTAGAGGTTCTCGGACCGGCGGAGCAGGGCCCAGAACTGGTTGTCATGGCTCCCCTCCAAGCTAACGCGGCGGTAAAAGTTCGCCGGTCCAATGGCCAGGGACAAGCGATTGGTTGGGAACCCCCCGCTCCCCAGGTCGAATACCAGTTGTGTGTTCTTCTCCGCCGTGTCTTCCACCCGCGCCGATATGCTTACCGGATAATCTGTCCGGCTGGGCGGTATCTGCTGGGAGAAAAACACCACGGCCCCCAGCACGTCCAGGGGAGGCAGTTCTCCATCGACGATTCGGACCCTGAGGTAGCGGGCGGTGCTGGCAGGGTACTTCACCCGTGTATCCCTGGTGGTGAATCCCCGCGCCTCAATGGTGAAATCAAATATCTGGCCGTCCTCGTCCAGTATCCTCCAGTTTTCTGCGTCCTCGCTTCCCTCTACCACGATGTCCCGCTGGAAATTTTCTGACGAAGTGCTTATCTCCAGCTCGTTGTGCAGAGTTCCTTGTTGGTTCAGATCCAGGACGAAGGTGGTGTGTTGACCGGGGACGCTCCCCAGGTCCCGCATGGTCACCGATACCGATGCCCGCCGCTGCTCCCCCCTTTCCACCAATAGAACGAAGGGCACCTCCAGCTGGCTATTCTCTTCAATGACGCGGAGGTCGGAGAGGGCCGGCGCGGCATGAGCAAATACATCTCTGTCCGGCACAACTTCCACCAGCGAAGTCTCCGACAGAACATCGGAAACCGGCACGGATTTGAAGAACCGCCACTCTTGGACGGAAAAGTCCGCCGATACCAGGGTGGCGGTTAGAAGCGACAGCCCAGCCGCCAGGGCCACCACCGCCGGGAGCTTGGGCCTCAACCTACGCCCTTTGGCCAAACATAAACCCCTTTATCGCCTGGCTGTACCGTTGGTAAACCAACCCCATGGCCAGCATCAAGCCGCCCAGCGTAACGAACGCGGCGACTCTGTAACCTCGTTCCATCAAGAAAATGTCGAAGACGAAGAGTTTTACGACGGGGATACACAGGAGCGCCATCCCCGCCAGCCGCACCCTGCCCGCCTGCATGACGATACCAACGCCGATTATTCCAATGGCGTACACCGCCCAAAGCACGGTTAACGAAAGTTGCATCGCGCTGAAGTAATCGGTGCGTAGTTTAATTTCTTGGCTGTCGAAGAACCGGATG
The DNA here is from genome assembly GCA_022563275.1 of Chloroflexota bacterium. Next base: position 3,750 of record JADFNR010000046.1, on the reverse strand, counting down.
GCTTCGGCGCTGAGGAACCATAGGGTAACAAAGTTCGCCACCACCACCAGAACTTGAAACACGTAACTTTCATGCTCCGTCAACCGGTCCTTCTCTCGGTGGTAGAGGTAGGCTGCGGCCACCAAGACCCCCAGTACGATGAGGAAGACCATGAAATGGAAGTTGATGACCGGCAGGAATGTGAGGGGGTCCCACCGCACCATAAAGGTATCGAACAACAGTAGCTTGAGGCCAGGAACGGCCAGCAGTCCCAGGCCCACCCAACGAATAGAGGCATGCCGTTTGGCCATTCCGATGGCCAGGATCCCGAAGGCGTAGATCGTCCACATGGCAGTCAGCGTGAGGAACTTGGCGTTGTCCAAGCTCTGCGCCGTCATTTCGCGGGAAAGAAGCAGTATTCGGCTGTCGAAGTAGGCGATGACCTCGGCGGTGAAGAGCCACAGGGTAAGGAAGTTGGCCACCCCCGCCAGGGCTGGTGCAACGTATTCCTCCCAAACCTCCAGGTGTTCCCGCTGCCTCCAATACAGGTAAGCGGCAACTGAGAATGCGGCGATGGCTACGGCGAAGGTGGGAAAACGCTCGTTGAGCACCGGGTTGAAATCCACCAATTCCACCGGCGTATCGAAGGCCAGCAGGCGGATGGCGGCCACCGCCAGCACGCCCAGGCCGAAGGCGCGCATGGGCCACCTCGCCAGCACGAAGCCCATCCAAACCAAGACTGTGCCTTCCGCGGCCCAGGCAACCGAGACCCAGTTGCCGCTCAACTGTAATGGAACGGCGATGGTGAGAAATACAACGGCGATGGCCAGCGTGAACAAGGCCACTTCCGGGGGGGCGCCCGCCCGCTTGATGGTGGCATAGGTCACCAGGCCGTACAAAAGAGAGATGCTCAGTGTGATCACGCCGAACCAGACCCGGTACTCATCCCACAGCAGGCCAAAGGTCAGGGCGTAATAGCCCGTGGCGTTGAGGGTTAACAGTGCCCGGTCAACGGGCCCGGGAACCCGGCTCCAGATGATGTGGAAGAGCGTGGTAGCGCCGACAAAAACCATGAAGACACCGGTCAAGAACAGGTAGACCGGCAACACGCTCTGGGAAGGAAACTGGTCCAGCCACAAGGCGAAGAGGCCATAGGAGCCGGCCAAGCCCACCATGGTGAACCACCTCCAGTTGCGGAAGGTGGATACGGCCAATATGCCCAGGTCGATGACCAGGATGTATAAAAGCATTAGCCGAGGGTCCGGAAGGTCCCGCCCCAGAAGGACGGGGGTGATGAAGGCTCCCACGATGCCCAGTAACGCGATGACCAACGACTCGTACCGGAGTGCCAACAGCACGCTCAAGACGACGACCAGGGCCAGGAAAAGGAAGGCAGGCACGGGTAAGATGAGTTCGTATAGGCCGAAGGCGGCGTAGATCGACAGGTAGAGTATCCCGATCCCTCCCGCCGTGACCGGTTGGGCCCAGAGGGGGACGCGGCGCCGGCTGTACTCGCCGGCTGTCAGCAGGGCTATTCCGATGACGATTCCCAGAGAGACCCGCCCGATGGGCCCGATCCAGTCGTTATCGAAGGCCAGCTTGAGAAAGAAACCCGCGCCGATGATGAGGGCCAAGGCGCCGATTATGGCGAACCAGTTTTTGCCCAGTACCTGCTCCCAGTCCACGGAGAACCCGCTGGAGGGAGGACCGAAACCACGGAGAGCGGCCACTGCGGCGGCGGCCTGCCGTCCTGCCCATGGTGGGGGGACAGGCCTAGCCCCGCCGCCACTGCCGGCGGAGGACGGGGCAGCCGAAGCGCTGGGCCGGGTTGACGCGGGAGCAGACGTGGTTGAGGGGGGTTGTGGCCGGTCTGGAGCGGCGCCTGGGCGCGTTAGCTCCAGCCGCGATATCCGGTCTTGGAGGCGGTCAAACGTAAGCCCCAACTGACGGAGCTCTATCCGGACTTCACGCAGCTCCGCGTCTGGGAGTGGCCCATCTTCCTCTGGTCGGGTTTCCGCCGTTAGCCCTTCCTGTGACGGTGCGCCGGTCTCTAATTGCGTGCCGCAGTAGGTGCAGAACTTACTACCAGCCGCATTTTCCCGCTGGCAACCGGGGCATTGCATTGGCGTGATCGTGGACTCCCCTTCCACCTGTTCGTTACGGAGGTTTCCGCCAGCTTATCACGCCAACCCCGATGTGAAGGGTTCCACAACGCCCACGATATGACGGGAATCCCCAGCGGGACTGGCAGCTTTACGCATGGATATGGCAACTACATCTACGGACACTCCAAAGGCCTCCGGCGTCCGGGAAACCAGGCTGTGCCGGCGCCTAGACGATGTAGCGGCCTCCCATGACGTTCACGCTGTCGCCGGTGATGTAGCTGGACTCGTCCGAGGCGAAGAATAGGCAGGCATTGGCGATGTCCTGCACCGTGCCCTGTCGGCCCATGGGTATGGACTTCAGGTGCTCGTCCGACCCCCGGTCCACGCCGGCCTGGAACTCTGGGTACCATTCCGGGTTGCCACGGGAGGTGTCGGTGGAGCCGGGGTTCACCATGTTGGCTCGGATGTTGTAGGGCGCCATCTCGGCCGCCACGGCCCGTATCAGGCCCAGCACGCCGGTCTTCGCCGTGGTCACCATGATGGTGCCGGGACGCCCGGTGATGGCCGACTGCCCGCCCAGGGCGATGATGCTGCCGCTCTTGCGCTCCATCATGCCCGGCAGCACCGCCTTGACCAGGTAGAACGCCGCGTGCATGTTTATCCCCAGCGTGGTGTGCCACTCTTCATCGGTGACCTCCAAGATGGGTTTATGCGGGCGGACGGCCACGTTATTCACCAAGATGTCGATCTTGCCCAGCGCCTGGATGCCTTCCTCCACCATCTTGGAAACGCTGGCGGAGTCGGAGACGTCCGCGATCACAGTGTGGGTCTTCACGCCCAACTCGCGGCACTTCCCAGCAACTTCGTCCAGTTCGGCCTGGCTGCTGCGGGTGTTGAGGACCAGGTCGGCCCCTTCCCGGGCAAAAGTAAGCGCGATCTCTCTCCCGATGTTCCGGCTGGCGCCGGTGATGAGGGCGGTCTTTCCTTCCAATCGCATGGCTGTTCCACCTTGTTGGATATCATATTGCCGAGGCTAGGCTCCCCAGCGGGCTAGATTTTACCACCTTACCCAAACCGGCACTGGCCAAAATGAGCTTGACCGGGCCGGAGCGCGGTGTAAAATTGGCCTGAATCATCCGCGGCCACCGCAGCTTGCCGGGCCGCCAGCGAGGTGAAAGCAGCATGAAATGGTGCAGATTCTCCACCGGAGGCCCCATCTCCTACGGCATTATCGAAAGCAGCGCGGAAGGCGACACGGTAACTGAGGTTGAGGGCAGCCCATTTGACACCTACAAGAAGACCGCCAATACCCACAAGCTTGATGCGGTGAAGCTGGAGGTGCCGGTGATTCCGCCCACCTTCTATGCGGCGCCGGCATCAACTACCCGGAGCATGTGACCTGGGCCGCCCAGATGCGCGGCGAAGAGCCGGTGCTGCCGAAACAGGCCGACGTCGGCTACCGGGCCATCAATGCTCTGGTGCCCGACGGCCACGACATCATCGTGCCCAAGGACGCGACGGAGATGCTCCAATATGAAGGTGAACTGGTGGTGGTCATCGGAAAGACCTGCCGCAACGTCACCGAGGAGCAGGCCCTGGACTATGTGCTCGGCTACAGCATCGGCAACGATGTCAGCGAACGCACCTGGCAGCGGGGCGACCGGAC
>JADFNR010000045.1 GCA_022563275.1 Chloroflexota bacterium | reverse complement strand
ATCACTCGCTGGTGGGAAGCCTTATTGTCCCCCACGGCGAAGGGCGCGATCACCGGAAGTTGCAGGCCGGCGTCACGGCGCTTCTCCAGGGCGGCCCGGCATTCCGCAACCGTCCCCACCACCGCCACTTGGTCCTGCATCTCTTCCGTGATGGAATCGGCCGCCTTGTCCAGGTTGCCCTCGGCCAAGGCGGCGGCGGCGGCGGACATCTCCTTGTCGAACCCGGTCTCCGCGAAGAAGTTGCGGTAGAAGGGGTTGCTGGCGTAGCGGGCCACCTGGCGCCGCAGCGAATCACGGGAGGCCGTCACGTCGTCCCCCACCGCCACCCGCACGTAACCGGCGATGTCGATCTCATCGGGATCGCGGCCGGCTTTCTCCGCGCCCCGCTTTATGTGCCCAATGGCCTCGCCCAGGTAATCCACCGCAGTCCAGTTCATCAGCACGCCATCGGCCAATTCACCAACCATCTCCAGCATCTGCGGACCCAGGGCGGCGATGTAGATGGGCACTTTGGTTTCGGGAGCCGCCGCTCCCATGGATGCGCCGGTTATCTTGAACAGCTTGCCCTGAAAGTTGACCTCTTCCCCCGCCAACAACGCCTTGACGATCTTAATGGTCTCCCTCATACGGGTCATGGGCTGCTTGAAGGGGATGCCGTCCCGGCTTTCTACGGTGGGACGGTGCCCGACTCCCAGGCCCAGGATGAAACGGCCCCCTGACACCGCGGCCATGCCCGCCGCGCCCATGGCGGTATTGGTTGGCGTGCGGGCGAAGATGGGCAGTATACCCGTGCCCAGCTTTACCCTTTCGGTCTTCATGGCGATGGTCGCCAACGACGTCAGCGAATCTCTGCCGCCTCCCTCGGGCACCCATACCGCGTCAAAGCCGTTCTGCTCGGCCTGAGCGGCCAATTCTTGATAGTCCTGGGGAGTCAGGGTTGGGTCGTTTTCCAGACGCACACCGAAGCGGGCCATAATCGTTCCTTCAGAGCCTTGGGATAAGATCGCCGGTTTTTCGCTTAGACTCCCAGTTGGGCTGCCAGGTCACGGAAATCATCACAGACGTAGTCGAACGACGGGTCCGGGGTCAGGTCGACCTTGCCGTTGACCCCGCGTTCCAAGGGCCGCTTCACGAAGGCCGTTCTGAGACCCTGCTTGCCTGCGGCCAACAGGTCGCTTTGGTGGGCGGCCACCATCATCACCTGTTCCGGTTTGAGGTGCAGCAGTTCCACGCCGGTCAGGTAGGTCTTGGGATCGGGCTTGTAGGCGTGGGCCAGTTCGGCGCCCAGTATGCAGTCCCAGGGTAACCCGGCGTATTTGGCCATGCCGGTCATCAGCGCGATGTTGCCGTTGGACATGGTCGCCAGGATGAACTTGGACTTCAGCCGGTGCAGTCCCGGCGGCGCATCGGGCCAGGCGTCCAGCCGGTGCCAGGCCAGGTTCAGGTCGGCTTTGGCCTCCTCGCTGATGCCCGTGATGCCGAAGTCATTCAGCAGCTCTTCAAGGCCCATGCGATGCAGCGTGTCCAGGTCGGTCCAGGGCAGCTCCCCGGTGCGCACCTTGTCCATGAAAGGGCGGTATTTAGCCCGCCACTTTTCGGCGAAGTCGACCCAGTCGGCGGTGATGCCGTGGGCCTTGCCGAAGTTCTCGCCGTGGCGGGTGACCGAGCTATGCCAGTCCACGACAGTGCCGAATACGTCGAACACCAGGGCCTTGATCTGGGATGGGTCCATTGCCGTCTACTCCTTGGATATGCGGGGTTACGCGGAGGTTATTCTCTCCCGATCTTGAGGAGGATCTCCGCCAGCTCGCCGGCGTGGGTGATCATGGTGTCGTGGCCGGAATCCACGGGGTAGACGCCCCATCCGGCCTGCCGGGCCCGCTCGGCCACCGAATCGAACCCCGACTCACCGCCGCCGACAAAGCTCTTGGGTATTTTCGCCGCCTTTGGGTTTCCCATGCGGACCGGGCCGGCCATGGCCGCGGCCGGCTGCGGAGTCACGTTGGCCCCGACCCAGGCCAGGTCATCCGGGTCGGTGATTCCCCAGCGCCGCCCCACCTCCTCCACGGAGGCCGGAGCGGGCAGGAACCCGTCCCCCTTTTCGATTATGCCGCGCACCCAGGAGGCAAACTCCTCGCCCCGCACCGGGACCAATTGGTCGACCATGGACTCGCCGTCGGCGGGTATGACGCCGTTGACGTAGACCATGTGGGCGATGCGCTCCGGGCAGACCTCAGCCACCCCGGTGATGACCATCCCAGCGTAGGCATGGCCCACCAAGACCACGTCCTCCAGCCCCTCATAGCGCATCAACTGGACGATGTCCTGGATGTGAACATCCAGCGTGATCTCGGAAGGATCGAGACGGTCATTCAGGTGGGCCCGTTCGCCCATGCCGGTGAGAGTGGGCGCGAATACCTCGGCCCCGGCAGCTCTCAGCAACGGGGTCGTTTTCTTCCAGCACCAGCCGCCGTGCCAGGCGCCGTGGACCAGTACATAGGTTGTCATGTGGGGCCCTCCGGCGCCTGATGGATAAGTCGATCAAGCCCGTTCGCTATTTCAGTTGGTCCACCTGCTTCTGGACTTCGTCGTAGTCGGGCTCCTTGCCCGGGTTTTCACCCACCCACTTGAACCTGATCACGCCCTCTTTGTCGATCACGAACACAGCCCGCTCCGAGGCGGTGTAGCCGTCCATGCCGGCAAAATTCGGCAATGCCACGCCGTAGGCATTTACCACGTCGCGTTTGTAGTCGCTCAGCAACGGAAAATTCAGGTTGTTTGCATCGGAAAACGCCTTCTGGGAGAAGATGGCGTCCACACTGATGCCAAACACCTGGGCATTCATGGAATTGAAGGAGTCAAAGCGGTCACGGAAGGTGCACATCTCGGTGGTGCACACCCCGGTGAACGCTCCGGGGAAGAAGGCCAACACCACGGTTTTGCCCTTGGAATCGCTGAGTTTCCGCTCCTGCTTGTCGCTATCGAATAGGTTGAACTCTGGTGCTTTTTGCCCTACTTCTGCCGCCATGATTAGTCCTCCTCGGAGAGTAAAGGTGTCACCGTTTCAGTCTCAATCATCGGTCTTACGGGTATGATAAAAGGCATTCACGGAGATTGGCCATTTCAGCCCGGAAGCCGGGCCGTGGCTATATTAACACAGCCCTCGTGCGTAGGCGCGGTCCGTGCCCATGGTACAATCCTTTGACGATTCCGGATCACACATAATGAGCCAAGCGTCCAGCGCGCACGGAGAGACTATCAGGCATGTTTTTCGACTCACGGCGGTCCAGCATCCTGGCCACCAACGGAATGGTGGCCACCAGTCAGCCTCTGGCGGCCGCAACCGGCCTGCGTATCCTGATGGAGGGAGGCAACGCCGTTGACGCCGCCATCGCCGCCGCCGCCACGCTGAACGTCGTGGAGCCGGGTTCCACTGGAGTGGGTGGAGATATGTTCGCCTTGGTGTGGGACAACAAAGAAAAGAGCGTGCGCGCCTTGAACGGCAGCGGCCGCGCTCCCGGCGCCGCATCCATAGACGAACTTCTCAACAAAGGCCACGCCGCCATGCCCGGTATTGGAGTCTATTCGGTGGCCACGCCGGGCACCGTCCACGGCTGGGAGACCCTGCTGGACTCCTGTGGCTCCATGCCCATGAGCAAGGTGCTGGGACCGGCCATCAGCTACGCCGAGAACGGATACCCCGTTTCAGACATAATCTCCTTCCAATGGCGGCAGCAACTGGGCAAGCTGTCGACCTTCCCCTCCGGCGCCGAGATGCTCCACAATGGCGGAGCGCCCTCGCAAGGCGATCTCATGAAGCTGCCGACTTTGGCCGCCACCCTAAGGGCCGTTGCCGAGGGCGGTTCCGACGCCTTCTACAAGGGGCCCATCGCCGAAAAAACCGCTGCGTTCGTTCAGGAACACGGCGGCTGGCTGACCGTGGAAGACCTGGCCGCCCACACCTCCGACTGGGATGAGCCCATCTCCACCGATTACCGGGGCGTCACCTGCTGGGAATGCCCACCCAATGGCCAGGGCATCGCGGCGCTGGAGGCGCTGAATATCGCCGAGGGATTCGACATCAAGGGCATGGGCGCCCAATCTCCCGACGCCTACCACCACCTGATCGAGGCCATGCGGCTGGGCTTCGCCGACGCTTTTCAGTACGTGGCCGACCCCCGCAAAACCCAGGTTCCCATCAACGAACTGGCCTCCAAGAAATTCGCCACCACCCGGCGGGCGCTGATGGATACCAAAAAGGCCATGGCCACCGTGCCCTACGGCCAGGTGCAAAAGGGCTCGGACACGGTCTATATCAGCGTGGTCGACGGACAGGGCAACGCCTGCTCCTTCATCAACAGCTTGTTCGACCATTTCGGGTCAGGTATGGTCGTTCCCGGCACGGGGATCGTCCTGCACAACCGGGCCTCCCTGTTCTCTCTGGACCCCAACCACGCCAACGCTCTGGCCCCCCACAAGCGGCCGTATAACACCATCATTCCCGGCATGGCCACCATCGGCGGCGAGTTGCACCTTTCGTACGGTATGATGGGGGCGTTCATGCAGCCCCAGGGCCATCTGCAATTGATCAGCAACATGGTGGACCACGACATGGACCCGCAGCAGGCCATCAACGCTCTGCGGTTCATGGTAAGTAACGACAGCGTTATACTGGAAGAAGGTCTCGACCCTACCGTGGCCCGGGAGCTGCAGTCCCGGGGGCACAAAATGGGTCAGATCACCGGCTATAACCGGGTGTCCATCGGAGGGGCCCAGATCATACAGCGGGACCCGGAAACGGGAATCCTGCGCGGCGGCTCAGAGCCCAGAAAGGACGGCTGCGCCATAGGTTATTGAGCGGGCGGCTCGCCGCGCTTTAGTGTTCATAGGCTAAACCAGGAATAGGGCAGGCAAAGAGGAGCGGCAGATGGCTCAGGAAAGAAAAGACCGGGGATTTTACAAGAAGTATTTCCGGGAGATCGACGTGGTCCATGGGTTGCAGACCAAACCCGAGGACCGGGACTGGCTCTTGTCGACGCCAGAGGACGACGTGAAGCAGTCGGACATCGTTCTCTACCTGGGTTGCAACGTGCTCCGCACCACCCACCTGATCCGCACCGTCACGGACATCTTCAAGCTGATGGGCGTCAGCTTCGCGGCCGTCGGCGGCAAGACCTATTGCTGCGGCATCCAGCACTACCAGCGCGGCGACGAGGATGCGGCCCGCTCAGTGGCCGCCGCCACCGCCGCCAACTTCCAGAAGTTCAAGCCGAAGCAGGTGGTGATGTGGTGTCCGTCCTGCATCTATTTCTACGACGACATCATGGACATGCGCGAGAAGAGCTTCGATTTTAATCACGTCGCCGAATTTCTGGTGGAAAACATCGATAAGCTGGATTTCCAGCCCCAACCCGAGACCACCGTGGCCCTGCATTACCACACCGGCCGGCCTCAGTCCGACGCCGAGGCCCAGAGCGCCCAGCTACTGTTGTCCAAGCTGCCTGGCGTGACACTTATAGACATAGGCACCGACACCCGCTTCGGCCGCCACTGCACCCCGGCCGTGCGCGAACGCGTTGGGGAAGATGCGTGGGAGGCCATGGCCACCGGGTTCGTGGAACAGGCGATCGAGCAAGGCGCGGACACCTTCAGCACCCTATATCACGGCTGCCAGCGGCACATGTGCCGCTACGAAGCCGACTACCCGGTGAAGGTGGAACATTACCTAACCTTGGTGGGCCGGGCCCTGGGCATCGAGCACGAGGACCAGCACAAGAAGCATGTGCTCTCCGGCGACATCGACGCCATCATGGAGGAGACCAGCCCCTGCGCAGTGGCCAACAACATCTCCCCCGAGGAAGCCCGCCGGACCATCGAGAAGAACTACGCGGCGCGTTAACAGCGCTCAGAATGGCGCCGAGTAAATAAGAGAGATTTCCCCCAAGGCTAGGGAAGGTCAACCGTTCGTGGTGAGCCCCGTCGAACCATGGACGCGCCGCAGTCTACGACATTCACCAGTAGAAATAACTTTGGCCAAACCATATGATCCGCTCCGAGTCATGGCGTTCCACGTCTACATACTGCGCTGCTCGGACGGCTCCTATTACACAGGGCACACAGACCGGTTAGAGACTCGCTTGTTCGCCCACAATCAAGGAGAAGTCCCAGGCTATACTCAGAAACGGCGTCCTGTGCGCCTGGTCTTCGCAGAGGAAATGCCGGCCCGGCAGGACGCGATTGCCAGGGAGCAGCAGATCAAGGGCTGGTCTCGAGCCAAGAAAGAGGCGCTGATCTCCGGGGATTGGGCTAGTTTAGTCAAGTTGGCGCAATCGTCATCCCGCATGAAAAAGCCAATCAACGCTGGTCCTCCTATCCAAACATGACTTTGGCGAAAAGGTCCTTCGACGTGCTCAGGACGAACGGGGTTAAGGCTCGAAGATGCGCTGACCGGGTTTGGTCCGTACCGGTGCCCGGCCTGAATCAGCCGCGATACCAGGCATAAAAAGTCAACCGTTCGTGGTGAGCCCCGTCGAACCATGGACGCGCCGCAGTCCGTCCCCAGTGTATGGATAAACCTAGGCCGCCTACTCCTCCCAGGGCATCCTGCCGTCTTCGCGATGGGGACGGCTTGGACCTTCTTGCCCTCCGCCCGCCAGCGCCGGTTCCGGCCGCTCGGCGGTGCTGATGCTGCCGTCGCTGAATATCACGCCGTCCTCGCAGTAAGCCTCGATGCGCCCCCCGCCGAACTGCTCCCGGTAGAGGTTGGCATACAACCCGCCCTTTGCCAGCAGTTCATCGTGGGGGCCGTGCTCGACGATCCGGCCCCGGTCCACCACGTAGATCACGTCGGCCGCGATAATGGTCGACAATCGGTGAGCGATGACCATCGTGGTGCGGTCACGCATCAACGGTTGTAACGCCGCTTGGACGTAGCGTTCGCTGACCGTATCCAACGCCGAAGTGGCCTCATCCAGTATCAGTACCCGGGGCTGGTGCAGGATCACCCTGGCGATGGACAGCCGCTGCCTCTCGCCGCCGGACAGCCGGAACCCACGCTCTCCCACCACGGTGTCGTAACCCTCGGGCATCTCCATGATCCGGTCGTGGATATAAGCAGCTTTGGCCGCCGCGATCATCTCGTCCCGGGTGGCCTCCGGCCGGGCGTAGAGCAGGTTCCGCTCCATGGTGTCATGGAACAGGTAACTGTCCTGCGTCACGAAGCCGATGATCGCCGCCAGGTCCACCTGCCTGATCTCCCTGACGTCCGTCCCATCGATGGACACCGAGCCTTCCGTCACATCGTAGAGACGTGGCACCAGGTAGGCCAGCGTTGTCTTGCCCGCGCCACTGGGGCCGACAAAGGCGGCCAGTTGGCCCGGGGGTATGTTCAGACTTACCCCATCCAAAGCCCACAGCCGGGAATCTTCTTCCGTCTCCTGCCCCACGGTTTCGTCAGTGGCCTCGCTGCTTGGTTCGCCATACGACCGGGCGTAATTGACCCGCACGGAGTCGAAGGTGATGCCACCGGAAACGCGGTCTAGGTCCAACGGGCTGGCGTCCGGGGAATCGACGATATCTTGTTTCAGGTCAAGGTAGCCGTAGATGCGCTCGAATAGGGCCATCGACGACTGCAACTCAACGGACACTTGCAGCAACCTTCCCACGGGGAAGTACAGGCGGCTCTGCAGCGTGGTGAAGGCGATGATGGTCCCAGCGGACACCATGGAAGGACCGCTGCCGGACATCAGATAGCCCGCCAGCAGGTAGATGAACGCCGGGGATATTGACAGGAAGGTCATCACCACGGCGAAGAATATGTGGCCGATCATCTGCTGGCGGACCGCCAGGTCGGACAATTCTTGGTTGTGGCGGTGGAAGTTTTCCATCTCCTGGCTCTGACGGCCGAACAATTTGGCCAGCATGATTCCGGAGACCGACAGCGTTTCTTGGGTGATGGCCGTGATCTCGGCCATGGACCGTTGGGCTTCGGACGTGACCGCCCGCCGCTTCTTCCCCACGAACCTGGTCAGCACGAAAAAGAAGGGCACCGTCGCCACGGCCACGATGGTCAACTGCCAGGACAGTATCAACATCGCCACCAGCGTGCTCAGGAATATCACGGTGTTGGAGAGGGTGTCGGTCAGGGTGCTGGTAACCACCGACTGGATGCCGCCCACGTCGTTGGAGATCCGTGATTGGATCTCCCCGGTGCGGGTGCTGGTGAAGAATCCCAGGGACATGCCCTGAAGGTGGGCGTAAACAGCGTCCCTGAGGTCGCGCATGACGCTCTGGCCCACCTTGTTGGTCATGTAGGTCTGGACCACTCCCATGAGGCCGTTGGCGATGGCGATGGAAGTCATGACGGCCGCCAGAACCCACAGGAGCTGCATGTCCGGGCCGCCCGATGCCGGGAAAAGACCTTCGTCGAAGACCGTCCTGATGAGCAACGGGTTGACCACGCCGATGCTGGCGGTGACCAGGATCAGGACCGCCACCGAGATCACTTGGAAGCGGTAGGGACGGAAGAGCCGGATCGTCCGGCCCATCATCGGACTCGACGGCGGAGGGAGGCCCAGGGAGTTTCTCTTGTCTACCGGCGGTTCCGGCACGACGCGGTGCATCATGGGGTTAACCTACAGTGTGAAGCGGCACGGACGCGCCGCGCAGATTTCTCTTTACCGGCCCGGCGATCTAGACGCGGGCAGACAGTAGAACCAGTTTACCATTCGGGCGAGGGGATTTTTTCACGCTGACTTGAGGGGCGAGGGGAGAAATCCCCCCAACCCCCCTTTATGAAAGGGGGGCTTCGATCTTCTTCTACGCACGGTTGTTTCTGCCTGCCATGCATGAAAAGAGAGCGCCGTTTCCCCCTTTCGTAAAGGGGGACTAAGGGGGATTTCCGTCACTCCTCCAGGGTCGTTATATCTCCCGGATCGATCCCCAGCTCGTAGGCTTTCAGCAGGCGGCGCATGATCTTGCCGGAGCGGGTCTTGGGCAGGGTGGGCATGAAATCCAGTTCGGCGGGGACCGCGATGGGGCCAAGCTCGTTGCGGACGTGCAGTTTCAGGGCCGCGACCATCTCGTCGGACGGTTCTTGGCCCATGCGCAGGGTGACGAAGGCCTTGATGATCTCGCCGCGCAGTTCGTCGGGCTTGCCGATGACCGCCGCCTCCGCGACCGCGGGGTGCGAGACCAGAGCGCTCTCGACCTCGGCCGAGCCGATGCGGTGCCCGGCCACGTTCAACACGTCGTCGGCCCGTCCCACCACCATGTAGTAGCCGTCGGCGTCCCGCAGGGCCACGTCGCCGGTGAGATAGACTCCAGGGATGGTGTTCCAGTCCTTGGCGTAGCGTTCGGGGTCGCCGAACACGGTCCTGTAGAAATGGGGGAAGGGGCGGGTGATCACCAGAAACCCGCCCTTATCCGGCTCCGTGATGGGCTGACCCTCCCGGTCAACGATGTCCAAGGAGGCTCCGGGCAGCGCACGGCCCACCCGGCCCGGCTTGACCGGCATGGTGGCCGAGGTGCCAAGGCAGGGGCCGCCGGTCTCGGTCTGCCACCAGTTGTCAACGATGTGGCCCCACTCGCCGTTGCCGCAGATGTGCTCGTAGGTCCACTTCAGGGCCTCGGGATTGAGGGGTTCGCCGGCGCAGGTCAGGAACCGCAGCGATTTTAAGTTGTACTTCTGAGGGTACTCCTCGCCGTAGCGCATCAGCATGCGGAGGAGCGTCGGCGCCGTGAAGATCACGTTAACGCCGTATTTCTCGATGATCTCGTAGAAAACGCCGGGGTGGGGATAGTCGATGGCCCCCTCGCGGAAGACCGTCGTGGCCCCGGCTACCAGCGGTGCATAGACGATATAGCTGTGGCCCACGACCCAGCCGATGTCTGAAGTGCACCAGAAAACGTCGTCGTCCTTAACGTCCCAGAAGGTCTTGAAATGGTAGTAGGTGCCCACCATGTAGCCTCCGTGGACGTGGACCACTCCCTTGGGCGTGCCAGTGGTGCCGCTGGTGTAGAGGATGAACAGCGGGTCCTCGGAGTCCATCTCCTCCGCCGGACAGTCGATGCTGCTTTCAGCCATCAGTTGGTCGAAGTCGACGTCTTTAGGTCCGGGGTTTTCCGGTGCCCCCTTGCGGCTCCAGACAACGACGTGTTCCACCAGATCTAGGTCCGCGACGGAGTCGTCGCAGATGCCTTTCAGGTCGACCTCGTTGCCCCGGCGGTAGCCGACATCGGCGGTGATAACCACCTTGGCCTGGGCGTCCAGGATGCGGCCCCGCAGCGAGCCCACGCTGAAGCCGGCGTAGACCACGCTGTGCACCGCTCCGATGCGGGCGCAGGCCAGCATGGCGATGGCGCCCTCGGGTGACAGTGGCATGTAGATGATCACCCGGTCGCCCTTGCCCACTCCCAAGGATTTCAGACCATTGGCGAACCGGTTGACCATCTGCGCCAACCGCCCGTAGGTGAACACCCGCTCGGTGCCGTCTTCGCCCAGCCAGATGAAGGCCGCTTTATTCTTGTTGCCGTTGGTCAGGTGCCGGTCCAGGGCGTTATAGGTGATGTTGCACTTGGCGCCCAGGAACCATTGGAAGGTGGGATAGTCCCATTGAAAAACCTTATCCCAGGGCTTAAACCAGGACAGTTCCTTGGCCACCTCCTCCCAGAAACCCTCCGGGTCTTCCACGGACCTCTTATAGGCGGCATCGTGGTCCTGCAGGTAAGCCTGCTGCACCAAGGCGGCGGGCGGCAGGATCTGGCCGGTCTCCTGAAGCAGATGGTCGATCTGTCCTTGTTGGACCATGGTGAAGCTCCTTAGCCGTCAGCTACCTGAGTTTCGGCATAACCTCTTCGGCGAATAATTGCATGGAGCGCATGACCTTTTCGTGCTCCATGCTGCCGTAGGAGAAATGCGCCGTGTAGTACTTGACGTTGTGCCGGTCGCGCAGGTCCTTGATGCGTTCCACCAGCCGGTCTGGGGTGCCGAAATAGGCGGTGGACTCCAGCCTCGATTCATAGCTGGGCGGGTCTTCGGGCCGGGTCTTTATCCAGTGGTCAAGGTCGGCGTAGATCTCGCTGCCTCCAGTGAGGGTGCGGCGGTAGCCGTTCAGGTCTGCGACCCAATCCATGGCCTTTTGAGGGTCCTTCTCGGCCGTTTTCTGGTCCTCTGCGACATAGGTGACCCGGAAGAAGGGCATGTCATCCCACTTGGGCTCTACGCCTGCCTCAGCGCATTTGGCGGCGTACAGATCACGCAGACCGAGTACGTCTTCATCTGGGGTGTTGGCGCTGGTAAGCATGGGAAGGCCGCGCGAAACGGCGTCGTCGATGGTGCCGGGCGTCCTTGAGACCGCCAGGAACATGGGCGGATGGGGCCTCTGGACCGGTGTGGGCGCGATGGTAAGGTCGTCAACCTGATAATGCTCGCCGTGGTAGGTGAACCCAGGGGTGCTCCAGAGGCCCAATATGATGTCCACGATCTCGTTGAACCGCTGGGTCCTGGTTTCGTAGTCCACCTTGAAGTTGGCGTACTCATATACCACCTGGCCACGGCCGATGCCAAAATCCAGCCGGCCGTTGCTCAGCAGGTCCATCATGGCCGTTTCTTCAGCCATGAACACCGGGTCATGGAAGTTGAGGACGCTCACCCCGGTGCCGATGCGGATCTTCTTGGTCTGGCCGGCCACGTAGGTGGCCAGCGGCAGGGCCGAGGGAACGATTCCGAACCGGGTGAAGTGGTGCTCAGCCAACCAGACGGATTCGAACCCCAACTCCTCGGCGTACTGGATCTGTTCGACCATTTCATGATAGAGCCGGCCCTGGTGGGACGGGTCCCGCTGGGGCCAGGAAGGCAGCACAAACATACCGAATTTCATGGATCGTGGGGGCTCCGGTGCGGCGGACAGCATGGTCCACCGGTATTGATATTTGGTCGCCCTATTCTAACTGCCCCATAGTATCGCGGCAAGGCACACCAGGCTCGACACGCGCGCCTGGGTTTTCGATTGTGTTGACCGTCCAAACTCCATCGCCTACAATTTGGGCGCTTCGGCTGGCCGGTGCATCCGCCGGCCCGAAATATGAGACCGAAACGGTCCGGGAGGAACCATGGCGACTGAGGGATACGCGCGCCCCGAATTATTGGTCGACGCTGCCTGGGTCGATGCCCACAAAGGCGACCCCAACGTGGTGATCGTCGATTGCGAGGTCGATGCCGCATTCGCCCGGGGCCACATCCCCGGCGCGGTCTTGGTGCCCGATAACTTCGAGAAGGACCCGGATTCTGGCCGGCTGTTCTTGATGAATCCCGAACAGTTCAAGGCTATGTGCGAGGGCCTGGGCATCGGCGGCGAAACCCTGGTCATCGCCTACGACCACTCCCGCAGCCTGACCGCCGCCCGGCTCTGGTGGGCCCTGAACACCTACGGACACACCAACGTCAAGATTTTGAACGGAGGATGGCGGGCCTGGGTCGCCAACGGCGGGTCCGTGGACTTCGGCCGGGCCGCCCCACGCTCAGTCACTTTCACTCCCAAGTACGACGACTCTAAATTGGTGAAGGTCGATGAGTTGAAGCAGGCCTGCGAGGTTGGCGGCTCCGTGATCTGGGACGTGCGCAGCGACGGCGAATGGGACGGCAGCGCCAGCCGCGGCAACAAGCGCACCGGCCACATCCCCGGCGCGGTTCACCTGGAGTGGTTCAACCTTTTGGACTCGGAGACCAACGAGTTCAAACCAGCGGCCGAGATACGCCGCATATTGACGGACCACGGCATCACCCCCGACAAGAACGTCTACACGTATTGACAGGGTGGCATCCGAGCGGCGAACAGTTTGTTCGTCATGCAATTGGTCGGCTACACCAACACCAAGAACTACGACGGTTCCATGGGCGAATGGGCCAATCTGGAAGACACACCTTTAGAGGTGTGATCTGAATCTAACCCCAGCGTAAAACCCGCACGGCTCGCACTAAATCAGTAATGAGAGAGCAATGCCAGGTTATTTCATCGGAGTGATCAATGGAGTCAAAGACGAAACAGCCTTCGGCGCCTATCAAGGGGTTGCCATGCCGACGATCGAGAAATACGGCGGCAAGATGGTCTGGGTCAGCACCGGCGTAGAAGTGGCCGACGGAGATTGGGCCCCCAAGGCCTGATATTGTTCGAGTTCGAAAGCAGCGAACAAGCCCGGAAATGGTACAACTCCCCGGAGTACCAAGCGGTGATTGGACAACGCTTAGCCGCCACCGACAGCGCAACCGCTTTCATCAACGTTTAATAGCATGGGCTAGCCCAGGTCCGACATCACGTAAAGCCGTAGGGGCACGGCAATGCCGTGCCCCTACGGCGGCGTCAACTCTTCGGCCATCTTGCGTATGCCTTGCTCCGGATTGGAGCCCACGTCTACGCGGACGGTAGCGATGCTACCCATGGCATAAACCCAGACTCACTGGTGTAGGCGCCCGGTGTCGGCATCCGTTGCCACGTGCCCGATCATTCGGGAGAACCCCTCTGCAATTCCTCGTACTTTTCCAGGTACTCATTGACCACTGACACCACCATGGCGTGGCTCCATGTCAGAGGTGCGACACTTAGATGCTCTCCGGTCAGCGGATGAATCTGCTCCGGCAACACGCCGCTTCGCAGGGCTCTGGCGCACACCCAGTCCAGGGCCGAGAGGACCTGCTTGAGGTCATCGATGGACTGGGCCGTGGCTATCTGGTACTGGGCCAAGAAGAGAGTTGATATGATCCAAGGGTTGCCAGGTATCTTATCTCGCTGATCTTGCAGACCGGCGTCCCAGTGATATTCATCCCCCTCATAGCGCGCAAGTCCTCCGATGTCCGTCTGGCAGGACAACCGGTCCACGATAGCGTTCATGGTGCCCACGATTCGGGGATCGTTCGGGTCGAACATCCCAAAGTACCAGAGGGCGTAGAGGCTCACGTCTACTGTCGAATCGGGTTCTATTTCGCCCTTGGAGTTCACCGAGATGCGCTTGAGAAACCGGCCCAGTTTTTCGTCGTACAGGTAGGTCTCGCAGGCCCCCTTGATCTCCGCGGCGGCGGAGCGAAACCTCCCGGCGGCGGCGGCCTCGCCGAACAGGTCAGCAGCGTTGGCAGCGGCGTTGAGACCGGCCCATACCGTCGCCACCGTGTAGGAATAAATTCCAACCCGCTCTTCCCACAGATCGTAAGATGGTGCGGGTAGTTTGGTGTGATTCTCCCGGAACTCGACCATGAAATTGGCCGCCTGGAGCAGCAGGGGCTGGAACCATGGGACCAGTGCTTCGATATCCCGGTACTTGAGGTAATGCTGCCATACCGCATAGGAGACGAGGGCTGTCTCGTCTTCCTCAATAGGAGGCCGGAAGGAGCCTTCCTCGTCGACTCTGGCCATCCAATTGGAGGCGACGAGCTTGTCAGGCGTATATTTTTGCAGCATATAAGCTTGATCTTCATGTGGCTCATCATTCTTCTGGGTAGGATCGCGGTGGATGACATCGTTGCAGAAGTTATAAAAATTGGTGGCGAGGTGGGCGTAGCCTGCTTTGTCCAACGCATTGGCGATGTATGCGCCGTCTCTTGGCCAGACGTATGAATACGACTCTTGGCCGTACACCAAGAACGACAGGTCTGAGTCGTTGGCGGCGACGATGCCGCCCCGGTTGTCTACATGGGTACGCAGAATGAGCAAGCTGCGCTTGTACAGGTGCTCGACCTCATGGGGCAGGCAATGAAAATCTACGTCCTCTTTTTCCAGCCACGCCCGCCAGTAGTTTGTCGTGCGGTTTATCAAGTACTGGGGTTCACGGCGCCGCACCATGGCGTCCAAGGCGCGGACCTCTTCCATATCTTGTCCCGCGGCTAGCCACGCGTGGCACACCCTACTTTCCCCCGGCGGGATCAGAGACAAGTCCACGGCGATCACGCCATCTATCGATCCAAATGAGTTGGAGTTCTCCTCCAAGATGCCGTCTTGGGCATCGGACCACGAGCCTCCTGAGCCCACATCGTCTTTGAAGCCCGTGGTCCAACTTGAAATGCCAACCGATCTCTCTGTGGTTGCATTCATTAGAAAGTAGCAGTTGTCCTTGTACGCTACCAGGAAGTTACCGTTTGGGTGGTAGTGAATGGAGTCACCACTCCCCACCCCCCAGAATAGAAAGTCGTAGTGGAAAAACAGGCGGACGTTACGTGGGCGCTGCGACAAGTTAAAGACCTCTACCCGTCGCAATAATATGTCGCGGTGGAAGTCTACCGTGTCGTTGAATGTCAGCTGGATCTCGAGCGGACCGTTGGCGGCTTTTACGTTGGTAGTGAGGGAGTCGCGCACATAGTCCAAATCCTTCGACCACTCGGGGTCGCTGAGCCAGGAGAACTGGCCATCCACCAAGATTCCGGTCCGAGATGTGCGGCGGGCGCTTTGGTTTGCTTTGCCGACATACGGATAGTAGATATCCCTGAGGTTGTAGTCTTTGTCGAAATTAACTAGAAGATTACCGTTCCCTAGAGGAAGATCGCTCGGCATGCCAACCCCGCTCCTTTACTCTTCCCTTCATCGTTCGGCGAGAGATACTGCCCTTCAACTCCCCTGCGCTTTTGCAGCAATACCTTCTCATAGACTTCCACCGTCTCCCGTGCGACACGGTCCCAGGGGTATTGCAGCGCTGTGCGGCGCGCTTGTCTGCCCAACCGCGTCCTGAGACCTGCGTCCTTCAGCAACGCCCCGAGCTTCTCTGAAAGTTCCCTCACATCTCTAGGCTCCTGGATAAGTAGCCCATCGACTCCATCATTGATGAGCTCCCCGGCCCCGGAGTTACGGCTTACCAGCACCGGCAAACCTGAGGCCATGGCTTCAAAGATGGAGAGCCCAAAAGGCTCGTATAAGGAGGGCAGCAAGTACACGTCACTGGCGGCGTAATACTTCCAGCCCTCTCTTGTTGGCCCGGTAAATATCACCCTTTCCTCTATCCTACAACGCTTCGCCAAGTTCCGGTAAGCCGCGACATTACCAAAGCCAACCACTAATAGCGTGGCTTCACCCACTGACAGGAGAGATAAAGCCTCGATCGCCTGAGCTAGACCCTTCCTTAGCCAGTCTCCCCCCAAAAAGAGCACCACCTGGCCGCCCGGCGCCAGCGACAACTGGTCACGGACATCGTCTCGGTATCGCGCAACATTGTCCGGGCTGTACCTCGACGAATCCACCCCATTGGGAATGACGAATATGCTCTCAGGCGGGACCGGATGATCGCGAATGAAACCCCTTTTCATCGCGGTGGAAAGCACGATCCAGGTCCCGCTGTTACGCCGTGCGAGAAGAACTGACTCTATCCCAGCCATCAATCGACTTCGGAGCCTGAGGATGAGACTATCACGGGGAATGCCTTTCGGCGCAGTCTTCATCTGCGCGATTCCATCATGCTCATAAAAATGGCTAGTAAACACTTCGGAGAAAAAGGGAGAACCAACGTGCGAATGAATGATGTCAAATTCGTTCCTTCGTTTGACACGGTGACCCCAAATCACGAGAGTGCTCACGATCAGGAACGACAAGTCAAATATATTTCCGCCGCTGCCGATGGCCCTGATCTTGCGATGCCTTACGCTGGTACCATCGAAGCCTTCAAACCTGGAGCTGTATACAGTTACTTCATGGCCCTTTGCCAGGGCCCTGGCGAGTGAGGAAACATAGTGGGGCACTCCCCCTTCGCTGGTGGCATGAGTTGACACGAGGGCAATCTTCATTGGCGATCCTAGGGATCGATCATCTCCTTCAGCATCTCAGAAGTATGTTCCGATGACTCTCACACCGGAAAAGCCCACTAGACTTAATTCGCTTAATCATGCCACATCCTCGGCCATCCTGCGTATGGCACCCTCCGGGTTGGAGCCGGCATCCACCCGGACAGCCCGGCGTCCCGAGGCCCGCAACGCTTGCAGGTCTCCCAGGGCCTGAGCGTCGGCCAGTACGCCAAAGGTGAAGGGGGCGCCCGGGATCGCCACGTCCTGAATGTGTTCCGCTGTGATCTGCAGAAACAACCCTGACGCCGGGCCTCCCTTGTGCAATTGGCCGGTGGAGTGCAGGAAACGGGGGCCGTACCCCATGGTGGTCGCGACGCCGTATCGCTCGGTCACCCTGCGGCGCAACGCGTCCAAGGCCAGGTCGACTCCGGGCGATTGCGGAACGTAAGCCATGATCACCAGGTAGTCACCCGGCACGGCCATTTCCAGCAGCTTGCCGATGGGGGCAGGGTCTTCCATCGCAGGAAGCTTCCCCGAGCTTTCAAACCGCCCCAACACGCTTTCGGTCATGTCCTTGGCCGCCTGTACGTTGGGCTGGTCGAAAGGGTTTATCCCAATGATGGACCCGGCGACGGCGGTTGCCATCTCCCAACGGAAAAACTCGGCGCCCACGTCGTACTTGTCTCGCAGGTCTAAGCGCACCACCGGCTGCCCCGATGCCTCGATGTCCTTCATGGCTTCGTCCAGTTGGACGTTATCTCCGCCGTCCAGGCGCAGGTAAACGAATAGCCGGTCATCGCCATAATGTTCTGAAGACACAAGCGGCTCTCCGGCCACCGGAATTATCCCCAGCCCTTCCTTGCCGGTGCTCTCCGCGATGAGCTGCTCCACCCACAAGCCGAAGCCGCTGATGGCGGGGGATGTGACCAGGGTGAGCTTGTCCCGGCCTTTCTGGGAGAGGACACCCAACACCGTCCCCAGCCAGGCGCCGGGGTTCTCGTGGGCCGGACCGTCCGGCTTGGTCCTTTCCCGCATCTGGTCGGCCCGGTCGATCAGTTTCGATACGTCGAGTCCGATGACCGCCGCCGGCACCAGCCCAAAGTAGGACAGCACCGAGTAGCGCCCTCCCAGGTCGGTTGGGTTCAAGAAGACCCGCCGGAACCCCTGCTCCTCGCCCAATTTCGCCAGCGAAGTGTCCGGGTCAGTTACAGCGATGAAGCGCCGGCCGGCCCTATCCTTGCCAACCGCTTGCTCCACCAAGCCCCGGAAGTAGGCGTAGAACATGTTGGGCTCGGTGGTCGAGCCGGACTTGGACGATACGAGGAAAAGGGTCTGCGCCGGGTCGATGGCCTCGGCGACCGACCGCACCCAGGCGGGAACGGTCGAGTCCAACACCATAAGTTCCGGGTGGCCGGGGGCGCTGCCGAAGGTCTGCCGCAGCACTTCCGGCCCCAAACTGCTGCCACCCATCCCCAGCAGGACAAAATGCTTAAACCCTTCGTCCCGGACTTCTTTGGCGAACGCCTCTAGGACTGGGATTTGCTCACGCATGACATCGGTGACCGTCAGCCACCCCAGACGGTCGGAAATCTCGGTGGGGTCTGGCTTCCACACGGTGTGGTCGCCGCTCCAGATCCGGGAGATAACCTGGCGCTGTTCAAGTCCGGCCAATGCCGATGCTACTTCTGGGTTGTTCAACACATCGAGCCTCCTCAGGTGGCGCCAACTCGGTCCTGAAGCGCATCTCCTTCGATGCCTGTCAGCCTGCCGCGATGCCGCCCCTGTCCGTCAGAACGCGAAGTTGACCGGCCCGGCCAGGAACCGCCAGACAAACTCCCATCTGCCCACGGGAACCGCATCTGGCTCAGTGAAGAACCACATCAAAGTGAAGAAGAGCCACAGGGTCGATCCCGGCAGCCCCAGGCACCCGCACCCGAATTTTCCCCGCATGAATCTCATATCCGCTCACCCTCATCGACAGCTGATTTCACACGGACGGCCCGAAAACGGAATTCTGTTCCTGCCTACTCCCGCAGCAACTGCCGGGCTATGGTCTGCCGCTGGATCTCGGATGTGCCCTCGTAGATGGTCAGGGCCCGCACCTCGCGGTAGAGCCGCTCCACCCGGTTGCCCTTCTCCAAACCGGCCCCGCCGTGGATCTGCACCGCATCGTTGATGATGCGGCTGGCGGCCTCGGTGCCAAACAGCTTGGCGAAGGACGCCTCTTTGATGATCGACTCTTGCCCCGAGTCCTTGAGCCAGGCCGCCCGGTGGGCCAGCAGCCGCGCCGCGTCCAGCGACACCGCCATGTCGGCCAGCTTGAACTGGGTGGCCTGGAAATCGGACAGGTTCTGGCCGAACATCTCCCGGTTCTTGGCGTAGGCCAACGACGCCTCGAAGGCCGCCTGGCCCATGCCGATGGCCGCCGCCGCCACTGTGGTGCGGAAGGTGTCCAGGGTGCCCAGGGCCAGCCGCAATCCCCGGCCCCGCTCCCCGATCAGGTTGGCCTGGGGGATGTGGCAATCGGTCCACCGGGGCTCGCCGATGGGGTGGGCCGCCATCAGCTCCATGCGCTTGGAATCATCGAATCCCGGAGTGCCGGCCTCAACGATAAATACCGATAGGCTTCTGCTGCCCGCGTCTGGGTCGGTCTTGGCGAAAACGGTGTAGGTGCCGGCGTCGCCCGCCTGGCTGATGAATTTCTTCTGTCCGTTCAAGACCCAATCGTCGCCGTCGAGGCGGGCCTCGGTTTTCATGCTGAGCACGTCGGAGCCTGCATGGGGCTCGGTCAGGGCGAACGCCGCGATGCTCTCGCCCCGGGCGATGGGCGGCAGGTACTTGGCCTTCTGCTCGTCGGTGCCCCCCAGGGTTATGGGGTAGCTGCCCAGACCCTGCATGATGAAATTGGTGTCGGCCTGGACCGACACCCTGGCAAGCTCTTCCCGGATGATGCACAGGTCCATCACCCGCACCCCAACCCCGCCGTACTCCTCGGGCACGCAATACCGCAACAGACCTTCATTGGCCAAGATGGCCATCAGCCCGGCATGGACCGTCGGCGACTCGTCCGCCTCTTCCGCGATGGGCGCGATCTTCTCTTCGGCGATACGCCGCACCCGCTGCTGCAGTTCAGATTGTTCCGGAGTAAATGCAAAGTCCAAAAGAGACTCCTTCTCCCGTTTATATCCCCCTCCCGGTCTGCATCGGGATAATGGGGGTTGGGGGGATTTACAACCCCAACCTTCTTACAAGCTCCTCCGCCGTGACCGTGGCCCCCGTCAGCCCCTTGGCGTCCTGCCCGGCCAAGTACTTGGCGGCTTTGACCATGTCGGCGGGGGTGGCCCAGGTGGAGATATCAGCGTCGGGACGTTGGGCCAGGAAGCCCTCGGTGGCCACTGGACGCAGGGGCTTCAATATATTGACCGCGATGTTGTACGGACCAAGTTCCAGGGCCAGACCCCAGCTGAGCCGCTCCAAACCCACCTTGGCCGCGCCGTAGTTCTGGCCGATGAGGGCGATGTCCTCGCTGTCGGCCGACAGTGTGGATGAGAAGATGTTGGTGGCGGCGTGGGACGAGATGTTGATGATGCTGCCGCCGCCCTGTTCGATCATGATGGGGGCCACCGCTTTGCAGGCGATGAAGGGCGCGCGCAGATCGATGGACATGACCAGGTCCCACTCCTTGACCGTCATCTCCAAGAAGGGCGTGTAGCTGCCGATGGCGGCGTTGTTGATGAGCACGTCCACGGCCCCATACTCATCCAGGGTGCGGTCCACCATGTGCCGGATACTGTCTTCTTCCCGAACGTTGGTGGGCACAGCCAGCGCCTTGCCTCCGGCGTCTTCAATCTCACCCACAGTCGAATGAATGGTGCCGGGCAGCATGGGCCGCGACTCCTCGGAGCGGGCGGCGACGACCACGTGGGCGCCCTCCGCCGCCAGGCCCATGGCCATGGCCTTGCCGATGCCCCGGCTGGACCCGGTTACGATCACCACTTTGCCTTCTAGGCTCATTGACGCCTCTCCCATCTGGTCCAAGACAATCCACTCAGCAGCGTGATTAGCTAGCAATCTACGGCCCCGCCGTGGGTTGGTCAAGTCATGTCAGGGAATCCCGGCCGGCCACATGGGATGGGTCGTGAAACCGCCGCCGGGGAAAGGACGCCCCAAAATACCCCAGCTTTCCGCTTGCCGCCAACCCGTAACGCAGGTGCGTTGACAGGCCAATGTACCCCAATTAGACTCGGTATATATTCACCGGCGGCCCAATGTGCCAGGGGTGAATATTCATTCCACCATGAAGCAAGGGATGGCAGCGATGAATCAGTGGAGAATATGGCTGGGTAGATTGGGCGCGTTGGGGGCGCTGGCGTGCGGAATCATCGGTTTGATCGTCGGATTCGATAGCGGCACGACTTGGAAACTGGGCGCATCAGGTTGGTTCACCGGGGGAACCGTCGCCGCTTTGCTGGCGATCATCATGTATTTGGACGAGGCTGTCACGGCGAGAAACAAGTAGCCCAGAAACAGAGCGAATCGGAAGACTGAAGAACGCCGGTTTCTCCGGTCTCTTTTCTTCGTCCAGGGCCCGCGCAACATCCGGGCCTTTTTTCGTGCCTGATTCCGTCTTGACAAACAAGTCCGCAGCGCCAATCATCTTGGCACGTGGGCGGACGTTGCGGGAACCCTCGGCCTGATCGTAGATCATACGAGGGGCCGATACGAATCAGGAGCGGACGATGACAACATTGGTACTGGGCGGCACCGGCTTTATCGGCAAGAGGGCTGTGCCGCGTTTGGTCCAGCGCGGCGAGAAGGTAATCGTGATGGACATCAATCCCGGCGCGGCGGACTTCAGCGAGTTTGGCGACAAGGTTGAGGTGATTCGCGGCGACATCATGCAGTTCCAGGACGTGGTCTCGTCCATCCTGCACGCCAAGCCGGACCGCATCATGAACCTGGCCTATCTCCTGGGCAGCGGCGACGACACCCCCCACTTCACCATGAAGGTGAACGTCCTGGGCATGGATAATTGCTTCGAGGCGGCCCGCATCTGCGGGGTCAACCGCGTGACCTACGCCAGCTCCATCGCCGTGAGCGGCCAGCAGTCCAATTTCGGCGACCGGGTGATCAACGAAGACGACCCCATGCACGGCACCAGCCAGTACGCCATGCACAAACGGTTCAACGAGTTTCAGGCACAGCAGTTCAACCAGGTTTACGGCATGTCCATCACGGGCATCCGGCCGGCCAACGTGACCGGGCCCGACAAGGTGCGCGGCTCCACCGACCATGTGCGGTGCGTGACCCTGCCGGCGGCGGGCCAGCCGGTGAGCTTCCCCAAGGCCGGCTTGATGCGATTGCCGGTGCACGTTGACGACATTGCCGAAGCCTTTGTCCGGGTGACCATGGTGGACCAGAGCCACTATCCCATCTACAACTCCGGCGGCCACCCCATCAGCCTGGGCGACCTGGCGGGGATCGTGAAGGATTTCCTGCCCGACGCCCAGATAACCTTTGACAGCCAAGACGGCAGGGAAGACTCGGGCAACTACCTGGCGGACAACAGCCGCCTGCTGGGCGAGTTCGAGATGGAATACCCGCCCTTCGAGCAGCGTGTCCTACAAATCATCAACGACGTCCGAAAAGACGAGGGGCTGCCGCTGGTTAACTGACAGGTGGGGGAGCCCCCCTTTCGTAAAGGGGGGTTGGGGGGATTTCCCCGGCTGAAAGCTGAAACTCTTACCCCCACAGCTCCTTGGAAGCCAACCTGGCCCCTTCGGCCATGGACTGGAACTTGGCCCAGACCACCGTGGGATGGATCTCGGGTTCGGTGCTGGCGAAGGATGAGAAGCCGCAGTCGCTGCCGCCGATGACGTTCTCCCGGCCGACGATGTTGGCGTAGCGGACCAACCGCTGGGCAACAAGTTCCGGGTGCTCGACCAGGTTGGTGGAATGGGAGATCACGCCGGGGATCAGAACCTTGCCATCGGGCAGGCCGGCAGTCTCCCAGACCTTCCACTCGTGCTCGTGGGCCGGGTTGGCCGCCTCGAACGAGTAGGCGCCCGCGTTGACCCGGAGCATGATGTCAACAATGTTCTTCAGGGCCATCTCATGCACCCTGGGCCCGATATTGATGCCGTAACAGGTATGGAACCGTATCTTTTCCTCTGGGATCCCCCGCAGCGCGTGGTTGACGGCCTCGACCCGCACCTCGGCCCACCGGCGGCAGTCCTCGACGCTGGTCTGGGGATTGGCTACGTAGTAGGTCACCAGCCGTGGGTCGTCGACTTGGAGTAAAAATCCGGCATCGACGATGGCACGGTACTCCTCGCTCATGGCACCGGCGATGGCATAGAGGTACTCTTCCTGGCTGGAGTAGTACTCGTTTTGCTGGCTTCCTTCCACATCCGATGGGGAGATGGCCGGCATGAAAACCTCTTCTGGGTTCTTTCCCTGCAGCGCGGCTCTCAGATTATCGATGTCGGACTGCAGCGCTTGGTGTCCGACGTAGGCGACCGGGCCGGTACAGACGGTGGCCGCGCGCGCGGCGACGATGCCGGCACGGGTCCTGGCGTTCCACTCGTAGAACTCGGGGAAGGCAATGGCTTCCCTCGATCCCTTCCACGGGTCTTCTCCCAACGCGGTCTCCCGGGCCTCGAAGCCTGAAAGGCGCTCCTGCACATAGGTCAGGAAGCTGGGCTTCCCCTGCTCTCCGTCGCAGATGATGTCCACGCCGGCATCCACCTGCCGGTTGACCACATCGGCCACCGCCTCCCGGACCAATCCGGAATAGACCTCGGCGTCATATTCCTGGCCCCGCTCCTTCAACTGCATGACCTGAATCAGTCCCAGGGGCCTCGCCAGGCTCCCAGTGTGGGTCGTTAGCATGCGGTCCGTGCTCTTTTTCATAGCTTATCCTTCCTAGAGATTGGTCCGGGGAATCAGTCCGGAACCCTGGTGGACTGCCAGGCCACCATCTGCCAAGCGCCGTTACGTTTGGCGTACACGTCGAGGAACCTGGCTTCGAACTTATTGTCGCCGACGTGGATCTTGGCCTGGCCGGTAACCACGGCAGTGTCCCCGAATTGACGGACCTTAACGTCTTCCCTCTCAAAGGATTTGTAGTTCAATCTGCCTGACTTAACGGCTTCTATAAAGCTGGCTTTGGTATCCAGCTTGGCTGTTGTGTGGATGTAGATGAGATCGTCGGCCAGAATCTCCTCCAGCGCCTGGACATCAGCTTTGGTCATTGCCTCGAAGCGCCGGTTCTCCAATGCGATTATTTCGTCCATCTCGGTCTCCTCTTAAATGTGGATTGCAGCATCGCCCCGATGCAGGGCAAAGCGGCCGGCTTTCAGACTCTAACGTTCCTGCAATACGTTGCCGGAGAGTTCGGCGATCTTGTTCACTTTGATCAGCACGGCCACGCCCAGCCGCTCCGGGTCCCGCTCCAGTTCGGCCTCGACCGTGCGCGACATGACCTCTTCCCGGATGGGGCCCGACTCGTGGACCACCGCCGTGCCGTAGAAACGCCACCGGATCCGGTCCGTCATGTTGTTGTAGAGGATCGTCACCTTGGGGTTAGCGGCCACGTTCTCCAGGGCAGTGCGTTTCGCCCGTTCCCAGTAGGCCAGAGTCTCTGAGTCGTAGACCATAACGCTGCCTTTAAGGCTCAGTTGCGGCTGCCCGTCCTTGTCCACCGTTCCCAAAGTGCAGTCCCAGCCGTCGGCGTGGGCGCGGTCCACCAACTCCTTCATCTCGCCGTTCATGTCGATCATTGCGTATCTATATCTCCCGCGAATTAGTCAATTACGATTCGATTCCCAAGTATACTCTCTGCGCCAGCGCGGGCAGGCATTCAAAAGGCCCCCGGACTAATCCGGGGGCCTTTTAAGTTGCGGTTTTGGTAGCGGGGGTTGGACTCGAACCAACGACCTTCGGGTTATGAGCCCGACGAGCTGCCACTGCTCCACCCCGCGTCGTATCTGCCTGGGTTATGAGCCCGATCCCGATTGCCATCGGGACCACTGCTCCACCCCGCGTCGTATCTGCCTGGGTTATGAGCCCGATCCCGATTGCCATCGGGACCACTGCTCCACCCCGCGTCGGATGCCAGCGATCAGCTATCAGCGGTCAGCTTGGCTGACTGCTTAGTGCTGTTTGCTGAGCGCTAAGAGAAATAGAAACTGTATTAGTCTTGGGAAAGATACCGCAGGCTGAAAGCTGACCGCTGTCAGCTAACGCCTTGGTTTGAAATTCATTGCGTGGGTCAAGCCTCTCGACCGGTTAGTACCGGTATGCTGAAGATATTACTATCCTTACACATCCGGCCTATCAAGCAGATAGTCTCTCTGCAGTCTTACTCCCTAACTTAATAGGGAAGGGAGGCCTCATCTTGGGGGCAGCTTCGCGCTTAGATGCCTTCAGCGCTTATCATTGCTAGACATGGCTACCCAGCCTGCTCCTGGCGGAACAACTGGCACACCATAGGTCTATCCCTTCCGGTCCTCTCGTACTAGGAAGAGGTTCCCTCAAGCCTCCTGCGCCCACGGCGGATAGAGACCGAACTGTCTCACGACGTTCTGAACCCAACTCACGTACCCCTTTAACCGGCGAACAGCC
>JADFNR010000044.1 GCA_022563275.1 Chloroflexota bacterium | reverse complement strand
ACGAACAGTCAGTGATGGAATCCGTCAACGAATCCAACGGCCAGTGCGGCACCACCGGCGCCGCCCAACTGGCCCAGGACGCGGGCGTGAAGAAGCTGGTCCTGGTCCACATGGGCCCCAGCCTCTCCGCCGACACCCCCTTCGACCGCCACATCCAAGAGATGACCGCCATGTACGACGGCGAGATCATCTTCTCTGAGGAGTTGATGCGGATGGAGGTTTAGGGGTTTGAGAAAGAATCGGTGATATTACAACGAATTTCGGAATTAGCCTAGATATCGATTATTGTTATGCCATTCCAGAAATTCGGGGGACGGCCTCAACTCGGGTCTACTTGGGACATGAATCTTTTGGCCATGGAAAGGGTAATACGACCGTCCATTCGCGAAATCTTCTCTCAGACGACTACTTACCTCCAACTCCAATCCAGTGGTTACAGTCAGGTATCCTCTATCAAATAATCTGTGGATATCAGCGCGTAATAACAATCCGTTGCTAACCTCATTTGGACCATCTGAATCAAAGGCCTTGATGTGAGCAGCATCCAGGGCCGGAAGGGAATGCTCCGCACTTACAGCGCAACCCCAGTCATATGCTACAGACACTGCCACCCTGAACGTCCCTTGGCCTAATCTCGGTGTAATGGTGGTCTCTGGGCCATAACGCGACCTCGGCTCAGCCACCAATCGCATCGTGGGAGAAACGCGCTCGAGACACTCCGACCAAACTCGCAGGCCCTCACCTGTACTGAGGTCGTAACGTTTGTCGCTTTGAATATTTGGAGGCCAATCTGCCGGCTGTTGGATCCATTCTTCACGAGCAAAGAATGTCGGTTCGACAATCTGGATGCATCCGATGCGGATGGTACCTTCGTTTGGGCTTGGAACCGGACGCAGCTTGCCAATTTTTTCCATGAGTTCTTGAAGAGATTCGCAACCGTTAGCCCGTTCGAACGCATCCCAGGCCAACCAGATTGGGAGTCGCGTATATTGTTTGAAATAGCCGAATCCGCAAATTGCGTTGTGTGGGGCCTTTAGTTTGAACATGAACGGAGAGAATTCCGGAGCTCGGAATCCTCTACGATCAGAAGGACGCCAAAAATTAACTTCTGAGAGCCCGTCTAGACCTCTCAAATATTCGTACCAATCGTAGTCAGTCGGAAGAATCGCCCCTTGCAAATGGTGCTCCGGTAAGGTAGCTCTGCAATTTGTCCACCGTCCGGCTATTATGACCACATTCAAGGGATGCCTACAACCCACCGAGTGGCAAAGTCGAGAACCAATCTACACCCATGCTAAACTACCCCAATCCTTCCTCCGAAGTTAAGGCGGAGTTGAGGCGTAATTACGACGGAGTTACACCATGCAAGCAGAGATCTATCACCTGACCCTGGCCGACCTGGAAGCCGGGATTGATCACGTACGCGATTCGCCCAAGGAACAGGGCGTCCTGGAGTTGATCGTCAGCC
Organism: Chloroflexota bacterium; assembly: GCA_022563275.1. The sequence continues at coordinate 24,020 of JADFNR010000044.1, read as the reverse complement.
GTCCCGAAGAAGACGCCCGTGAAGTGATGGAACTGGCCGACCTGGACACGAAGTTGGGACTGGTGGGCGACACCTGGCAGGACCGGCCCAGCGCCCGGAGCGCCGATGGCAAGGCCCACCCCGACATGCAGATCACCATCATGAACTCACGGGTCGCCGCCCTGGTGGCCCAGGACAAGGACCGTTGGCAGTTGTCCGGCGACCAGTTGTTCACCGACCTGGACCTCAGCGCGGCGAACGTGCCCCCCGGCACGCGCATCTCGGTTGGTTCGGCCATCTTGGAGGCCACGGACCAGCCCCACACCGGCTGCAAGAAATTCTCCGCCCGGTTCGGCATCGACGCCCTGAAGCTCATCAGTTCCCCCATCGGCAAGGAACTCCAACTCCGGGGCATCAACGCCAAAGTGGTGCGGAGCGGCGAGATAAAACCCGGCGACACGGTAAAGAAACTTTAGGCCAACCAGCAAAGTAGCGGAAGACAGAGGAGACACCATGGCCACAATGACCAAGCCCGACGCCGTCGCGATGGACAGCCGGAAGTTGGAACAGGTCAAGGAACTGTTCCAACGGCAGATCGACGAAGGCCTCCATCCGGGGGCCGGGCTGGCGGTGTACCGCTACGGAAACCTGGTGCTGGACATATTCGGCGGCACAGCCAACACTGGGCCGGTCACCGCCGAGACCATGTTCGTGCTGATGTCCTCCACCAAGCCGCTGACCGCCTCCTGCCTCTACATGCTGAAGGAGCGGGGGAAGATCGCCTACGACGACCTGGTGTCCAAGCACTGGCCCGAGTTCGCTCAGAATGGCAAAGAGACCGTCACCATCCGGCATATCCTGACCCACCGGGGAGGGTTCCCACAGACTCCGGAGTCTCTGCCCTGGACCGATTGGCCCGACTGGAGCAAGGTGACCCTGGCCATGGAGCAGGCCCCCACCATCTACACCCCCGGCGAGACGCTGGCCTACCACCCCATCAACTACGGCTGGGTCATCGCCGAGCTGGTCCGCAGAGTGGACGGCCGCACCTTCGATAGATTCCTGGCGGAAGAACTGACGGCTCCTCTGGGCATGAACAGCACCTATGTGGGCCTGCCGCCGAACCTGCAGGACCGTGTATCGCCCATGCATCTGATGGAAGACGACGCAGACGCCAGCGGTTATAGCGCGACCTTCAGCAGGCCAACGGTGCTCCAGTCCATCGTGCCCGGCGCCAACGGCGTCGCCACCGCGGGAGACCTGGCCCGGTTCTACGCCATGATGGAGCGCAAGGGGTCGTTGGACGGCGCCACCGTGATCCAGTCGGCCACTGTGGAAGAAGCCGTCGAATTTCAAGTTGAGGGCGTCGACAAAACCATCGGAACATTCGCCCAGCGGTCCCTGGGCCTGGCCCTAGCCGACGAACGCATGGGGACCCCCACCGGCGACCCGCTGAAGACCTTTGGCCACGGCGGCGCCGGCACCTCCATCGGATGGGCCGACTTCGAATCGGGCCTGGCCGTGGGCTACATCACCAACGGCTTCCGAGGCGCCGCCACCAACAACCCCCGGCTGGCCGCCATCTCCCAAGCCGTCCGGGACGCCTGCATCTAACCTTTGGGCGCCGGGCCGTTCACGGCGTTTTTGATGGCCTTCCGCGGACTTCCGCGCCTTCGCCCGGCGGACCGTGACCGGCCGCATCCGTTCCGGTTTACCCTACGTATCTGATTCAGATGCTTATCAGAATCGACTGTAATCGTGCGCTTTGGCGGAGGAATGAACTGTGGACACCACCGATAGATTCCTAGGCGGCAGTCTTTCCCGGCGGACCTTCCTGAGCCGGTTGGCCCTCGTCGCGGGCGGATCGGCCGTTGCTTTGGCCTGCGGCTCTGAAGCCACCGCATCGCCGAGCCCAACAGCCGAGTCCACCACGGCGCCCGCACGCACCGGTGGGGACTCGGCCAAGCCCGATTCGATAGAAGCCGGCCCCATCGAGTTTGACGCCGACGGAGAGAAGTTGCTGGGCTATCTGTCCCGGCCCACGCTCCCCGGACCCCATCCCGCCGTCGTGGTGGTGCACGAGAACCGGGGCCTGCTGCCCCATTTCTTAGACCTAACCCGCCGTTTGGCCCGGGAAGGGTACGTCGCTCTGGCGATAGACATGCTCTCCCGGCAAGGCGGCGCGGACTCCTTCGCCAACGCCAACGAGATGCGCACCGCTCTGGGCCGCATCCCACGAGACCAGGTCGTTTACGACGGCAACGCCGCGGTTGCATTTCTTCAAGACCAGTCCTACGTCCGGAGGGACCGGGTCGGCGCCATCGGCTTCTGCTTCGGCGGCAGCATCGTGTGGCTGATGGCCGTTGGCAATCCAGAGCTTAAGGCGGCGGTCCCCTTCTACGGCAGCGCTCCGCCCCTGGAGGATGTGGCCAACCTAAATGTCCCGGTGTTGGGGATCTACGCCGGAGAGGACTCGCGAATCAACGCGGGGGTGCCCAGTCTGGAAGCGGAGCTGTTGGCCCAACAGAAGGACTTCAAGTTCGTGACCTACCCTGGGGCGGGCCACGCCTTCTTCAACGATACCGGCAGCCGTTACCACCCTCAGGCCGCCGAAGGGGCTTGGATGGAAACCTTGGACTGGTTCGAAGACCATCTGATGGACACTTAAGCTTTATCTAAGATTCAGGCCCGACCCTAACAAGCTGTTTGCCGAGGTTCTTGCTGGTCAGCACCCGTAAAAAGGCGTTCGGGGTGTTCTCCAGTCCATCGGCGATATCGTATTGATATTGCAGGTTACCGGCGCGGTACCAGTTGGCTAGGCGTGTCCGCGCCTCTTGGTAGCGTTGCTCATAATCGAGGACGATGAAACCCTGGATCCGGGCGCGGGCGATCAAGATCTGGCGCATGAATCGAGGGCCGATATCCGGTTGCCCGAATGTTTCCGCAAGACTTACGGTGCCGCACAACGCGATGCGGGCGTTGGTAGCTAGATTCTGCAGCACTGCGTCATGGATCGGGCCGGCCGTGTTGTCGAAGAACACGTCGACGCCTTCGGGACAGACCTTGGCGATGGCCGCCGCCAGGTCAGGTTCGGTTCGGTAGTTGATGCCCGCGTCATAGCCCAACTCACGGCACCGGGCGATCTTTTCTTCGGAGCTCGTGACCGCGATGGCACGGCAGCCGGAGAGTTTCGCGATCTGGCCGGCGATCTGACCAACCGAACCGGCGGCGGCGGAGATGAGAACCGTATCGCCGGGTTTCATCTCGGCCACGTCGAGCAGGCCGAAATATGCGGTCAGACCGTTCAGGCCGAGGAAATCCAGCCAACAGGGTGGGGGCGCGAGACCGGTGTCGATACGACGCACCACCGCCGGAGAGAGAACGGAAAAGTCCTGCCAGCCGAAGGAGAAGTCGGAGACCACGATATCACCCTGTTTGTATGCAGGGCTGTTGGAACGGACGACCTCACCGATGGCGCCTCCAACCATCACCTCGCCTGGGCTGACACCGGTGGCGTAGTTCTTCTGCGGACTGATTCGGGCGCGCATGTAGGGCGCAACGTCGAGATAGATCGCCCGGACCAGCATCTCGCCCTCCCCTGGTTCCGGAATGGGGCTCTCTGACATTTCCCAATCGCTTTCTGATGGCATGCCTTCGGGGTAGGACACCAGCCGCCATTGACGATTCGTATCGGGCATTTCAAAAGTCCTCCACAAAACCAACTGGGAGGAGGGTAGCACCGATTCGATTTCAGGAGAAATGGGAGACCGAGACGGGACGACGCTTAGCCTGAGCGCTGGGTCACCCCGCCAAATGCGCTCTCAAACGCCTCCAGGGTGAGGTTGGCGGCCTGGGCCATCTGGGAGATGAAATCACGGTCCCTCCAGTCCTCGGGGTCCAACCGGATCATGTATTCCCGGGCGACCGCGTAGTACTCGGAATCAACGTCCACGGTCCGGACGCGGATGCGTCCTGTGTCCGGGTCCCGCAGGTCGTCAAAGGCCAGCACCTTCCGCTGGCCGTCCACCTGGCAGATCATCCCTCCGAACCGCAGCCGTTCGTCGTCCGTGTCCGACAGCAAGAACCGGACCGCGCCGTAGCCCAGAGTCCGGGTGTAATCGATGTCGAAGGGTATGGGAGGGGCGCACCGAAGCTGGTAGCCCAATGTCACATCCACGATGGCGATCTGCTCGCCCCTTTGGGCAAAGGCCTGCTGGACCTGCCGCCGCAATATGATCGCCAACGGGATGTCATTCAGGCTGATGTGACCGTAGGAATCATACTCGACGGTCACGCCCGGCAGGTTCCTCAATTCATCCACGGACATCTTTTCGGCGATACCCTCCGCGATCACGGCGACACCGTGCTCGTTGCCCATCACCCGGCGCTTCAATATCGCGCCTTCCAATATCTTGGAGACCTCGTCCAACCGCGGCCCATCATCGGGGAATTCCTCCGGGATCAGCGCCAGGGTGGCCCCGGCGGCTTTGGCGATCCCCAAGGCAAGGTGGCCCGCCTCCCGGCCCATCACGACGATGAAATACCACCGGTTGGTGGTCCGGGCTTCCTCCATCAGATTGAGCACCGCCTCGGTCCCGACCTGGCGCACGGTCTCAAACCCGAACGTGGGCTGCCCTCCCGGCAGCGGCAGGTCGTTGTCGATGGTCTTGGGCACGTGGGCCACTTTCAGGCTGCCCCCAGCGGCCTTGGCGATCTCCGAGGCTCCAAAAGCCGTGTCGTCGCCGCCGATGGTGATCAGGTAGGCGATACCCAGCGTTTTGATGCTGTCCACCGTTCGCTGCAAGACTTCCGGGTCCCGGGCCGGGTTGGTCCGGGAGGTCCGAAGGATCGAGCCGCCCTGAGCGTGGATCCGGGAGACGTCCGGGATGTCCAAAGGCCGGACCATATCGGTCCGGCCATCCGCCAAGTGCTTATACCCGTCGAGGATCCCCACCACGGACAAGCCCGAATTCACGGCCTCGATCACCGCGGCGCCGATGGCGCTGTTGATGCCGGGAGCGGGTCCGCCGCCGACCAATATTCCCATCCGTGCCGTCGTTTTCATGGGTACGCCACCCCTTGTATGCCTGGTTAAATTCCCATCGTTCCTTGTCTAGTCCGATGCCAGAGGCGCCGGTATCGATCTATCTCCCGCAGGGTCGACGGCCAGGCGGTCATACGCCGCCTGGATGTTTGGCGGAGGTCTGCTCTACTCCATGATAAAGACACATTTCCCGGTTGTCGCGCCGTCGAATTCCTTGAAGGCCTCCACCGCCTGGTCCAACCGGTAGCGGTGGGTGATCAGCTTGTGCAGCGGGGCCTTGGTGTCCACGAAGAACCGCTCGATCTCGATCAACTCCGACTTGCTGAAGGTCCAGGAGCCGAAGATGGTGGCGACCTTAAAGATGACGTCACGGTTGAAGTCGATCTCAGCTGGGCCGCCGATCCCCACGTAGCAGCACCGGCCGAAGGGACGCAAACATTCCAGCACCTGCTGTCTCGCTTTGGGGTTGCCCGAGGTCTCCATGGTGGCGGTCGCGCCCAGGCCGCCGGTCAGCTCCCGGATGGCCTCCACGGCGTCGACCTCCGACGGGTTTATGACGTGGTCCGCGCCCAACTCCGTGGCCAGGGCCAGCCGTTCCGGCACCACGTCCACGGCGATGACCTTCGCGCCCATGGCCTTGGCGGACAATGTCCCGCTGGCTCCAACCGGGCCCTGGCCGAACACGGCCACGGTGTCCCGGCCGGAGACGTCCATCTTCTTGAGACCGTTCCAGGCGGTGCCGGTGCCGCAGGAGATGGCCGCGCCCTCTTCGAAGGACAGTTCGTCGTCAAGGAGCACCAGGCTCCGCGACGGCACCAAGATGTAGTCGGCGTTGGCCCCGTGCCCCGTGCCGCCGCCGAAGGTGATTCGCCCATGGACACAGAGCTGTTCATAACCCATGGCGCAGTTCTCGCAGACCCCGCAGCCGGCGTAGTGGTGGCAGATCACCCGGTCGCCCACCTTGATGCCCGGAGGTGCGCCGGGCGCCAGCTCCTCGATGACGCCGCAGGGTTCGTGGCCGGTGATCATATCCGTCGGTTCCGAACCCCGGTAACGGTGGAGGTCGGTGCCGCAAAGGCCCGAGGCCCGCACCCTGAGCACCGCCTCGCCCGGCCCGGCGTGGGGGTCCGGAAACTCCCGTATCTCGGCCTGCCTGTTTCCCGGAAATGTCACTCCGCGCATATCGTCACTCCCGCCCTCGGTTTCTCTTCAATGGGCTGTTCGGAACATTCTACAATCTCGTCCACCCCGGCGCACCGATCACGTTTGTTCGCTACCCTCCGCCGCGCCCTCAGGGTTGACATCCGGGGTGAACGTATGGCACCAGGCCTCGCCCTTCAGCACCGTCGCTCCGGTCTGGCGGGTGATGGTCATCTTTGTCTCGACGAGGCCGTTGCGCACCGCGTTGGCGCCCGAGTGTGGAGCCTAGATGACTCCCTGTTCCCCCAGTTGCTTCAACTCCGCAGGGGTCAGCCCAAGGAAATCGCAGTAGATCGATTGATTGTCATAGCCGACCGGTACAGACCCCCGCCAAATCTTCCCGGGAGTCAGGGAGAACTTGGGAGTGATACCAGTGCCCTTGACCTTCCGGCCCAAACCGATATCTTCCCATTCGATGTGGACGTTGCGGGTCTGGTATTGGGGGTCTTCCGCCATGTCTTTGGGTGTCATGATGGCGCAGCACGCTACTTCGGCTGCTTTCAAAGCATCCACGACCTCCTGCACGGTGCGCTCTTCGAGCCAGCCTCGCAAGATGGCATCGAACTCGATTCCTTCAGGAGACTCTACCGCTTCCCCAGCCGTGTGCCATTTTTCCTCCGTTGGGTCCAGGTCAAGGACAACGCATAAATTCCGGAATCGGGGGCCAATGGCAGCGATGTTGACCCAACCATCCTTGGCTTGGTAGCAGTCGTAGGGTTGCAGCAACCCCGCCTTATTGCCGGAGCGCTGCCGGTCCAGCCCAAGTTCGTAATAAGCGACCATGGTGCCGGCTAGAATTTGATGCACAGCCTCGAACTGGGCCAAGTCAATAACCTGCCCTTGCCCAGTGCGTTGGGCGTAGATATATCCTGATAATGATGACCAGAGGCAGAAGAGCGCGGTGACGAAGTCTCCGGTCCAAGGGACCGCCCTCACCGGAGGGTCGGGATCAGGAAAGCCGATCAAGTTCATCAACCCGCCGAAGCCTTGCCCGATGAAGTCGTAGGAGGCTCGTTTCAAATAGTCGGGATCTCCGTCCTGACCGTAGCCCGAAACGTGGGTGATCACGATACTAGGGTTGGCTTTCAAGATCGTTTCATCGTCCAATCCCCACCCGCTATAGGTCCCTGGTATGGAGCTTTCCATCCAAATGTCCATCAGGGGAATAAGTTTAAGAAATATATCCCTGCCCTTGGGGTTGCTGAGGTCCAGCGTGGCGTGCATCGTATTGCGCCGGTGCTGGACCCAACCGGCGGCGACGGAATAGCTGTCATTGCCGCTGATGGGGAACTCAAGATTTCTCCAAACCGCATCTCCGGAACCAGGGCGTTCGATTTGAATAACCTCTGCTCCCATCGCAGCGGCCATATCCGCCGCGAAAGGCTGGGCAATGATAGTCCCGGTCGAGAGGATGCGCACTCCCTGCAGGGCTCCGAATTGCTCCGGCAGTAATGAATTGGCTTTGGCCTCCATCCCTTTTCTCCTCCATGCCATATTAAGATCTTAGTGAAATCACTTGAGGAAAGCTGCCAGAGGATCGAAAATCAACCATCCGGCGTGAACGTATAGCACCAGGCCTCGCCCTCCAGCACCGTCTCTCCGGTCTGGCGGGTGATGGTCATCTTGAGTTTAGTCACCGGCTTGGTGGCATGGACCTCCAGCACCTCGGCCTGGGCGGTGATGGTGTCTCCGATGAACACCGGAGCGATGAATTTAAGGTCCTGGCTCATGAACACCGTGCCCGGTCCAGGCATGTCCATGGCCACCAGCGCGTTGAGTATCCCCGAGGTCAGCCCTCCCTGCACCACCAGTTCCTTGAACTTGGTCTTGGCGGCGAAACCCTCATCGAAATGAAGGGGGTTGTAGTCGCCGGTGATCTCCGCGTAGGTCTTGACGTTGTCAAAGGTAAGGGTGTTGCTGCGGGTGGCTTTCTGGCCGACTTTCAGTTCCATCCGGTCCCTCTTTCTTGGGTCGGGTTTGACTCCAAAGGACTCCGACCCTGATTCTACCAACTTTCCCCTTTGGAACGTCCGGCCGCCAATCTGCCATAATGGCCGCATTAAACGAGCCCGTGGGGCAGCTAGGACTTGACCGCAGGAAACATGAAGCAGAAGCCCATCGAAGACCGCTTCTACAACGCGCGCAACGACCCGTCATTGGTGGTGATCGAGGGGTTCCACCCGCTGAAACACGCCATCCGTTTCGGCGCGGAATTGCTGGAGGTTGTCAGTCCCGACCTGCAAGAACTGGCGGCGTTGCAGGCCGAGTACGCGCCGGACCTCGGCGGCAAGATCAATGACCTGGCCATCGCCGTACCCGGTGATGTGTTCGAGAAACTGGGTCCCGTGAAACCCCCCACCGGCGTGATGGCCATCGCCCGGCGTCCGGCCGTCGATCTTGCCAGTCTTCTGGACAACCCGGCCCCGGCGCCGGTGGTCCTGCTGGAGAACCCTCGAAATCTGTTCAACATCGGCGCCGCTGTCCGTGCCGCCGCCGCCGCCGGGGCCGCCGGAGTGGTGAACACCGGTAACCTGGACCCCTGGAAGCCGGCGGCTTTAACCAGCGGAGTGGGGCTGCAGTTCGCCCTGCCGGTGGCCCGCACCGAAAATCTCCCCACCTGCGGCCGCCCATTGGTGGCCGTGGACCTGGGTGGGGACCCGCTGAAGGACTTTCGTCTCCCGGACCGGGCGTTGCTGGCCTTTGGCACCGAGCGGCAGGGACTCAGCCAAGAACTGCTGGAGGCGGCGGACCACCGGGTGTCCATCCCCATGGAGAACGGCGTTTCCAGTCTGAACCTGGCGACATCTGTGGCGGTGGTGCTGTATCACTGGAAGCTGGGGCAGTGACCCCGCCCTAAACTTCGGTACCACTTAACTTCGATACTACGAGGAAGCAACGATGAGCACTAGAGACCTGATCGGCTACGGCGCAAATCCCCCGGTGGTCAAGTGGCCCAACGGGGCCAGGATCGCCGTCTCGGTGGTGGTCAACTACGAAGAGGGCTCCGAGTATTCAATCCTGGACGGCGACCCCAGGGGCGAGACCGGCGGCGAATCGCCTTCGCCGGTAAGCCCGGGGGAACGGGACCTGGCCAACGAGTCTTTCTTCGAGTACGGCAGCCGGGTGGGCGTCTGGCGGCTGATGAACATCCTGGACAAGCACAACATAAAAGGCACCTTCTTCGCCTGCGCCCTGGCCCTGGAGCGCAACCCGGAGGTGGGCCCGGAGATCGTGCGCCGGGGCCACGAGGTCATGGGCCACGGCAACCGGTGGGAAGAGTACTACAAGATGGACCGGGACTCGGAGCGTGAGGCCATCCGCCAGGCGGTGGAGTCCATCACCAAGACCACGGGCCAGCGCCCCATCGGCTGGTACACCCGCTACGGTCCCAGCGTGAACACCCGCGAACTGGTGGTCGAAGAGGGCGGGTTCGAGTACGACTGCAACGCCTACAACGACGACCTCCCCTACTACACCCAGGTCCACGGCAAGCCCTGGCTGGTGGTGCCCTATTCCCTGGAGGTCAACGACTTCAAGTTCTGGAGTGGGGGCTTGATCCCGCCCAACGTTTTCTTTGAAACCGCCAAGTCATCTTTCGACATGCTCTACGAAGAAGGGGCCACCCACCCCAAGATGATGTCGGTGGGCCTGCACTGCCGGATCATCGGCAAGCCCTCACGGGCCTACGCCCTGGACCAATTCCTGAAATACGCCTCGGAGAAAGAGGGGGTCTGGTTCGCCCGGCGGGACGAGATCGCCCGCTGGTGGAAAGAGCACTACCCGGCCTAGCCCGTAGCAAAGGAGGCGATTTTGATAAAGCTGACCGAAGAGATGCGCGAGTTGGTGAACAACGCCCGGGAGAGCGGAAACCCATGCATCGTCGCCACCGCCTCGCCCGATGGCACGCCAAATTGCGGGTACATCGGCACCGTCTTGGCCCTGGACGATAGCTCCTTCGTCTACCGGGACCGGACCGGGCGCACACCCCTGGAACACATCGAAGACAACCCAAAAGTGGTGCTGCTGTTCCGGCACTCGGAGCAGCAAACGGGCTGGAAATTCCGGTGCACCGCTTCCGTCCACGAGAAAGGTCCGGTCTACGAGGACGCCATCAACCGGCTCTTTGAGTCGGGCCTGATCACCGACCCCGAATCAAAGACCGCCGCCGTGGTGTTGCAGATCGACCAGGTGCTGACCCTCTTCGGCGAGGTGCTGCAGGAAAGGGAGCCGGGCCATAGCTGGTAGGACGCCTACCCGTCCCCATAATCCGGCGCCCGCTTCTCCAAGAAGGCGGCCATTCCCTCGTGTGGCGCCGGGGTGTTGAAGATGCGGGCGAATTCCTTGATGGTGAACTGGGCGGACGCCTCTTCCCCCAACTCCAGCCATTTGGCCACGATGTTCTTCTGGGACGCCAGCACGTCCCGGCTCATGCCCAAGAACCGGTTGGCCGTTTCATGGGCCACATCCATCAGCGAGCCGGCGGGAACGACACGGTCCACCAGCCCCATGGCCAGGGCCTCTGACGCGTTCACAGTCTCACCGGTGAGCAGCAGGCGGCGGGCCCGGCCCAGCCCGATTGTGGGCGGCAGCAATGAAGCCTCGATCACCGACGGTATCCCCACCTGTACCTCCGGCAGGCCCAACACGGCGTCCTCGGTTGCGATGCGGATGTCGCAGGCCAGGACCAACTCCAAGGCCCCGCCCAAGCACGGGCCCCTGATGGCGGCGATGGCGGGGATGGCCATGGTGAGCAGCTTTCTGGCCGGCCCGTGCAACGCCGTGATGAACGCCTCGGCGTCCGCTGGGTCCAGGTCTTTCATCTGATGCAGGTCCACCCCGGCGGAGAAGGCGCGGTCTCCAGACCCCGTCAGGATGACTGCCCTAACGCTCCGGTCTTGGTCCAATCGGTCCAGCTCGGCCTTCAAGGCCAAGAAAGTCTCCTTTCCCAGCAGGTTCAGCGGACCCCGGCCTTCCAGCTTGGTGACCACCACCCGCGGCTGTGATTTACCCGTGTCGGTCATGATTCCTCCTGGTTATTTCGGACCCAGCGAAGTCGCCTGTCTCACTTTGACCACAGGCATCCGAATTCGGACGCCCTGGAGTCCCGTTCCAAACCCACCAGATAGTCGCGGTGCTGGGCGTCTTCGGTCCAGGCGGTACCTAAGCCTTCCCGGACCAGTATCTCATCGATACTTAAACCGTCCTTGGTGTAGACGTAGGCCAGGCGCCGGCCAAACTGGTCGGTCAGCCTCGGCCCATCCTCCAAGCGGACCGAGTTGCCGGCAAGCCCGCTTAATCGGTTGGCGGCCTCTACCGCGCAGCGCTCACCAATCTCGGGTGTATCGACCCCAAATAACCGGATACGGCCGGAGGGTGTGTCCAAGGTATCGCCGTCGATCACCCGGATCACCCGGACTTCTTCGCAATCATCACATCGGAGCAATGTTTCCCCGACGGCGGCGGAGCAACCGGCGATGGAGACAAGAACGGCGGTCAGAACGAGTCTCATGGGTCAGTACGATAACATCCAGCAGAGCTTCTGCCACGGTCCTCGAGAACGGGCGCATAACCGGTGGCAATCCCATCGTCTTATCGCAGCGATACTCACAGCACATCAAAAACCCTAACTGTGGTGCACCGAACGAGTCTCAAGAAAGGGTCAAATGCGGCGGTTCTGTTAGATTGACGGTCCGGACACCAACACCGGCAACTAGGCACCAAGGGGCTGGCCTAAGCTGGCCCCTTTTCTTTGCCTGGGAGACCCCCGCTGTGCCCAGGCGTTTACGGGAGGTCTGATTCCCGCTCCCTGGCGGATGGTAGTATGCCATCTAACGTTTTACTATCCGAGAGGAGACCAATGGTCATCTGGGAATATCGAATCGAACAATTGCTAATTCGCAACTCCGATAATCCAGAATCAACAGAATTGCGCAACGAATGGTTCATTCAACGCGGGTTAGACGGCTGGGAGCTAGTAAATGTCGTGGATATCCACGAAGAATATGAGGTAAGAACGGTTGGTACAGCAATATTCAAACGCCCGCAACAATAACTGACACCGCCCTCTTCCCCGGCCGCATGACCCGACCCTACGGTGGGTCAATGCAATGGATGCGGCGCCGCGGCGACCGGGTGACCATCACCACCGGCAAGTACGCCGGCCGGACTGGGACACGATCAATGTGTATGCACTACCTGGGTCCCATCTGAAACGCGCCGGATTCCCGGAGCTTATGATCTAAGCCAGAGCTATTTCAGATCCCAGAAATCGACTATGCCGCTCTGGTTCGCGACCAACACATGCTGAGTAACCACTACTTTTCCATCGTCATCGGAGGTGGCTGACACGGTGAAAACATCTCTCACTCCAAGCATCGCCGTGGGCCAGGTATACTTGTCTCGCGTGAAGGTTCCACCTGCGAAATCCATTATAAGATCGCTCCGGTGATTTCCCCTGGAAATGACCGCCAAGGTCGTGTATATGAGCATTTGCGTGGTATCGGAAGCCAAGGTTACATCTGGGGTGAAACGCCAAATAATCTTTTCGCGATCAACCAAGGTTTCGAACTGAATACTCGATGGCGCGTCGATGATGTCACCGGATGCACTTGTGGAGACGAAAGAAAAGCCAGTCGGCAACAGATCGATCAATTCTGCGAGATCAAGATCTTCGGTCCCGATGTTTTCCAACTTTATCTCGAATTCGACCTCGAAAGTGTAACTGTAAGGAGAGGTATTCGTGTTTGTTGAAACCAAGTTGGCAGTGGTCCAGGTCTTGGTCCCCACCAATGCTTCACCTGAGCAAAGACCTGCGGTGGGACCGATCTGAACGATTGCTGTCTTTCCGCTCGTATTATCGTTCTCATCTGGTTTTGCGGCGACCTCATTGCAATAGGAACCGAACGTTAAGCCGGTTACTGCTGTGAAGGTCAAGGTGGCTGACTCCCCAGGCTGGAGATCGGGGTTTCCTGGTATGTTCCACTCAATGTCAGTGTCATCTGGATCTGGACAGCCACCTTTGGGGACAATGTCCGCAGGGGTCGCTCCCGGCAGAGTTAATTGATCAGCCGGGCCGCTACAATCGTAGGAGAAACCGTCCGGGAGAGTCTCTTTGATGTTTCTGAGGTCGGCTTGTGCGTCGTCACGATTGGCAACCGTAATCGTGTAGGTGACCGAATCGCCGCCGGTTGGATTGGAGTCTGACACCGTCTTGGTCACCTGGAGTGCCCTCTTGTTATAGGCGGCGAGTGCTGGGATGGTGACCAAACTATCCAAGGAGTCGTCAACATCCGCAGGAGGTAATACGGCCTGCTGAATCACCGTGATCGTGATGTCCTTTCCGCAGAGATCCGTAGTTTCGGTGTGGGTGGCACCCGTTGGGTCCCCGGGGTCCACATTGGTCGCCAGCCAAACGTCCCAACGGGCGGTGTCGGCTAACAGGTAGGTGAGATATTCATTCACCGCCAGGCCGCAGTATTGCCGCTGCGTGATGATGGTTTTTACTCGGGCGTCGATGGCGGTGTTTTGGGCTAGGTTCAGAGAGGCAGTGATTAGAGGAACGGAGAAGAGCAGGAACCCCAAGGCCGTGAGAATGGCAATGCCACCCCTTTGGTCTCTCACGACAACCTCGTTTACAGTGGAATTGCTCAAATGAGGCCTTCACTCTTTCGCGGTCTTGTCAACAGGTCTAATGGAATGACTTCGGGCCGGTTCTCCACCCGTTTGCCACCACCTGCCACGCCAGTATATCGAGGAGTTCGGCGGCGAATGTAAGAATCAAGTGATAATCCAACCTGGATGCGTTGGCAGGTACGCTGGCCATTGTGGCAAGGAGGAAATCAACGCATACCAGCGGACCGTGGACTTCCCAGGCGAGCTAGCCAACGGGTTCCACGTCATGCTGGATACTGGGGAGCTGGTGACGGTGCGGTGGGACCGGTTGAAAGCGCGGAAGCGACGAGTGGTTTTATCGCTTCTTCTTCTTCGCTGGTTTCTGTCTTTTCTTGCGGGTATTACCGCCACCACCGTGCTGAAATTGCTGAAAAAGGTTTTTTCTGCGGGCCTCCGGCAAAAAGTCTAAGTGCTCTTCGGAAGGCATTCTAAACGAGAATTTCGTAATTCCGTCGTAACTGGAAACTGTGAAATCTCCGCTGGTAATCACATCCATCCCGATTATGATGTCAGCGCCACTGAATTCGCCTTTAGTAACGCGTAGGCCCACGAACTGGACGGCGTTAGGCAAACGGATGTTAACTAGATATACGTCGGATTCTTGTTTTCCGTGCACGCCGGTAACTTGGGTCCGGCTTATAGGCGACAGGCCACACGAATCGATTACCGTTTGGGTGATTACGCAGTTCGTGGCTCCAGTGTCCCACAATGCATCGAACTCCCTGAGTTCGGGCGGCTCTTCACCGGAATCTGGATCAAACGCTTCTGAGATTTCGCATTGGTTAACCAGTTCTCTCAGAATTTGGTGCCCGTCGGATGTAAAAGCGCGAGAGGTTATGAGAAGGCTACGCGGGAGTGGAATGTCTGAGAAATGTCAGTGTTTCCTGAAGAGACCCGTTGAACCAAAAACGTTCCGAGATCGTGGGTTTTCTTAGTCTCAGTCACTGCAGCCAACTCGCTATCGTAGGCTCCCAATACAACCTCGTCCTTGATGACGATAACTTTCCCATCGTACTGATCGACCATTTCATCTTGGTGATCAATGTAGTACTTGAAGTCGCTTTCGAGTGTATTAGACATGAGTGGGCCTCTTTAAGGAGCTACTATAACCTGTCGAAGACATTACCACTTCTATTATAATCCAGGCAACATTTAGCTGCCTTTCACGCCTACGAGACAGCCCACCAGTACCAAACCGCTGCCGCCACAGCGCTCCCTGAGACCCCGGCCGCTCTACGCCACCAGCCCAGCAGCCAAGTAAAAGCTCACGATCAACGCCCCACCGCTGGCAGTGACCCCCGCAGCGCCCCACCAACGCTCACCGTCCGCTACCGCCACCGTACCAGCTGCAATGCCAACCAGCCCGAACACCAAGGGCGCGACGGCCAGGGCTATAACGGCGCAGACCAGGCCGCCGTCACCGTGTCATATCGGTTCGCTGAGCCTGTATATGCTGTCGATAGCGCAGCGTCTTGACGTATAATACCGCCTCGGACGCCCTATTTATGCGAACAAACATCTGGAGGCAACAGAAGTGAAACTGCTTGTAATCACCGGCGGGAGACACCCTTATGAAGAGTCCACGCCCATACTCGAGGGTTTCCTCAAAGCGGCGGGCCATGACGTCACCGCCACCGAGGACGCCTCGGTGCTGGCCGACAAGGCCGGAATGAACGCCTATGACGCCTTGGTGTTCAACACCCGGCGGGAGAATGCCGCCGATTTCGCGGAGATGAAACTGTCCGAGGCCCAGCAGAACGGGATCATCGATTATGTCAAGTCGGGAAAAGGGTTCGTGTGTCTGCACATCTCCGGCTGCGGCGCCGATTACTGGTCCGAGTTCGCCGAGATCACCGGCGGCGGCTGGGTCTCCGGCGCCAGCTTCCATCCGCCATACGGCAATGTGGATGTGAAGGTCAGCAACGCCGGTCACGCGGGCGTCGCGGGCGTCTCCGACTTCAGCACCGAAGACGAACTGTACATGGGCATCGATTACAAGGACGGGAACGATGTCTTCCTGACCGCCACTTCCCAGGAGGGGACCTGGCCTTGGGGACCGGACCGGACCCCCACCCACATGCCGGCCGGGACCTTCCCCCTGGGCTGGACCCGCACCTACGGCCAGGGCAAGGTATTCAGCCTGCTGCTGGGCCACGACGGGAAGAGCTTCCAGTCGCCGGAATTCCAGAAGATGGTGCTTAACGGCGTCCAGTGGGCGACAGCCTAGACCGTGTTTCAATTATTGGGCCTGGTGACCCTGCCGCTACGCCTGGCGTTGAAGCTGATCCGGCTCCCTTTGACCATCATGAGCTGCATCACCAAGCTGGGTTGCCTCTTGGTGGTTATCGGCATCCCGGTGGTGATCGTCGTAGTGATAATCTATCTGACCTAACGGCGCGCGCCCAGTCCATGATCCAAGATGTTCCGGGTAAGTAAATCCGCGTTGATCAACGCCCCTCCCGAGCGGGTCTTCGCTTGGTTGGCGGACGTTCGCCAGCATGTGGCCTGGTACCAGTCGTTCAACATGCGGGTAACGGAAACGTCACCGGGAGAGCCCAGGGTGGGATACCTGGGGCGCATGGAGGGTAATTACCGGGACCGGCCGGTGTCGTTCCGAATGGAGATCACCAGGTTGGAACCTTACTCGCACATAGCTTTTTTACAGTCGGAGGTGTATCTGGCTCCCGCGTACTCGGGCCGCACCCAGTCCAAGGGAGTCCGCCCCGTGCAGATGGCGTCGGAGTCCGCCTACCGCATCTCCTACGACCTGGAACCAAGCGGCCTGGGCACTCGGCTCACCCGGAGCAGTGAGCCCGCCGGCCAATGGTGGGCGTTGCCTGCTTATCTGGTGTGGCCGTTGGTCCAACCCATAAGGTACCTCAACCAGTCCCAGGTCCTGAAGATGATTAAGTCCCAACTCGAAGGGTTGGACCGCTGAAGCCGGAAAGCCCGTCGCCAGGCGCTCCAGTAAGCGAACAGCCCGGCCAATGATTGGCCGGGCTGCTTTATTAAGGCGTCTGTGAGCCGGGTGTTTCGCTTAATTGGGAACCAGGTTGGGGGTAACCTCCTCAGGCAAGCCTGGATGACCGGTTAGGTTCTCTCCCATATCCTGCATCTCACGGGCTCTCTTCTTCATCGCAGGCAGAACGGAGTCGATCAGGTCCAAGTCTAGATCGGCCGCCACGCCTGGATAACCAGCGCGCTCGATCATCGGTCCCAGTTTTTTGCTTTCGAGCTGGTCCAATACCCAACCCAGAGGGTCGGTGACCAGGGTCTTGTCCCAATAGATCCGGTGGTTCTTGTTCCGGGGGCCGTAGTGGTAATGAGGTCCATCCCAGAAGATGTCGAAGGCCATGATCTCAGTCTCTTCCACGTACGATTTCGACGTTGAACCGGCCAAGTCAGCCAGTACGTGGATCGCCAAGCCGCCGTCTCCGACGGGAAGACGCCGCATCTCCAGCCCGAATCTGATATTCCCCGCTTCGAAGATGTCCGTGCCCCGGTTGTGTTTAACCGTATTCCGCTTGGAAACGAAAAGGTCCCTGGCGCATGCCTCCAGTTCGGGCAGAACGTCCGCCAATTCTTCAAGGTCCAACTTATCGGCGATCTCCGGATACCCTGCTCTTTCCAGCATGGCTGGGAGTTTCGTCTGCAGGGTCTTTATGGTCCAACCGATGGGATTGCCGTCGGCTATGGGGTCCATCCGGTACATCTTCCCCATGCCTGTGGGGTTGACCGCCCGGCCGGCCAGCATCATCGGCCCTTCGGTTTTCAGGTCGGGGTTCTCCGGACCATAGATATAACTTCTCTCGATGTCGAAGCAATTGAACCGGATCAGGACGGTCTCCTTTCCGTCGACCTCACCGGCGACCACGATGGAAACCCCTTGGTCCGCGTGGTCCTGGATATTGCCGTCCCACAGCTCATGTCTGACGATGAACGTCACGGGACCGGCCTCGAATCTAGTTTTATTCTCTGCTTGAACCATTTCCTAGAACACCTCTTTAAAGATTTCGACCGGAATCACCGATGATCAGAAGGGGCCGGTACAGACGGCGTTGAAGGGATATTAGCACACAATCTAACCGCTCCATTCGCCGCTCCCGTCAGGCGCAGCCCAGCTAGGCTGGTCTATCTGGAGCCGCGGATTTCACACACTCGAAAAGGGAACCGTCGATGCTCAGGCGGCTCTGGGGAATCTTGTCCCAACGGACTATAACGGAGTGGTGCTTCCCCAGCGCCAATTTTCTCAGTATTTCCCCAGAGTCTCCAGTCTGGATCTGGTGGACCCATTTGTCCCGCCGCGCAAGGGCTTCTTCAATCTCGAAGTCCCTTACCGCTTCGATCCGTGCTCCAACCTCGAATTCACCACAGCTCATATCCGATCTCTCCGCTCTGGGCGAATGGGACCCGGATATCCTCAACCGGCTCGACTCGGCACACGGCCAAGCCCAGAGCCGTTCAATCTGTTAAAACGGGATGCTAGCACACGACCGGACGGTCGGATAAGGGCCGAACGGCCCTGTCGGGCCCAGGGGGTTTGACACGGGTCCTATGCCGGCTTGATCAGATCGAATTCGTCGGCATTCAGATTGAATGTCCGGCCCAACCGGTCCCATTTGATCACCAGCCATTGGAGCTTACCGGCTTTGCGTTTGATCGTGACTTCTCCGGTATCCCCGGCTTCAACGTTGAATGTTCCGCTGCCGACCGGGGCTCCCATGCCCATATGGACTTCGAAAGTCTTCACAGCTTCAACCCTAGAGCCGGCTTCCAATTCGTCCCAAATCATGGTTTCTTCTGTATCCCTCGGCTACCCCAAGTTGGGGGCCACCTTCTCCATCATCAAGCGCAGACTGCGCACCTGATTTTCCAGGGGTATCTTGTTCCCGAAGTTGACCTCGAACATGATGTGGTCCAAGCCCAAATCCTCAGCCAAGCCCCGCAGCTTCTCGGTCACGGCTTCAGGGGTGCCGTAGGCCACCTTATCGCGGAACCAATCGTCATAGGACATGTTCTTGACGGTTTCGGCCTCCTGGCCCCAATTCCCCGTGGTGCCGCCGTACTGGGCGTAGCTGGCCACCCGGTCCGACAGGCGCCCCATGGAGAACAGAGCGCTTTCCATGGGTTCGTCATGGGCCTTCTGCGCGTCCTCGGAGAGATAGACGGGCACCCGCAGTCCAACTTTACCCTTGCCCTGGTGGCCGGCCTCCTTCCAGGCCCGGTGGTACTCCTCTATCTGGGGCTTGAGCCCGGCCAAAGTGAAAACGCGGGAGGGATTGATCAGCAGGTCGTAGCCCATGCGGCCGGTGGTGGTGAAACTCTCGGCGGAGGTTACGCCCACACGAATGGGGGGATGGGGAGTCTGATAGGGCTTTGGGGTTACGGTCAGGTCCTTGAGGTTGTAGTACTCGCCTTCAAATGAGAACGTCTCGTTGGTCCAAGCCTTAAGGATTATCTCCAAGCTCTCTTCAAAACGGCCCCGGCTCTCGGCGAAAGGGGAATTGAAACCTTCGTGAACGTTGGGGAAGGTGCCGCGGCCGATGCCGAATTCCACCCGGCCTCCGCTGACCAGGTCCAGTGTGGCGATCTCCTCGGCCACCCGCACCGGGTTCGCCAATGGCAGCAGGATCACCGCGGTGCCCAGCCTGATGCGTTCCGTGCGGGCGGCGATGTTGCTCAAGATGGCTATGGGCGATGCCATCACCCGGCCGGGACTGAAGTGGTACTCGGCCAACCAGAGGGAGTCCACTCCCAGTTGTTCGGCCTCGTTGACCAGGACGAAGGAGTCGTCGAAGGCCTCCTTCTCGGTCCCCCCTTCCCTTACCGGGAATTCAAGGAAGATTCCAATTTCCATGGCGGCCTCCCGTCTGGGGCGCGGTGGCGTGACACCAGCCAGCGCCCATCAATCATTCGGATATTTTAAATCGGAATTCCAGTGGGTATGACGGCGATATGATAGTACAGACCCGTGGGTAGCCGTCAAGAAGAAAGTTCTGGTTTGAGCCTCGATCGGCGTGGCGCTGGGGTCAAACTGCGCAGCAACTCCCGCACCGCTTTGGCATTGTTCACCCGCACCAGGTGGGAGCGGCACCGGCAGTCCGACGATCCAAAGCCCGGCGCGGGCACGGACACCCCGGCCGTGGCTGCGGCGGCGGTGGCCCAAACGCACTCCCAGCGCTGCCCGTCCGCCAACTGCCAGACCTGGGTCCAGGATTCCTCCGCGCCGAGATAGTCGGCGTGCCAATGGAGTTTCTTTTCGGAACGCAGGTGACGGGCCACTCGTGCTTTCAGTCCGCCCAAGGCGCTTCCGAAGTAGATGTAGTGGCCTCTGGGAAACTCTACCAAGCCCAACTTGCCGACGGCTATCTTACGGCTGGAAGGGAGACACAGCGCCAAGGCGTAGCTGCCCGCGGGGCGGTTTTTTACCTTGCGGGATCTGGAAGTGGAAGCTGACATCGGGCAACCTCACGAAGCGGACAAAAGGTGTGCTACGCCCGCGAAGCGGCTAGCGGCGCTATGCGCCTTTATGCGGTTGGATGATCACTTTCAACGAAGACTGGGCCTCGGCGGTCAGCTTGAATCCCAATCCCGCTTCTTCCAGTCCCAGCCGGTGGCTGATCATCTGACCCACCTGGACCCGCCCGGAGGCGATCATCTCCAGAGCCGTGGCCAGGTCGGCGGGAGCGCCGGCGTAGGTGGTGGTCAGGGTGGCGTCATTGCGGAAGAACAGGTCGTTCACCGACACCGAGATGTTTACCCCCGGCTCGGTGGGAGCGAAGAACAGCACCGTGCCGCCCCGGTCCACCGAATCCAACCCCTGCTGCAACGCCGGCGGGGCGCCGGTGCAGACGATGACCAGCTCGGCCAGGCGGCCGTCGTTCACCCCCCGCAACCGGGCGGGGATGTCGTCAGTGGCCAGGAAGGTGTGATCGGCCCCCAGCCTCTGGGCGGCCTCCAACCGGGCCGGGACCATGTCGGTGGCGACGATCCGGCCTGCGCCTAAGGCCCTGGCCAGGTTGATGTGCAGCAGACCGGCCAGTCCGCTGCCCAAGACTATGACCGTCTGTCCCGGTTGGATGTTGGCCCGGCGCTGGCCCCGGTAGACGCAGGCCAATGGCTCGGCGATGGACGCCTCATCAAAGGAGAGACCGTCGGGAATGGTGAAGACACCCCGGTCGACATTGATGGCCGGGACCCGCAGGTATTCGGAGAACCCTCCGGGCTCGAAGGTGGTCTCCCGGAGGGTGTCGCAGACGGTGTGATGGCCGCTGAGACAGTAGCGGCAGGCGTTGCAGGGAACGTGGTGGGTAACGATCACGCGGTCGCCTGGTTTGAAACGGTCGACCCCGTCGCCGGTTTTGGCCACGGTCCCCGCCACCTCGTGGCCCAAGACCGTGGGGGCCTTCTGGATGCGGTACCACTCCATGACGTCGCTGCCGCAGATGCCGCTGGCCTCGACCTTCACCAGCAGTTCGCCGGGTCCGATCTCCGGCACCGGCATCTCCTCCACGCGCACGTCGTGGTTGTTGTAATACATGGCGACACGCATGTTAGTCAGTACTTCCTAATCGTAATCGGTATTGCCGGCGCCATAATGGACATGACCACCGCCGCTTAGCGTTGTAGCCACCAGTTTGTGTTGCCACCGCCAGTTGGCGTTACCAACCACCAGTTGGTGTTGCCGCCACCAGTTGGCGTTACCAACCCGGTTGGGGTTGCCGCCACCGTTCGTGGTGAGCTCCGTCGAACCATGAACGCGCCTAAGTCAAAGTCCTTCGACGGGGCTCAGGACGAACGAATGGCCGGGACGGCAATCTCCAAAACAAGGCCCTAGGCCCCTGATTTACGTCGAGTGAAGGGAATTACGCGGGCACCGAAGCGACCCGGCCATTGCCGGCCTTCACGCTGTCGAAGACCTCTTGGGCCTCCTTCACCGTGCCGTTCTCGTGAACGATGTGACGCAGCGCCCGGATCATGGGCACAGGGTGATCGCTCTGCCAGATGTTGCGGCCCAGGTTGATGCCGATGGAGCCGTTGTCCATGCCGTCTTTGACAAACTCCATGACTTCCTTCTCGGTGTCGGCCTGGGGGCCGCCGGCCATGACCACCGGCACCGGGCAGCCACCCGTGACCTTGTCGAAGTCCTCGCACCAGTACGTCTTGACCACCTTGGCGCCCAACTCGGCGCAGATGCGGCAGCACAGGGACAGGTACCGGGCGTCCCGCTTCTCCAGTTCTTTGCCCACGGCGGTGATGGCCATCACTGGGATCCCGTACCGTTCGCCCTCATCAACCAACTTGCCCAAGTTCAAAAGAGACTGTTTCTCGAATTCGGTGCCGATGAACACCGAGATGCCCACCGCGGCCACGTTCAGGCGGACTGCGTCATCCATGGAGGTGGTGATGCCCTCGTCGGCCAGGTCGGCGCCCACCATGCTGGTCCCGCCGGACATCCTCAGGATCACCGGCTTGTCCAGGGCCGGGTCGACCACCGCCCGCACCACTCCGCGGGTCACGAAGAGGGCGTCGGCATAGGGAAGCAGGGGTTTTATGGTCTCGCCCGGCTGCTCCAGCATCCGGGTCGGGCCCTGGAAATACCCATGGTCGATGGGCAAGAACATGCAATGGCCGTCGGGTTGGATCAACCGCGCCATTCGGTTCGCCATTCCCCAGTCCATATCCATACCTCGCTTCGCTTAATGTGTCTTTTGGGGCCTTGGCCCCCGGTTAAACCAAACTTATGTTGACCGCGGTGCCGGAGACATTATCCCCGCTGGCAGGCCCAGTAACAAGATGGGGTCATCCGACGTCGTCCCCGTGTTGGCCCGTCTCCCAGGTGATGAGCACCTGTTGAGCGTCGGGCAGCCACATTGGGATGAAACCGTCGGAATCCTGCTGGAATAGCTCATCGAAGCGCTCCCGCACCACCTTCTCGGCCCGGTCCCGGTGCTGAGGGGCCAGCCAAACTCCGGCCAGCGCCACCTCCACTGCGTCCTCTTTGCTCTGAGGAAACTCCTGAAGTTGGGACACACCATTGAAGTGAGTCCCGTGGGGGAGAAACCTCACGTCGGGCAGGACCCCCATCTCCCAAAGGGCCGGCAGCAGATAGGTGTAGGAGGGGACTATTGCCTGTTCCTCGCCGTAGACCATCTCGAACAGTTTGGCGTTCAGCATCGGTTCGGCGATGCTGGCCAACGTGATGATCACGCGGCGGCGGGCCGCGCCCTCCAGCTTGGCGACGAACCGTTCGATGTCACGGACGAAATAGGTCACGTGGGCGGCATGGACCACATCCCCCTGCACTTCATCAACATCCAGCCAGTCCGATAGAACAAACTTGGCGTTGGCGATTCCGGCCCCGGCGGCGCTCTCCTCGAACTCCTCGCCCATCCCGGCGGATAGATCGACGTTGATCACTTCACGGCAGCGCAGCGCCATGGGCAGGCTGAACCTCCCCGCGCCCCCCCCTGCGTCCACAAAAACGTCATCCGGCTTGACGAGCGCGGCAAGCGTTTCATAGTTGTCGTCCATCTGGCGTTTGGGATCGGCCCTGAACCGCTTGGCGGTCTCCCCTCCCCAGATATCCGGACCGGGCGGCCCTTGGAGCCTCTCCCGCTGGGAATCCACGGCGTCGATCAGGGCCGCGTAATCTGCAACCGCACCCATCTTTTCTCACCCATCGTTCAAGTCAGGGCCTTATTATCAACGCGTCCACCCTCAGGGACAACCAGTGGCGACTAACCCGAATTCGTCGTCAGAAGCGACATCGGCGCCGATTGCTGTGTATCTCACTGCCAAAATTCTTGACACTACCAATGTCCTCTGTTACAACCATACGAAATCCCGATACTTAACATCGAGCGATAGCTGATCAACAGTCATCAGGAGGCAGACCATGGGCGAGATATTAGGAGTGGGCACCACCCATTACCCTCCGCTGATCACCCCCGACGAAGACCGGGGCTTCCCTCTGACCAACACCTTGGCGCACAACGACAAGGTCCCCGAAGAGATGAGGATTCCCACAAACTGGCCCGAGCCCATGCGTATCGAGTACGGCGAAGACGAGGGCTTAAAAGCGGCCGGGCAACACCGGGAACGGCTGCTAAAAGGGTTCCGGAAG
>JADFNR010000162.1 GCA_022563275.1 Chloroflexota bacterium | reverse complement strand
ATCCTGCTCTTGGGCCGCCCCGGCGTGGGCAAAACCACCATGCTGCGGGAGATGGCCCGGGTCCTGTCTCAAGAAGCCAAGAAGCGGGTGATCATCGTCGATACCTCCAACGAGATCGCCGGCGATGGCGACGTGCCTCACCCGGCGATCGGCCGCTCCAGGCGGATGCAGGTTAAGACCCCGTCACAACAGCACAGCGTGATGATCGAAGCCGTGGAGAACCATATGCCCGAGACCATCATCATCGATGAGATGGGCACCGAACAGGAGGCCGCCGCCGCCCGGACTATCGCCGAACGGGGTGTTCAACTGATCGCCACGGCCCACGGCAACACCCTGGACAACCTGATCATGAACCCTACCCTATCCGATCTGGTGGGCGGCATTCAGACCGTGACCCTGGGAGACCAGGAAGCGCGGTACCGGGGGACGCAGAAGAGCGTGCTGGAGCGCAAGGCCCCGCCGACCTTCGACGTTGTGGTCGAGATACAGGGCTGGGACCGCCTGGCCGTCCATGACAATGTCGCGCAAGTGGTTGACCAATGGCTGAGGGGCTTCCCCATCGCGCCCGAGGTCCGCTCGCTGGGCGAAGACGGAGAGGTCAAACGAAGCCAGGAGCAGGTTAGGGTCAGCGAAGCCAAACCTGGGTCCTGGCAGCCCGACTCCCGGCGACAGGGCCGCCATGGGAACCGCCCGGCCCAAGGCCAGATGGCCCAGAGCCCGGTGGCCGAACCAGCCACACCGGCCGCGCCCATGGAACCGGAGTCAGCCGTCAAAGCATCTGAAGTCCGGGTTTTCCTCTTCGGCGTGGGCCGGGACAAGCTGGAGGCCGCCGCCGCGGAATCTGGGACCGTGGTGCATATCGTCAACGAACTGCGGCGGGCCGACCTGGTCCTGACCACCAAGACCCATTACCGCCGGGGCTCCCAGTTGGTGCGCATCGCGGAGTCCAGCGGCACGCCGGTCTGCGTGCTTCGAAAGAACACGATGCCCCAGTTGCAGGAATTTCTGGGCACGGTGATCAAGGAATGGCATGGCGGCGGCAACGGCCGCGGCCAAGGCCAAGGCTTGATGCCCGGTATGGGCAACGACGAGGACGGCCCACCCTTCACCGGCGACAATAGCTCGCCCACCATGGAGAAGGCCATGGACGAAGCTGAAGATGCCGCCAACCGGGTCCTGTCCGGCGAGCAGACCGTACACCTGGCCCCCCAACGCTCCTATATCCGGCGGCTGCAGCATCTGCTGGGGCAGCGTTACAACGTGGCCTCCGTCAGCCAAGGCCGGGAACCGGAGCGGGCCGTCCTGTTTTACAGGGTCTAACGCCGCAACCGGGCGTAGAAGTAAGATGGCCTGCTTTATCGTTTTTGAAGGCGGCGACGGTTCGGGCAAGAGCACCCAAGCCCGCTCATTATTGCGCCGCCTGCGCCGGAGAGGGATCAAGGTCCTCCACACCCGTGAGCCCGGAGGCACGCCCCTGGGCCAGTCGCTGCGGCTTCTGCTGAAATCCGGCGAGGCCATGACCCCCATGAGCGAACTGATGCTATTCGAGGCTGCCCGCGCCCAGTTGGTCCAACAGGTGATCAGGCCTTTCTTGGACCAGGGGGGAGTGGTGATCGCCGATCGTTTCACCAGTTCCACCATGGCCTACCAGGGCTACGGACGGGGCCTGGACCGGGAGTTGATCGAGCGGTTGAACCGGGAAGCCACCGGTGGGCTGGAGCCGGACCTGACGGTGCTGCTGGACCTGCCCGTCGAGACAGCCCTGGCCCGCAAGGGCAGCGGGAAGGGAGACAACTTCGACGACGCTCCGGTGGACTTTCACCGCAAGATACGCCGGGGCTACAGCGCTCTGGCCGCCTCTGATCCCGAGGGTTGGTTGGTGTTGGACGGTCAACGCCCTCCCGAAGAACTCGGCCGGGAGATTTGGGCCAAAGTACAGAGTATTCTGTAGGCACTGCCGACAATGAATCCCAAAGCAAAGGCCCTCCTTTTCAGGAGGGCCTTTGCTTTGCTTCTCTTGCTTAGAAGGTCTAGTCGTCGGCCGGTGCAGGCTCGAGAGCCTCCAGCTTGGCGTCGATAACTTGACGCATCTCCCGGACACGTTTCAGGTCGGGATAGATGTTGCCTTCGCCCTTCTTATCGAAGATCCGCTCACCATTGAAGAACACTTCCATGATGCCCTGTCCGCGGGGGGAGATAGCAATAGCAACGTCTGCACCGTAGTGCCGGAAAAATTCATTCGCCATCCACGTGGCGACAGCGTGGTGCTGTCAACTTACGCAGTAGGTGATCTCTAGCTGGAACTTGCCTTCCATTTAGCTCCTCCGAGTCGTCCTGAATATAGCTAAACTTAGTTTAGCGCGTAACTTTGGCAAGTCAACCCAATTCCGGCGCTGCGGTCACGGAATCAGCAGGGATTATAAGGCTGATTGGGCTGGAAATCGCCCAGCCGTTACGAAACCGGTCCAACGTTGCCGTTGAGGCGTACTACAAGCGGGCAATAACCTCTTCGCCAAAACGGCGGATGATGTTGTCCGGCCGGGAACTGATGGCCAAGATCAAGAGGTTGTCCACGCCTGCGTCTTGGATGGTCCGCACCTTTGCCAGACACTCGCCGGCCGTGCCTGCCACGGCGAACCGGTCAGCCAGGAAATCGGTTAGGCCCAGTTCGTCGCTGAGGGCCGCATTACGGGTGTCGCCCAATTGCTCATGTTCCGATGGGACATACTCGCCCTGCAGCGCCATGACCGACTCCTGAAGCTCTTCTGGAACGTTCTTGCCCTCCAGCGTGAACCGGAAGGCATGATGCCCCGATGCCACCAGGGCCATCTTGATCTCATCTATCGCGTCTTGGCGCCGGTCGGCGATGTTGCACTTGGCAAAGGCCCACACCTCGGCTGATCCCTCGGGCCTCCCCGCGGCGCGCTCTCCCTCTCTGATCCTGGCGATGGTGTCGGCCAAGACCTCTGTGGTCAGGCCAGAGTGGACGATCACGGCGTCCGCGATGCCTCCGGCCAGGGCCAGGGTCTTCGGCCCCTCGGCCGACATTATTATGGGCACCGGGTTCTCGGACCACTGCACGTGGATGGACCTGCCCTTGTAGTCGAAGGGCTGGCCGGAAAGTATGGTGCGCAACGCCTCTATGTATTCTTGGAGTGCGCTCAACCGGGCAGGGCGCAGGCCCAGATTGAGGATGGCGCTGTCTCCGCTGCCGATACCCAAGAAGGCCCGGCCTCCGGAAAGCTCGTTCAGAGTGGCGATGGCCGACGCGGTCACGGCCGGGTGCCGGGTGAGGGCGTTGGTGACCGTGGGGCCGATGCGCACCCTGCTGGTGGCGTTGGCGACCACGCTCAGGCTCAGATAAAGCTCCCGCCACAGGGACTGGGAATCGGGAATGCCGATGTAATCAAACCCCAGGTCCTCGGCCAATCTGGCGCTGACCGCCGTTTCTTTCAAGTCATGGGGAACGATGGCGACTCCGAATTTCATGCGCGCTCCTTGGCTAAGTCCCTGGCTGATTCGCTATCGGTGGGAGTTACGGTGTTGGACTCGTCCCTTGCCGATCGGCTCAGGTACCGCGCCTTCTTTAGATTGGTGAAAGTGTAGATGATGATGCAGAGACCCAACATTGCTTCAGGCACCTCCGACCCACGGGGACCGTGGTTGAATTGGTCCATGAACAGCCTCGGAATGTTGGCGCTTTCCCAGATGTCCCCGGTGCGCCAGACCATGATCATCAATAGCGCCGGCGCCATGGTTAGGGACGGCAGGACCAGTCTCATCCGGTCGCTGAGTCCCCGCAGATTGGCGGTCAACCGCCACAATCCGGCGGCCATGCCTAGGGCGCTGCCCCAGAACAGGGCCTCAAATATCACGTTGTTGGCGAAGTTCACGTTGTGGATGGTGGTCTCATCTTGGAAGTTTATGCTTTCCAAGGCGGCAGGGGTCCCCCAGCCAAACAACCGCTGGCCCCAGCTGATCTCTTCCATGGCTCCCAAGAAGAACACCACGGCCAAGAACAGGTAGAGATACCTAAGTTTGGTGTGAGTGGTAGCCCGAAGCGCCCAGTAAATAGCTCCGGCGAGCCCCGCGGCAACCAGGTACGTGGCCACCGACCACCATTCGCTGAGGCCGTCTTCACCCTCCAGCCAATCGGTGTCCAGGTGGGAACGCAGCGCCCAATGGACCACGGCCGAAAACACGAACACTCCGAATAGGGCCAGCAAAAAGCCCCGTCCGTAGCGGTCAGGGGGCAGCGAATCGCTGTCTTGCCGGGCGGCGGTGGGCCGAAGTGCGTTGGCCAACCTTGCCCGTAGGTTCCCGTTGCCCAACGGCAACGTGATGGCTGCGACGGTGAACCCGGCCCAAGCCCAGGTGTCGATCCCGTCTCTCACCAGAGCCGCGGTCTCCGGGGAGAGTGTGTTGGGCCCGGTGCGGGATAGCTCGGCCAGCCATTCCACAGCCAAGAAAACCGGTCCACCGAACACCAGAAGCAATAAGCCCAAGAACAGGCCAAACAGACCCATGGCCGTCCAAAGAGCGGACGCTTCGTAGATGGAAGGTATCTTGCGGTTGGCGGCCATGGTCAACCAGGCAGCGGGGTTATTGGTAGGTCTTACGGGGGCCGACTGTCTTCAGGTAGCCCTCGAAGTTGCGCCTGGTTTCCGGGATGGAATCGCCGCCGAATTTCTCCATGAATGCGTCGGCCAGTACCAGTGCGACCATGGCTTCGCCGACGACGCAGGCCGGGGGCGCCTGGCAGACGTCCGAGCGCTCAAAGTGGGCCAATACCTCTTCGCCGGTATCCAGGTCAACAGAGGGCAGCGGAGTGACCATGGTGGCGATGGGCTTGATAGCGAACTGGGCGACCAGGGGCATGCCGTTGGTCATCCCGCCTTCGGTGCCGCCCAGCCGGTTGGTTTCCCGCTGCCAAGGATGGTCCGGGTCCGTCACCGGCAGGATCACGTCTTGCACTTGGGAGCCGCGTTGGCCGGCGATCTTCCATCCAGGCCCGATGGAAACGGCCTTGACGGCGTTGATGGACATGAGAGCCTGGGCCACCTGGGCGTCGATCTTGCGGTCCCAGCTGACGTGGGAGCCCAGGCCGATGGGAACGTTTTCGGCGATGATCTCACAGGTGCCCCCCACGGTATCCCCGGCCTCTTTGGCGGCGTCGATCTCGGCGGCCATCTTGAGGGCGGCGTCCGGGTCGGCGCAGCGCACGGGAGACTCCTCGACGGCGTCCCAGTCGATTTTCTCCGGTGGCTCGGCGTGCACCGGACCGATGGATAGAACGTGGCTGTGGATCTGGATGCCAAACTCTTCCAGCAGTTTGATGGCGATGGCTCCGGCGGCCACCCGGGCGGCGGTCTCCCGGGCGCTGGCCCGTTCCAACACGTTTCGAACGTCATCAAAGCCGTACTTCATCGCACCCGGCAGGTCGGCGTGGCCGGGCCTAAGGCGTGTTATCCGCTGGGTGCGGGGGCTCTGGGGCGGGCCTTCCAGCGGGTCCACGGCCATGGCCTCTTCCCAGTTGGCCCAGTCTTTGTTCTCCAGGGTCATGCCGATAGGACTGCCCAATGTCAGGCCGTGGCGCACACCCGAGATGATCTTGGCCCGGTCCTGCTCAATGAGCATTCGTCCGCCCCGGCCGTAGCCCTTCTGGCGGCGGGCCAGGTGGATGCCGATATAGTCTTCGCTGATGGCAAGACCCGCGGGCACGCCTTCCACGATTATTACCAGCCCCTGTCCGTGGGATTCGCCTGCGGTGAAGAATCTGACCATGGAAATCCTGTGTGAGAATACTAGAAGGGAATACAGGGCGAAAAGCGGCGCGCCGCCCTAAGCGCCTC
>JADFNR010000161.1 GCA_022563275.1 Chloroflexota bacterium | reverse complement strand
CCAGTAGCACCAAGTCGTAGCGTCCAGGCAGAGTCTGAAGCGCCTGCAGCACGTCCAGGCGGTGGACGTGACCCTGCGAGCTGAAGCCGGTGGATTCAAGGTTGCTGGTGATGACGGCGCTCTGCCGGCGGTCCCACTCCACGAAATCCGCCCAACCCGCTCCGTGGCTCAAAGCCTCTATGCCCAGGCTGCCGGTCCCAGCGAAAAGGTCCAACACCCTTCCTCCCTGGTACTGCTCAGGGTCTAAAATGTTAAAGATGGCCGCCCGTACCCGCTCGGTGGTGGCGCGGGTCCCGGGACTGACGGCCCCTTTGAGCCGCCGGCCTTTGGCATTTCCACCTGCTACACGCATGCGTCTAACAAGGCTGAATTATACATAATGTCAATGGCCATTCCTAGTAAATCGCCTCTCAATTTTGACGAATTTGATATTAATTTTAGATTATGATTAATAAAAATCTAGGAAATCTGCCTCTAATCATGGCGCCCGATACGCCGGCGCGGTCCACCGGTTAGCTTCGGCGGCCAGCCCGGTCCAAGTTGACGCTAAAAGGGGCCTGTGCTAACATCCAGCCCACTCGGAGACCCTTGTTTTACGCTCAAAAACCGCCATTTTACACCCCCTGTCCACGCCGCTCTCCGGCGGTATTACAACCGGCAGTCTTGCCAAAGACATCGTTGGACCAGCGAGCCGTTAGCCGGGATACGCCGGGCTGGGGAATACGGCCCCATGGGAACTAACCAGGAATGAGCTTTCGCCAACGTTTGGCCAGCGCCGCGCCCGGCAAAGAAACCGTTGTTACCATCGGCGTCTTCGACGGCGTGCACCAGGGGCACCGGCACCTGCTGCGCCAGGTGGTCCAATTGGCTGGCGACCGGTACGTTCCCACCGTGATCACCTTCTCCAACCGCCCGGTAACGGTCCTTCGGCCCGGCACCGAACCTAGCTACCTTACCACGCTGGACCAACGCGTAGACCTCATCAAGCAGCAGGGCATAGAATTGGTCGTCTGCCTGGAGTTCACCCTTGAATTGGCCCAGGTGACCGCCGCGGATTTCGCCAAGGTATTGGCCGAATCTCTGAACATGAAGGGACTGGTGTTGGGCCCCGATTCCGCCGTGGGCAAGGACCGTCAAGGCGACCTGGCATTCATGCAACAACAAGGGGAACAGTTGGGCTTCTGGGCCCGGTCGGTGGAACCCTTTGAGATCGAGGGCCAGCCGGTGAAGAGCCGGCGCATCCGGGACGCCGTGTCCAACGGAAATATGGCTGTGTGCCCCGAACTGCTGGGCCGCAACCACCTTCTTTCCGGAGTCGTGGTGCTCGGCGACCAGCGGGGCCGCACCCTGGGTTTTCCCACCGCCAACCTCGAAGTCGATCCCCAGTTGCTGCTGCCGGGCGACGGCATCTATGCCACCTGGGCCATCATCGATGGGGAGCGCCACCAGTCCGCCACCAGCATCGGGGTCCGCCCCACCTTCGGCCTGTCCAATCGGCTGGTCGAAGTGTTTGTCATGGACTTCAGCGACGACATTTACGGCAAGACGATTGGCGTGGAGTTCATAAAAAAGGTCAGAGACCAAGAGAAATTCGACGGTTTGGACGAGTTGGTGAAGCAGATCAATCAGGATGTGGACGACTGCCGGCAAGTACTAGACCTAGACCGGAGCATCTAGAATGACCAGCCCTGGCCGAATAAGCCCGGAAGACCTGGAGTCGGTGATCACCCGCGGCGTTAGCGAGATCATCTCACGTGATGAATTCGTCCGGCTGCTCCAGAGCGGCAAGAAACTCCGCTTGAAGATGGGCTTCGACCCCAGCCGCCCGGACATCCACCTGGGCCATGTGGTGGGCCTCCGAAAGCTGCGGCAACTTCAAGACCTGGGCCACCAGGTTATATTGATCGTTGGCGACTGGACCGCCCAGATAGGAGACCCCAGCGGCCAGTCCGCGACCCGGACCACGCTGACCCATGCCCAGGTACTGGAGAACGCCGAGTCCTACCTCCGGCAGTTCTTCAAGGTGATTGACCCGGACCGCGCCGAGGTCCGCCACCAGAGCGAATGGTTCGGAGACTTCGGACTGGCCAAGATACTAGAGCTTACCGGCCGGTTCACCGTGGCCCAGTTCCTCCAGCGGGCCGACTTCGCCCAGCGTTTCGCCGACCAGAAACCCATCGCCATCACCGAGTTGCTCTACCCTCTGCTGCAGGCCTACGACTCCGTGGCCATCGAGGCCGACGTGGAATTCGGCGGCACGGACCAGATGTTCAATCTGCTGGTGGGCCGGGAGTTGCAGGGCATGATGGGGCAGACCCCTCAGCAATGCTTCTTGATGCCCATCCTGGTGGGGACCGACGGCGTCCAGAAGATGAGCAAGAGCCTGGATAACTACGTGGCGGTGGACGAAGAGCCCGTGGACATGTACGGCAAGCTCATGTCCGTGCCGGATGAGCAGATCATCTCCTACCTTGAGTACCTAACCGATGTTCCGTCGGCGGAGTTGGCCGGCATCGCCAGAGACCTGGAAAGCAACGCCATTAACCCCATGGAGCCCAAGAAACGCCTCGCCTGGGATGTGACCAAACAGTTCCACGACGGCAGCGCGGCCGATGCGGCCCAGTCCCACTTCGAGCGGGTGGTGCAGGGCAGAGACCTTCCGGATGATATCCCCGAGGTGTCCATGGCCGAGCTCCGTAGCCAAGGAGTTGCGGGTGGCAACGAGGTGCGAGTGGACGACTTGATGCTGGCGGCAGGCCTGGCCCCCAGCAAGGCCCAGGTAAAGCGGCTGCTGGCGCAGGGAGCCGTGGAGCGGATGTCCCAGGGCGAAGACCCCCAGCCGGTGACCGCCGGTGAAGCGGGCTACATGCTGCAACCCGGCGACCTGCTCAAGGTGGGTAAGCGCCGTTTCGTCCGGCTTACGGCCTCCTAAAGACTGTCTGATGTAATGGCTTCTTCACCGGAACTGGACCGCGTCATCGGCATCATGAAGGCCATCAGGGCCAAGCCTCCCGCCGACATTCACGAGGCCCGCGCCGTTCTTGACCGGGCCTTTGGCGAGTTCAAGCCCCCCTCTGATGTGACCGTCTTCGAGATAGACGCCGGTGGGGTCCCGTGCCAGTGGATCACCGCCCCGGGCGTGCCCCAGGACCGGCTGATCATCTACTTCCACGGCGGGGCCTACGCTGCCTGCTCACCCACCACCCATCAAGACCTGATCTCCCGGCTTTCCCGGGCTTCCGGGGCCGCCGCCCTGGGTGTCGATTACCGGCTGGCCCCGGAGCACCCTTTCCCCGCTGCCGTGGATGACTCCATAGCCGTCTACAACTGGGCGTTGGGGCACGGGTTCGAGCCCTCGAATATCGTTCTCGCTGGAGACTCGGCCGGAGGGGGACTGGTGCTGTCGGTCATGCTGGCCGCCAGGGACGCCGGAGTCCCGTTGCCGGCCGCCGGCGTTTGTTACTCACCCTGGGTGGACCTGGAATGCACCGGGGAGTCCATGTCCGCCAACGACCACCTGGACGATTTCATCAAGTACGGAGGCCTATCGGCAAGGGCCCGGTCTTACCTGGGCGGGGCCGACCCGAAACACCCTTTGGCGTCGGCGTTGTACGCCGATCTGCACGGACTCCCTCCGCTGCTGGTCCACGTTGGTTCCGCGGAAACCTTGTTGGACGACTCGGTCCGCCTGGCCGCACTGGCTGGGAAAGCCGGCGTGGACGTCACCCTCAAGGTCTGGGATGACATGGTCCACGTGTGGCAGGCCTTCGCCGCCATCCTCCCCGAGGGCCAGCAGTCGATTGACGAGACCGGGGATTTTATCCGGCAAAGATTGGGGTAGGACCCAAGTTCTAGGATAGCAGTCGCGATTTTCCGTTCGTCCTGAGCTCCGACCAAGGTCGAGAGTCTCGATGAAATCGGACCCGTCGAAGGACGCTGGCGCAATCATGGTTCGACGGAGCTCACCACGAACGGCCGGTAGAGCAGACGAATGGTTGGTAACGCGGACGAACGGTTGGTATAGCAAACGAACGGTTGGTGACGCGGACGAACGGTTGGTATAGCAAACGAACGGTTGTTGGTGACGCGGACGAACGGTTGGTAACGCGGACGAACGGTTGGTGAAGTCGGTCATCCGATCAGTTGGTAACTCGGACAATCGAAGAAAAGTACAGTCGCCGCTTACCCGGGTGGCCATGAAGACCCGGCTTCGCCGGCCGGCTCGTTGACACCCCATCCGGCCCTGGATAGACTGGATTTCAGGCAGACCGGCGCCAGGCGGCGCACCGGAGGTAGCCCTTGGACTCCCCTAAAGAACTCGATGAATTGCGGGAGCAGAGCGCCCGTTGGCGAGACGAACAAGACCCCGGCGCCCAGCGCAAAACCTCGTTCAAGACATCATCCCAGGTGACCGTGGACCAGGTCTACACCCCGGAGAACCTCCCCCAAGGGAGCTACTTGGCCGACCAGGGACTTCCTGGCGAGTATCCCTACTTGCGGGGCGTCCATGCTTCCGGATACCGTGGGCGGCTCTGGACCATGCGCATGTTCGCCGGGTTCGGCCTGCCTGAGGAGACCAACGCCCGTTTTAAGTTTCTCCTTGAGCAGGGCCAGACCGGCTTAAGCGTGGCATTCGACATGCCCACCCTCTACGGCTACGACACCGACGACCCCCGTGGCGCGGGCGAGTTCGGCACCTGCGGCGTGGCGGTTTCCTCCCTGGCCGACATGGAGACCCTCTTTCAGGGGATCAAGCTCGACCAGATCACCACGTCGATGACCATCAACAGCCCGGCGGCCATCATCTGGGCCATGTACATCGCCCTCGCCGAGAAACAGGGCGCTTCCCTGGACCAGTTGGGCGGCACCATCCAGAACGACATCCTAAAGGAATTCATCGCGCAGAACGAGTACATCTTCCCGCCTGAGCCATCCATGCGGCTGGTTACGGACACCGTTGAATACGCCACGCGCCAGATTCCGCGCTGGAACCCCATCAGCATCAGCGGCTACCACATCCGCGAGGCCGGGTCCAACGCCATCCAGGAACTGGCATTCACACTGGCCGACGGTTTTGAGTACGTCCGCCATGCCCTGGAACGGGGCCTGAAGGTGGACGAGTTCGCCCCCAGGCTCAGTTTCTTCTTCAACTCCCATAACAATTTCTTTGAGGAAGTGGGCAAGTTCCGGGCCGCCCGCCGCATCTGGGCCAGGGAGATGCAGGAGACTTTCGGGGCCAAAGACCCCAGGTCTCATCAACTCCGGTTCCACGCCCAGACTTCCGGGCAGACACTCACGGCCCAACAACCCGACAACAACGTCGTACGGGTGTCTTTTCAGGCCCTGGCCGCGGTGCTGGGCGGCTGCCAATCGCTGCACACCAACGGGAAGGACGAAGCCTGGGCCCTGCCCTCGGAGGAGGCCGCCCTGCAAGCTCTGCGCACCCAGCAGATAATCGCCCACGAGACCGGCGTCACCGATACCGTGGATCCTCTGGGTGGCAGCTATTTCGTCGAGACGATGACCAACGGCCTGGAAGAAGCCAGCTACGATTATTTCCGGCGCATCGACGACATGGGCGGAGTGATTCCCGCCCTGGAGACCGGATACCTCCAACGGGAGATCGCCGACGCCTCCTACATCTATCAGCTGGAAGACGACCGGAAAGAGCGGATCACTGTGGGTGTCAACGAATTCAGGACCGGGGACGGCACCGAGATCCCCCTGCTCCGGGTTGACCGGGAAGGGGAGAAGCAGCAGATCGAGGGTCTGAACACGGTCCGCCGGACCCGCGATAACCGGGAGGTCGCCCAGCGGCTAAAGGCCCTGGAGACGGCTGCACGAGGCTCGGAAAACACGATGCCCTACCTGGT
>JADFNR010000160.1 GCA_022563275.1 Chloroflexota bacterium | reverse complement strand
CCGGCGATGACGACGTCGGCATTCTCCGTCTGGACCATCATGCAGGCGTTCAAGATGGCCTGCAGGCCCGAGGAACAACGGCGGTCGAGTTGGTAGCCGGGCACCTCGATGGGAAGGCCGGCCTTGAGCAAGGCCAACCGGCCGATGGCGGGGTTCTCGCCGCTGGGATACCCATGGCCCAGGATCACGTCATCCACCTTGGCCGGGTCCAGCTTGCTGCGCTCCAAGGTCTCTTTGATCACGGTACAGGCCAGTTCTTCCGCTGGTATGTCTTTTAGGGCCCCGCCGAAATTGCCCACCGCGGTGCGGACCGGGGAAACGATGGCTACGCGTCGCATAATTCACTCCTGAATCGCCTCTGAAAATCGCTCCCGTAATGATAACGTTTTTAACGGGGATGTGTCTAACGCGGGTGTGTCAATTCTAGGGGGCGTGCCCGGCCGAAAAAAAGGGCCGGTGGATCCTGCACCGGCCCTTTTTGGGGATATTTCTGAAGCTGCTGAATCGTTACCTGCGGGCGGTGTCCATACTCTGCAGGCGGCGCTGCAAGAGGTCCAGCGTGTCTCGCCAATCTTCCGGAGCCAGGTCAAAAGCCTTATCCGGGATGATGTCCGCCGCGGTAACCAGGATAGAGACCACCGAAGACTCGGTGAGCTTGGCCTCAAGTCCGGAAAATTTCACGGCGTCGAATCGGGCGTCAAATGGGGTGTAGCTCATGACCTTGCCGGCCAACCCCTCGTCCAGTGAGTAGCCGGTGTGGGCAAGCCCAGCAATGCCCAGGATCACGGCGCCGGCCAAAAATGCACCCACCGCCAGGCCGGCGGTCATGCCGGCTAGCCGGTCCGCCCAACCCATGAACATACCGTAGACCAGTCTTCGGGCGATACCGGCGGCCATCAAGGTGACGGCGGCAGTGGCGGATACAACGATGACGTAGGACAGAATAACGACCAAGGTCTCGTTGGCCAGGTATCCAGCCAACCAGGATTCGGCCCCTCCTCTGTATTGGGCGGCCACCGCGAAGCCCGCGACGACTCCGATAACGCCGAACGAAGCACGCACCATACCGATCCACATGCCCAGCAGCCCACCCGCCGCCAAAGTCCCGATGAGGACCAGATCAATCCAGTTCATAGCTATCCTCCTACCGTCGTCCAACGTCACCGGAAACACTTTACGTTTCATAGACATAATGACGCCCGAAGTATTACGGCTGTATTAATGGATACCCAATCAGGTGGTTGGCGGCGGCGGCTGCAAGAGGCAGCCAAAGTAAATACCGCCGCGGGAAAAAGAAAAGGGCCGCGTCTCCTCAGATGAGAGACACCGGCCCATTTCTTGGGGTTTGGGGACACCATCTTACCGGCTGGGTCTTTGAATCGGCAACGGTCTGGTGTCACCAGGATTCGGAGCAACGTTTTATGCCACACCTCCGAATCACACCGAATCGAACTGATATAATCTCCCAAGTACTTTGACGGGCGATTCAACCTCGATTTCGATGTTTGGACCGTGACTTGAGTGAACGGCGCTCTTCCGTAAGCTTGACCATATGAATCCCAAGAATCCTCATTCCAAACCCAGTGTGGATTACTCCGGGGAATCACAATTCCGGTCCTTGATCGAGACCGCTCTCGATATCGTGGTGGTGCTTAACTATGACGGCACCTTTCGCTACCTGAGCCCTTCCACCCAGCGGGTCACCGGCTATTCTCCTGAAGAGTTGATCGGCGAGAACGCTTTCGCCTATATGCATCAAGATGATGCCCGAGAGCAGTTCGAGGTGTTCAGCGTCATAGTCGCGGACCCCGACTTGGCCACCGCGGGTGATCCCCGTTCCTTCCGTTTCCGCCACAAGGACGGGCACTGGGTCGTACTCGAGGCCGTCAGCACCAAGTTGCCCGAGGGTCCGGAGCCTCCGGGGATCGTTATCAACGCGAGAGACGTTACAGAACGTACCCAGGCCCATGAATCCATGCGTGAGGCGGCTGACCTCGAGCGGCGGCTCGCGCAAGAGCACGAGATCATCGCCGAAGTGGGCCGCATCATCAATTCCACGCTCAACATTGAAGAAGTGTTTGAGTTGTTCGCGGCCGAAGTCAGCCGCCTGATCAAGTTCGACATGATCGCGGCCAGTGCTATCGACAAATCTCAGCAGACCACCACGTTCCGGTATTGGTCCGGGCCAGCGGAATACCGGGAAAAATTCCAGACGACCGTGCCTCTCAGCGGAAGTTTAACCGGTGAGGTGCTGGCCAGCGGCCGGCCGGTCCTAGTCCACGCAACGTCCCCCGAGGAGACCCGCCAGAGGTTCATACATCTATCCCGGAGTCATATGGGTGGAGTTCTCTCTTGGCTCGGCATTCCCATGGTCAACCGTGGCGAGACGATTGGGGCATTGCTCCTGTTTTCCTCTGAACATCAAGCGTTTTCAAACCTGGACATCGCCCTGGCAGGCCGGGTCAGCGACCAGATAGCGGGCGCGATCGACAATGCTGAGTTGTTCGACGAGTTGAAAATCGCCGAGGCCAATCTGGCCGCCAGCAACGACCGCAACCAATTGATACTTGAAACCGCCCACGATGCCTTCGTCGGGATGGACGAAACAGGGCTGGTGGTTGCCTGGAACTCCCAGGCGGAGAAGACCTTTGGTTGGACAGCCGGTGAGGCTGTGGGGCGCCGGCTCTTAGACCTGATCATCCCGGACCGGTTCGCCGGGCAGCACCTAGCCGGACTCAAGGATTTTCTCGATACCGGCAATGGGCCCGTTTTGAACCAGCGCATCGAAATGGTGGCCAAACATCGTGACGGCCATGAATTTCCGGTGGAGCTGACCATAGCGCCTCTGAAATTGGGCGGCCGATATCTGTTTAACGCCTTCATCAGGGATATCACGGACCGGCGGGAATCTGAAGTTGCGTTACGCCGGTCCGAGGAGAGGTTCCGGGTGGTCTACAACAACGCCGCTCACGGCATGGGCACTCGCACCTTCGATGGAACGATAAAAGACTTGAACCCAGCCTTTTTAGATATGGTTGGCTACACCATCGACGAGATCAAGAATCTAAAACCGGGTGTGCTCTACGACACCCGGTATGCTGAGATCGAAAAAGATTTATTTGAGCGGGCCCTTCAAGGGGAGGACATCCCGCCCTATGAGAAGGAATACATCCGAAAGGACGGCACCAAGGTTTACACCGAGGTCAGGGCCAGCCTCGAACGTGACGATGACGGCAACGCCATCGGCATCGTGGGGGTGGTGACCGACATCACCGAACGCCGGTTGCTGGAACAGGAGATTGCCCAATACACGCGGAGTCTGGAGAAAGCCAATGAGGAGCTGCAGCAGTTGGACCGGCTGAAGGATGAGTTCATCTCCACGGTCTCCCATGAGCTACGCACCCCTCTGACTTCCATCAAAGGCTCGGCCGAGATCTTGCTGGCCTACCCTGACGAAGACCGGGAAACACAGATGGAATTCCTCCGAATCATCGACAAAGAATGCGACCGTCTGACTCGCTTGGTCACCGATGTGCTGGACCTCTCACGTATGGAATCGGGGCAGATGCGTTGGATCTGGGAGGAGGTGGAACTGGCGGAAGTCGTAGCCGCGGCGGTGGATGGGACTCAGTCGTTGTTTACGCAGAATGACTTGTCCATCAAGGTGGACTTGGACCCAGACTTGCCCCGCCTCTGGACCGACCGCGACCGTTTGGTCCAGGTAGTGACCAATCTGTTGAGCAACTCCATCAAATTCACGCCGCATGGCGGGAAGATCTGGATCAACGCCAAAAAGGTCGCCGCCGACGAATCAGACGGGATGGGCGAGAAGCTGGAGGTCTGCGTTTCGGACACCGGCATCGGAATCCAGACGGCGGAATACGAAGACATCTTCAAGAAATTCAAGCAGGTCGGAGAAACACTATCCGATAAACCAATGGGCACCGGCCTGGGCCTGCCCATCTGCAAAGAGATCGTAGAGTATTTTGGCGGAAAGATATGGGTGGAAAGCACGCCGGGCAAGGGCAGCTCTTTCTATTTCACGGCGCCGGTAACCGCGGAAGAACAGATACGGAGATAGGTGCCTGAACCGGACAATTTAGCCCCGGTTCCCGTCTTAACAGATCCCCATCGCTGAGAAGGATCGCCAGATCGGCCTTAGACTTAAACGCTCTGTGGGCCGCTGATCAGGTCCAGATATTTGTAGCCGGAACCCGTGTTGAACAGGACCACCGACTCATCGGGGTCCAAGAACTTCCGGTCCAATAGGTATTTCAACGCCACCAAAGTCGCGGCGCCTTCCGGAGCTGGGAAGATCCCCTCGGCAGAGGCCATCTCGTACATGGCGTCGATCATTTCCTGGTCCGAAACCGCCAATGCGGTCCCGCCGGTAGCCCGTATGGCTTCCAATATCAGGTAGTCGGCGAAGGGATGGGGCACCCGCAGGCCATCGGCTTTGGTGGTCGCGTCGGCCCACATCTCGGAGGTGGCCGCGCCGTCGTTGAAGGCTTTGACGATGGGCTGGCAGCCATCGGCCTGCACCGAGATGAACTTGGGTTGCTTCCCCTCGATCCAACCCAGTTCCAGCAGCTCCTTAAACCCCTTGTACATGCCGATGATCCCCGTGCCGCCGCCGGTGGGATAGATCATGGCGTCGGGCATCTTCCAGCCAAGCTGCTGGACCACCTCCAGGCCCATGGACTTCTTGCCCTCGGCGCGGTACGGCTCTTTAAGGGTTGAGAGGTCGAACAACCCAAGCTCCTTGGCCACGGCCACCGCCTCGCGGCCCGCGTCATTAATGAGGCCCTCCACCAGGTTCAATTCCGACCCGGCCACCAACGTCTCTTTCTTGTTGGCGTCGGGGGCGTCTTTGGGCATGAATACCTTGACTTCCATCCCGGCCCTGGCCCCGTAGGCGGCGGCCGCGCCGGCGGCGTTTCCGGCCGAGGGCATGGTGAAACCCTTGGCGCCCAATTCGATGGCCTTGGAGACTGCGGCGGAGATGCCCCTGGCCTTGAAGGTGCCGGTGGGGTTTAGGCCCTCATCCTTGATGTAGAGGTTGGTCATTCCCAGCTTCTTGGCCAGGTTGACCGATTTGACCAACGGCGTGCCACCTTCGCCGAGGCTGACAATGTTGCCGGGATCGTCCACCGGAAGCAACTCGGCATACCGCCACATGGTATCGGGCCGGCTGACCAGGCTATCGCGGTCGACCTCACGGCCCAGCTTGGCCAGGTCGTAGCGGACGAACAACACCTTCTCGCAGCACGGGCTGACGCCGATCAATTGCTTGTGGGGATAACTCTTGCCGCATACGGAGCATTCCAGATGGCTGATGTAGCTGGTCATGGGCTCCAAAATCTCCTTCCCAGCCCGGTCTTCTGACGGGGTTGACCTTACTATACGCCAGGAACCGGCCCGCGGAATCGAAAGATGGGCCCACATGGCCTCTCCCCTTGCCACCGCGCCGGTGGTTCAGTAACATGCCCGCTACATGGTGTAAGCGGCCTGGCATTAGTGGCACACCAGGACGATTGCCATTCTATCCGGCGGAACCATGCAAGGAGAGCTATGAAACTGGTATTCTTCGACGATTTCAAGCTAGGGGTGGTGAAAGACGACACCGTGGTCGATGTTTCCGGAGCGGTGAGCGGCATCGTGCACACTTCGCCCCAAGACCTGATCAATAAGGTTATCGAGAATTTCTCCCAGCACCGCGCCGCGCTGCAGCAGGCGGCGGACAGCGGTCAGGGGACTCCCCTTAGC
This sequence comes from Chloroflexota bacterium, assembly GCA_022563275.1. The sequence goes on along the minus strand of JADFNR010000160.1, from coordinate 152 downwards.
CAGGTCAGGCTGCGCTCACCCCTGCCCAAGCCCCCCAACATCATCTGCATGGCGGTGAACTACATGGAGGACGGCACCCGGGACGAGCCGGCCCCCATTAACGCTTTCCAGAAGTCGCCCAACTCCGTCATCGGCGATGGCGACACCATGAT
>JADFNR010000043.1 GCA_022563275.1 Chloroflexota bacterium | reverse complement strand
AGCACGACGCGGTGGCGTTGAGGCAGAGCCAGGGGGAGGCCGTCAACAGGGCCTGCTCGTCCCAGATCACGGCGGCCGGGCGGGTTTTGGGGTCGAACAACTCCAGCCGGTGGCCCGATTCCGGGTCGATGAGTGCGGTGCCGGCGCGGGTGGCCGCGGTGGTGGCGGTTGTGAGGACGATGAAGTTGGGAATCTTGGGCGCCATCAACCGGGGGCTGACCGGGGGCTTCCCCTCGGGGTATTGGGTGCATAGTTCCTGGGCCGTGCCCTTCTCGGCCAGCAGGATGGTGATGCCCCGGGCGGTGACCACGGCGCTGCCGCCGCCGACGGCTACGATGCCGTCCGCATCGACGTCCCGTGCCGCCGCCACGCCCTCCAGCACCGATGTCACCGGCGAACCGGTCTTTCCGCCGGCGAACACCCCGGCCACCCGTTCTCCCAATGCCTCTTTCACCCGGTCCACCAGGTCTGTCTTGCCGGCCACAGACTGCCCACAGACCACCAAGACGCGTTGGGCCTTGAACCGGTCAACCTCTTCAGCCAACTTGCTGATGGCGTCTGGCCCGGCGTGGATCCGGACTGGATAGCCGACAAACCGGAAGGAACTTAAAGCGTCTGGGGCCACGATCGATTTTCTCCTGGCGGGGCCTAGGCTCCCGGCCGGGGCGTTAGAACAGGTCTCGGGCAGTCACCTATGTTGCCACCGGAGCCCACATTTGGCAACCAAGCTTGCCATGCCCAGGTCCTTTGGCCGGGTTACGGTGGTAAAATCGTATCCGAAGTTATGCCAGACCTGAGCAAGAAAGACGAAGCCCGCCTGGTGCGCTACCGGGGCCAGAGCCTGCGGTTGCTGCAAGACGCCATGGACCAGATACGCAAAGGCCGCTGGGACCGCTGCGAAGAACTGCTTTGGGGCAGCCTGACCCTGGCGGTCAAGGGCGTGGCCCTAGGCCGTGGCCGGGAGTTGGACGGGCTGAAGGCCGTGGAGGAGTACGCCCACGAATTGGGCGAGGAGAACCGGGACCGGCGTATCCGTGAGGGCTTCACCAAGCTCGCGTCCTTCGGCGAGACCGCCGAGCGCGTACGGGAATCCCGCATCCGGGCCGACAGCCTGGTGGCGACCCTGGAGGATGTCACCGGGGCCGTGGAGCGCCTCTGGGACCTGGCTCCCGGCGGCGACCTGCTTAACGCATTGGTCCAAGGCGAGCTGGACGAATTGGAAGAGATGGAAGAATTGGACGAACTGGAAGAGATGGACGGCGGCCCAACAAGATGAAAATCCATGGGTTAGAAAACAGCCCAGAAAACAGCCCACCAGGCGGCCCGACGGTCGCCATCCACACCCACGGCTGCAAGCTGAACCAGGCCGACTCCCAGGTGTTGGCCCGGCAGTTTCAACAGGCCGGCTTCACCCTGGTCCGGTCCGCCGCCCAGGCCGACGTGGTGGTGCTCAATTCCTGCACCGTGACCGCCAACGCCGACTCCAAGGCCCGCCAGTACCTGCGCCGCGCCCGCCGCTCCAACCCCAACGCCCTGGTGGTGGCCACCGGCTGCTACGCCCAACGGGCCAAAGACGATCTTTTAGCCATGGATGCCGTCTCCCTGGTCCTGGACAACCGCCAGAAGGAAAGCTTGGTTGCCACGGTCGCCGCTAAACTCAATGTCAATCCAGATAATTCCGCAGCAGCCGCCCCAGAAAACGCGGCTGAGCCGCCGTCAGGGCGAAGCCGGGCGATGGTTAAGATCCAGGAGGGTTGCGACCAGGTCTGCGCCTACTGCATCGTGCCAAAGGTACGGGGCCGGGAGCGGAGCATACCGCCCGAGAAGATCATCGCCGAGATCAACGGCCGCGCCGGCTGCCGGGAGGCGGTGTTGACCGGCTCCCAATTGGGGACTTACGGTTTCGACCTCTCCGGGACCGGTCTGCGGGAACTGATCAGACGGGTCTTGGCCGAAACATCCATCGACCGGCTGAGAGTGTCGTCGCTACAAGCCCAGGAAATCACTCTGGAACTGCTGGAACTGTGGGAAGACCCACGCCTCTGCCCCCACTTCCACATCCCACTGCAAAGCGGCAGCGACACCATTTTGCGGTCCATGCGCCGGCGCTATGACACAACCCGGTTCGCGGAGACGGTGAATTTGGTGCGGACGATGGTCCCGGACGCCGGGATAACCACCGATGTCATCGTGGGCTTTCCCGGCGAGGGAGTCAGGGAATTCGCCGAGAGCTACAGCTTCGCCATGTCGATGGGATTCAGCGGCCTGCACGTCTTCCCCTACTCCATCAGGCCGGGGACGTCGGCAGCCCACCTGGACGGGCAGGTGGCCGACGCTCAGAAGAAAGAACGGACCGGGGAGATGCTGGAATTGGCGGCTGCGGCGGCGGAAATATTTCGACTGGGAGCGCTGGGCCAGACTAGACCGGTGCTTTGGGAGCCGGCCAATGGGCATGGCCCGGTTGGGGTTTGGAGCGGACTCACCGACAATTACCTACGGGTCCGGACCCAGAACAGCCGGGACCTGGGCAACGTCATAACCGGCGCGAGGTTGGTCAGCCTGGCTGAAGATTGGGTCGCGGCCGAAGTGGAATAGCTGATTTTTCGATTAGACCGGCCGTCGAGAGAGCACTGCTTAATCTTCGGTCATCCATGCAGTACTGCTGTCACCCTGATCCCGACCGGAGTCGGGAGAAGGGTCTCTTTGTTCTCGGTCAGTGTTCGTATTTTAGCAACGAGATTCTTCGGCTCACGCCTCAGAATGACAGTTTTGAGGCAGGCCCCGCCAGGAGCGCACGCCTGAATGACAAATTAAGCAGACCGGTTTTGAGAGTCGGATATCGACTCGACTTAAAGGTCAACGGGCCTGAGAAAGCCCATCTCGCCGCGGCGCTCCAGATACCCTGCTTTGACATCGTGCCCGTGGGAAAAGACCAAGAGCCAGCCCTGACGCTCGGCCTGACTCAACAGGTCCCGCTTCTGCTCCAGGGTTTTCTCGGGGGAGCTGTCAAAGGCGGAGATGGCCACCAAGTTGAGATGATGGGGCGTGGGAACGAGGTCCCCCAGGAACACCACCCGCTCGCCGCCATGGTTGAACATGACCATCTGGTGGCCCTTGGCATGGCCGTCGGTGACGATCACATTGAGCCCGGGCATGATCTCAGTATCGCCATCCAGCAATTCCAGTTGACCCCGCTCCTCGATGGGCAGGAAATTGTCCGAGCGGTGCACGCCGTGGCAACGCTCATTGGGGTTGCAAGCCTCTTCCCAACAGTCGCGCTGGACGTAATATTTGGCCTTGGGGAAGGTGGGCACCAGGTTGCCGGCCCGGTCCAGCCGGGTGCAACCGCCCGAATGGTCAAAATGCAGATGGGATAGGATCACCGCGCTGATATCCTTGGGGGTGAGACCCACGCCCTTTAAGCCCTTCAACAGGCGGCTGGGCACCAACCCAAGGTTCTCTTTGTCTTGGTCGATCTCTTTGGAGCCTATTCCGGTATCCACCAGTACGTTCTGTCCGCTGACTTGCAGCAACAGGCAATTCAAGCCCAGGGTCATCCGGTTCTTGCGGTCAGTGACCACGCTGCCCTCCCAGGCAACCTTAGGCACCTGGCCGAACATGGACCCTCCGTCCATCTTGATAACCCCATCACTGATGATCTTCACGGCTGTCGACATCATCGTTACACCCAAACCCTCATTCAATTATTATTGAACGTTCCGCCCCACCCAGTACCGTCACCACTTGACGCCGTCGTTATATGGATATGCCGGGGTTTTTCCGGGGGTCTCCCCAGAGACTCTTTAAAAAGAGAGAGAAAAGTGCTTTTGACCCTGACCGGGCCGAACCTACGGGGTCCAGCCATGATTAAATCGCTTGTGGCGGGCACGTTCTTGATATGTTTCCGCGGCGCCGGCCACTGGCCGGCCGTTCTTTCAATCTTCCTACCTCCTTGGTATTGCTTTAAAACAGGGGAGTGAAACAGGAAAAGCCGATGGTCCGAAAACCTCGGCCATCGGCTTTGAGCGCACGTTGGGCAACATCACAACCCTCGCCCCACTCTCTCCCGTTGACCCACTAGCACATTAATGTAAAGAAACCGCGCCCTGTCAAGGGGAATTCCACGAATTCCATGTCAGTATTTTGTGGAATATTAAACTTTTTTTATAAATCGGTCAAGTCTACGCCTGGATCATCATATTTATGATTACAAAGCCCGGTGTAGGTGGCCCATAACTCGGCCAATTTTGGAGATGCTATACTAGCCCAAATCCGATAGTGCTTGGCATCTAATACCCGGTCGCACCCGCTTGGATAATCTGGGATTATTCGGTTCGCGGCCGTTTTTGGGAGGCCGCGATATGGCTGACAACGGACTTGGACTCATGGCCCACCTGCTGCGGAGGGCCGGATTCGGCGCCACCCTCCAAGAGCTGGAAGAATACCAGGCCAAGGGATATGAGGCCACCCTCGAGGAGCTGCTCCACCCCGAAGACGCCCCCGAATGGGACGACGACCTGGTCCGGAGGTATCAACCCGACCAGAACAGCGTGATGTACTTCGAGAGCGCCCAGTCCTATTGGATGTACAAGATGATCAACTCCAAGCGGCCCTTGGAGGAGAAGATCGCCTTGTTCTGGCACGGGCTCTTCGCCACCGCCTACGGCAAGTTGAACCACGCCAAGGGTGTGTTCAACCAGACCGACACCTTCCGCCGCCACGGCCTGGGGACCTTCCACAATATTTTGATGGAAATGTCCCGCGACCCGGCCATGATCTTCTGGCTGGACAACAAGGACAACCACAAAGACGCGCCCAACGAGAACTACGGACGGGAGTTGCTGGAACTCTTCTCAATGGGCATCGGCAACTACACCGAAGAGGACGTCAAGAGTTGCGCCAGGGCCTTCACCGGCTGGACCATCGCCAACCAGGACTATATGAGCGTCCGGGCGTCCAGGGATTCGATCTGGCCCTCGGGTCGCATCGATTGGCAATTTGAGTACAAGCCCGAGGACCACGACGATTCCGAGAAGACGTTCCTGGGCCGCACCGGCAATTTCAACGGCGAAGACATCATCGACATCATCACCATGCACCCGGCCAGCAGTTGGTTCATCGCCAAAAAACTGTACAACTTCTTTGTATCCGACACCCCCAACGAGGAGGCCATAGGCTTCCTGGCCGAGGAGTTCCGCAAGACCGGCGGCGACATCCGTTCGGTGCTGCGGGCCCTGTTCCAATCTGATTATTTCAAGTCGGAGGACGTTTGGTACGCCCGGATCAAGAGCCCGGCCGAGTTGGTGGTCGGCGCCGCGAGACTGGCCGGCAGCTACCAAACACCCCAATGGGACATCACTAACCTGGCCAGCGACGCCAATTTCATGGGCCAGGAGATCCTGAATCCTCCCACCGTGGAGGGTTGGCATACCGGCACCGAATGGGTGGACACCGGCACTCTGGTGGAGCGGGTTAACTCCTCCGCGCTGGTCATCGGCGACGCTCAGCAGCCGGGGGTCCGGGCCATGATTCAGCGGCTGAAAGACCGCCAGGACAGCTACCAGCCGGACGAGTTGGTGGACCAGTGTCTTCTCTTGGCCGGCAATCTCCAAGTGTCGGAGGGCACCCGCCAGCGGCTGGTGGAGTTCGCCGCCAATTGGGGCGAGGTCAGTTTCACCCCCGAAGACGCGGTGGCCTGCTCGGAACAGCAGGTGGTGGAACTACTCCAAGTGATCCTGGCCACCCGCGAATACCAGATGGCCTAGCGGGAATAGGCCCTGCTGGCAGTTGCTCATTTTGTGGCGACTGCTCCACGCTGCTGTCACCCCGAGTGAAGCGAGGGGTCTCATTGCTTGGATGGAACAAGGCTTCACCGCAGAAAGAGATTCTTCCCCGACGCGTCGGGGCGGCCTCAGAATGACAAATGCGAATAGCAGTTTTTAATAGCAGACCAAGGTTTTAGCGAGCCATAAATGACCACCACCAAGACCTTTACATATAGCCACACCATCGGCTTTCTGGCCGGGGCCGGGCGGGGGTTCCTTAACCCGGTGGACCTGGCCATAAATTCCCAGGGCGTTATCTACGTCCTGAACCGGGCCGGACCCGAAACCGCCATCCGGCTGCCCTCTAAACGGGTGTCGATGTGCACCTTGGACGAGGAATTCCTCGGAGAGTTCGGCACCGGCGGCACCGGGGACGGAGAATTCTGGTGGCCCAGTTCCATCGCCATCGACAGCCAGGACCGGGTCTATGTGGCCGACGAGGGCCTGCAGCGGGTCTCTATATTCGACAAAGACGGAAAGTTCCTGGGCAAGTGGGGTGAGAAGGGCTCGGCCGACGGGCAGCTAGAGTATCCCTCCAGCCTGGCCTTCGACGCCGATGACAACCTGTGGCTGACCGACAGCGGCAACCACCGGGTGCAGAAGTTCACCCGCGACGGCGAGTTCATCTCCGCCTGGGGCCAACGTGGTTCCGGATCCGGTCAGTTCGAGGGGCCCTGGGGTCTGGCCCTGACCCATTCCGGGGACGTTTATATCTCCGACTGGGGCAACGACCGCATCCAGCGCTTCAGTAATGACGGCGCATTGATCGAAGAATTTGGCGGACTACCAGAGGGCGACGCCATCCACCGGCCGGCCGGTCTGGCCGTGGACGGCGAAGGCAACATCTACGTCGCCGACTGGGGCAACGAACGCGTTAAGGTCTTGGGCCCCGACGGGAGCCTGCTGGCGTCGCTGCGCGGCGAGTCAGTGGATTCCAAATGGGCGGCCGACTACTTCGCGGTCAACCCCGAGGAAGGGCGGTTGCGGTACGAGGCAGACCTGTTTCCGGAGCTAGACCCGCCGTACCGGCGTGACCGGGAGATCTCCGCTGGTGTGGAGGGGTTTTTCTGGGGCCCCACGGCGGTGAAACTGGACGGGAAGGGCCACCTCTACGTGGCCGACAGCCTCCGCCACCGTCTGCAGATATACCAGATCGATTAACGCCCCCATCCTAACCTTCCCCCTTGCGAGGGAGAAGGGACAACTTCTCTCCCCTTAATTTGGCAAGTTCAAATGAGGTCCGGGCCGCAATAGGCGATTTCATCAGGTCGAGGCGGTTAGCCCTTCTTTCGGGCCTGGTCCATCCGGGCCCAGGTGTCCCTGAGGGCCACCGTCCGGTTGAACACCGGAGCCTCAGGCGTGGAGTCGGGGTCGACACAGAAATATCCCTGCCGCAGGAACTGGAACCTCTCCCCCGGCTTGGCCTGGTCCAGACCCTGTTCCAGCTTGCACGACTTCATAACCACCAATGACTCCGGGTTGAGGTTATCTTTGAAGTCTCCGCCTTCTGGCACGTCGTCCGGGTCCTCGGTCACAAACAGATGGTCGTAGATACGCACCTCGGCGTCCACCGCATGTTCGGCCGACACCCAATGGGAAGTGCCCCTGACCTTCCGTCCGTCGGATGAAGTCCCGCCGTGGGTCTCGGGGTCGTAGGTGCACCGCAGCTCGATGATCTCCCCCGTGGCCTCGTCCTTCACCACCTCGGTACAGGTGATGTAGTAGGCGTCCTTGAGGCGTATCTCCCGGCCGGGCGATAGCCGGTAGAACTTGGGCGGAGGCTCCTCCCGGAAGTCGTCCTTCTCGATATACACGGTGCGGGAGAACGGGATGCTTCTCTTCCCCATGGTGTTGTCTTCCGGATTGTTCACCGACTCGATCTCTTCGGTCTGGCCCTCTGGGTAGTTCTCGATCACAACCTTCAACGGGTCCAACACGCCCATGACACGGGGCGACCGTTTGTTCAGATCGTCCCTCAGGGTGTGCTCCAGCAGGGCGATGTCCACCGTGTTGTCCCGCTTGGCCACGCCGATGCGGTCGCAGAAATCCCGGAGGGCCTCAGGGGTATAACCCCGGCGGCGCAGTCCCGATATGGTGGGCATTCGCGGGTCGTCCCAACCGTTCACGTATCCGCCATCGACCAGTTCGCCCAACCGGCGTTTGCTGAGCACGGTATGGGTCAGGTTCAGCCGCGCAAACTCGATCTGCTGGGAGTGGTAGATGTCCAGCTCATCCAGGAACCAGTCGTAGAGGGGACGATGGTCCTCGAATTCCAGGGTGCAAACCGAATGGGTGATGCTCTCGATGGAATCGGACTGGCCGTGGGCGAAATCGTACATCGGATAGATCGGCCATTCGTCGCCGGTGCGGTGATGGGTCTGTTTCAGGATCCGGTAGAGCACGGGGTCCCGAAGGTTCAGGTTGGGCGAAGCCATGTCTATCTTGGCCCGGAGTGTTTTCGCGCCCTCTTCGAATTCGCCCGCCCGCATTCGCCGGAATAGGTCCAGGTTCTCCTCGGTGGACCGGTTGCGGTAGGGGCTCTCCCTGCCGGGCTCCGTCAAGTTTCCCCGGTATTCCCTAACCTCATCGGAAGTCAGGTCGCAGACATACGCCTTGCCCTTGTCGATCAGCCGGATGGCGTATTCATATAGCTGGCCGAAGTAATCCGAGGCATAGAAAAGGTTCTGACCCCAATCGAATCCCAACCAGCGGACATCCTCCTGGATGGCCTGGACGTATTCCACCTCTTCCCGGGAGGGGTTGGTGTCGTCGAACCGCAGGTGGCATTCCCCACCAAATTCCGTGGCCAGCCCAAAATTCAGGCAGATCGATTTGGCGTGCCCGATGTGTAGATAGCCGTTGGGCTCCGGCGGAAAGCGGGTAATCACCCGGCCGCCAAATCTGCCCGACCTGTTGTCGTCGGCGACAATGCTGCGTACGAAGTCGACCGAGGTTTCAGCCTGTGTCATTCTTGTTTCATCCTGTGTTTATGGCCTATCGGCCTGATCAACCAGCGGCGCTGAAGCATCTGATTAAAAGTGCCCGTCCATTCAGCCAGCAGCGCTAAACCGTTGGATGGCATTCTTAACCCGGCTCACGGTGCGGTCCTTGCCCAAGACTTCCAACGTCTCGAACAATGGCGGTGACACGGCCCGGCCGGTGGCGGCAACGCGCAGCACCCCGAAGAACTGGCGGCGGGACAACGACAGTTTCTCCCCGGTAACCGTCAGCAACTCTTCCAACTTCCCGTGTTCGAAATCATCCATGCCGCTCAAGTCAGCCAGGGCGGCTTTGAGAGCCGACAGTGTTGTATCCCGGTCCATGCCCTTCTGCACCAGAGTTTCAGTGTCGAACTCTTCATTGGCTTGGAAAAAGTAAGACGTGATGTCAGCCGAATCGTCCAACCGCTTGATCCTCTCCTGGAGGAGCGGTGCGATGCGGGAGAGATAATCCGAGTCCACCGGCAGCGCCTCCTTGGGCAGGTCCCGCTCCAAGAATGGCATCATCCGGCCCGCCAATTGCTCCGGCTTAAGCTCGCGGATGTACATCCCGTTCACCCACAGCAATTTCTCCTGGTCGAAGATGGCCGCCGACTTGGTGACCCGGTCCAAGGTGAAATTGTCGATGATGGTCTGGGTGGACATTATCTCTGTCTTATCGTCCAGCGACCATCCCAGCAGGACCATGAAGTTCAGCAGCGCCTCGGGAAGGTAACCGTCGTCCTTATACTCTCCGATGGCGGTGGCGCCATGACGTTTGGATAGCTTGGCCCGGTCCGGGCCCATGATCATCGGCAGGTGGGCGAACTGGGGCGGCTCGAATCCCAGGGCCTCGAAAAGCTGCAGGTGCCTCGGGGTGCTGGGCAGCCATTCCTCGGCCCGCATCACGTGGCTGATCTCCATCAGGTGGTCGTCGGCCACCACCGCCAGGTGATAGGTGGGGAAGCCGTCGGACTTCATGATTATGAAGTCGTTCAACGTCTCATTGCGCCATTCGACCTCGCCCCGGATCAGGTCGTTGAACTTGGTTACCCCGTCCCTGGGCATGGCGAACCGGATAACTTCAGAATCCTGTCCGGATTTCAGTTTGCTGATCTCTTCTTGGCTCAAGTCACGGCAATGGCAATCGGCGCTGGCCGACACACGCCGGTCCCGCTGCCCTTGCCCGTCTTGGGCCGGCCTTTCGACGCTGCAGTAACAATGGTAGGCGTTGCCCTGGGAGACCAGCCGCTGGGCTAGATCGCGGTAGATATCTAGGCGCTCCGACTGGAAATATGGTCCGAATGGGCCGCCCACTTCGGGGCCTTCATCCCAGTCGATGTTCAACCAACGCAGACCGTCCAGGATGGCCTCGACAGAACCGTCCACCAGACGCGCCTGGTCGGTGTCTTCAACTCTGACGATGAACTTGCCGCCGTGATGCCGGGCAAAGAGCCAGTTGAACAGAGCCGTCCGGATATTGCCGATATGGGGCAATCCGGTGGGGCTGGGTGCGTACCGAACGCGGACTTCTCCGGGCAAGTTGATTCTCCAGCCGAATAAATAGGGGCAGGCAATATTGTAGCATGGACCACGCCCAATCTTAGCCTGCCAGGCACGACCGTTATGGGTGAATCCGGGGTCTGATCAGCCTTGCCGGAGCGCGTCCAACGCCGGGGTCAGGTCGGATGGCAGGCCGGTCTGGAACTCCAGAGACTCTCCGCTTACCGGGTGCTTGAACGCCAGATGGAAGGCGTGGAGAAAATGGCGGTCCACCAGAGGGCTGGCATGTCCGTAGGTGGTGTCACCCACCAGTGGGTGGCCGATGTGGGCCATGTGCACCCTGATCTGATGGGTGCGGCCCGTCTCCAGGTAAAGCTCCAGTAAACTGTGACCCTGGAACTTCTCTCGCGTCTTATAACTGGTGCGGGCTTCTTTGCCGCCCACCACCACGGCCATGCGGGTGCGGCGGCGGGGGTGGCGTCCCACCGGGGCGTCGATCTTTCCATTGGAAGGCGAGGGAGCCCCTTCGACCAGGGCCAGATACCCTTTAGTGACCACGCGGGCCTTGATCTGGGCGGATAGGTCGTTGTGGGCCTGGTGAGTCTTGGCCACCATCATCAGCCCGGAGGTGTCCTTGTCCAAGCGGTGGACTATGCCCGGCCGTATCTCCCCGCCGATGCCCTGGATGTCGGGGCACATGGCCAGCAGGGCGTTGACCAGCGTCTTGTCGGGGTGGCCCGGTCCGGGGTGCACGGCCAGGCCGGCCGGTTTGTCGATGACCACCAAGTTTTCATCTTGGTAGACCACGGTGACGGGGATGTCTTGGGCCACCAAGCCGGATGGTCTGGGCGGGGGGACGGACAGGGAGACCAGATCGCCGGTCCTCACTTTGTGGGACGGCTTGGCCGGTCCTCCGTTGACCAACACCTGTCCCTCTACGATCAGCCGCCGCAGCCGGCTGCGGGTCATTCCGGTGTCCATGCCGGCCAGGTACTGGTCCAAGCGGGTCTCGTCTGCCGCCACCCGGAATTCGTGAAGCGCTGTCCCCTGCGTCAAAGCTTCTGGTCTCCAGTCAGTTCTTCAACCAGACGGTCTCCCACCAGGCGTTCTCCAACGATGCGTTCCCGCACGCCGCAGATGGAGCAGCGCCAGCCTCCCGTCACCGTAAGCATCTCGCCATCGCAGACGGGGCACCAGCCGTATCCGCCCTGGGGGCTGGTGTCCTTGCTATCGTCGGAATCGGCGACCAGGAAGATCCAGGCCAGGATGACCAGGCCGGTGATTATGGATGCGTCGGCCACGTTGAACACCGGCCAAGCGCCCACATCAACGAAGTCGGTTACGTGGCCCAACCGCAACCGGTCCACAAGATTGCCCAAGGCCCCGCCGATCTGCAGACCCAAGCTCAAGCGCAAGAGGCCGCTGGGCGCCCGCTGGCTGCGGTAGATCAGGATCAGGATGGCTATGCCCAGGAAGGAGACCAGGATCAATGGGGTGTTCTGGTCTCGAAAGATGCCAAAGGCGCTGCCGGTGTTGAAGACGTGGGTGATTCGGAAGAAACCGGTGGCGGGGAACGACTCGTAGCGCAACAGCTGGTCCCGCACCAGGAATTTGCTGAACTGGTCGATGACAAAGATCAGGGCCGCCAGTTGGATCAGGACAAAGTCCTTGTAGATCGGGATGCGGGGGGTATCGGCGCTCACGTTTGGGTCTCCGGGTCCGCTTAGGGACCGTATAAATGGCCGGACTATTTCAATTTTTCGGTCAGGAACCGGCTTACTTCCGGCACCAACCGGGCTTCCTGGCCGTACCAGAAATGGTCCACGCCGTCGAATAGCTTAAACTCAAGTGCGTCGTTGAAACTTGCCAACTCCGCGTCCAGTTGGGTCGAGTCCACCAGCCGGTCTCTGTCTCCTGTAACGATCAAAGCCGGGACTTTGGATTCCTTTAGGGGCGTCCCCTCGACCGCCCGGAAGGGCGGGGACACCAGGGCGATCGCGTCGGTCTCGGCATACAGTTCGCCGTGGCCCAGGATAACCGACGTGCCGAAGGAGTAACCGATCAGACCGGTCTTGGCGTTGGTGTCGGGCCAAGCCTTGACCAGTTCCAGCGCGGCCAGTACTTCCTGAGACTCTTTCTCTCCCTTCGTGTGTTCGCCCTCGCTGCCGCCCACGCCCCGGAAGTTGAACCGCAGTGTGACGAAACCCTCTTCGACCAGCCCCAAAGCCAGGGCCAAGACCACATTGTTGTCCATGTTGCCGCCGTGGAGCGGATGGGGATGGCAGATGACCACGCCCGGCCAGGGGCCGGAACGGTCATCGGGCTGGGCGATCACACCTTCGAAAGTAAGCCCCTCGGTCTCGAAGGAAACGGCGCTTTGACGCAAGGTAGTTGCTCCTGAGGTCCTGCTGGGTCCGGCAACTCCATCTTAGGTAAACGCCCACCCTTTGGCAACAATTGGGGCTATGTTGCGTGCCTTCCATTGCATTCTTGTTCGTTCGTTTTGCAGGCGCAACCCTGCTAGAATACCGGATAGTTTTTCCGGGTAGTTTTTTGGAGGAGCCGTCAGATGGCATTGATCGATCTGCGCAGCGACACAGTCACCAAACCCACCGGCGAGATGCGCCGGGCCATGGCCGAGGCCGAGGTCGGCGACGACGTTTTCGGCGAGGACCCGTCCGTTAATGAGTTGCAAGAGCGGGCCGCCGCCATGCTGGGCAAGGAAGCCGGCCTGCTGACCGCCAGCGGCACCATGAGCAACCTCATCGCCACCCTGGCCTACTGCCGCCGGGGAGACGAGATCATCATGGGCGACCAGGCCCACATGTTCTGGAACGAAAGCGGGGGGCAGGCCGCCCTGGCCGGAGCCCAAACCCGCCTGGTGCCCAACGACGCCCAGGGCGGCATCAACCCAGACGACGTGGCCCGCGCCATCCGGCCCAAGGGCAACCCCCATTTCCCCACCACCACCATGCTCTGTCTGGAGAACACCCACAACCGGTGCAGCGGCATGGTGATGACCCCCGCCGACACCAAGGCCGTCTGCGACGTGGCCCATCAGGCCGGCGTGCCGGTGCACCTGGACGGCGCGCGCATCTTCAACGCCGCCGTGGCCCTGGAGGTCCCGGCCGAGGAACTGACCCGCGACGTGGACGATGTCAGCTTCTGCTTGTCCAAGGCCCTGAGCTGCCCGGTGGGTTCGGTGCTGGTGGGCTCCAAAGATTTCATCAAAGAGGCCCATAGATGGCGCAAGATGGTGGGTGGCGGCATGCGCCAGGCCGGTATCCTGGCCGCCGCCGGGCTGGTGGCCTTGGACTGCATGGTGGACCGGCTGGCCGAAGACCATCAGAATGCCCGCCGCCTGGCCCAAGGGCTGGCCAACATCGACGGCCTCACCGTTGACGCCGATAGCATCCAGACCAACATCGTCATCTTCGACATCGACGAGAAAGTGGCCAAACCCCCGGACTTCATCAAGGCCATGGCCGGAGCCGAAGTGCTGGTCTCCTACCCCGGCGAGCGGTCCGTGCGCATGGTGACCCACCGTCACATATCCGGCGGCGACGTGGAGGAAGCGCTGTCCCGAACCTCCAAAGTCGTCCGGGACCTTAAAAGTTAGTCTGGATAATTCGCACATAAGGGCTGGCCATGCCTGACATCACCCTGGAACGCGGCCATACGGCCGTGCTGACCGCCGACTTCTACGCCGAGGTCCACGAATTCCTGACTGAGCGCATCTTTCCCCGCCAGCCGGACGTCGTCAGCCCGGAAGATGTCATTCGCGCCCTGGGAGCGATGTAGTTGGCCGACTTGCCTCCCGATGAGCGGCCTGAACGCGAACGATCCGACCGTGAACGGTCGCGCAAACTGCAATTGCGGACCCTCTACGTGGCCAGCGCCGCCCTGGCAATCTCCGTGGGCCACGTGGTCTACGCGTTTCTTAGAGATCATGTTTTTGATTAACAGCCTCGGTTAGAAGGGCCGCTTGCATGGACCTGCCAGCCCACATCTTCCTGGACGGACGGCATATTCCCTATAAAAAGTTGAGTTTCCCCCCGGAGACCGAAAAGGGGGCGGCCAACGTTGCCCAGGCGCTGGGCTACAATGAGTCCCAGATGGTCAAGACTTTGGTGTTTGAATCCGGGACGGGCGAGCAGGTATTGGTTATGCTGGGGGGCGACAAGAACGCAGTCTCCGGCAACCTGAAGCGGGCCATCGGCTCCAGGGACATCAGACTCGCCGCGCCCGACAAAGTGATCGAGGTTACGGGTTACGCCATAGGCTCGATCCCGCCCTTCCATTGGCAGCCGCCCGGATTCCGCACATTCATCGACGCCTGTTTGATGGATGAAGACATATTGGGCGTGGGCGCCGGCCAATGGGGCCAGGAGATAATGATTGCGCCCGATGATCTGGCCGGCGTGACCGGCGCAACGGTGGTAAATCTTTCGAAGAAACGGGAGACCGCTTGAACCGGAAGACAGGAAACCCCTTGGACCGGACGATCAGGCGGTTGCCTACGACGCCATTCGCCATTAACATGCTCTGAGATGCACGGCCCGGACCGGACCCCAAATTGGACGATGCGGCCGAGGCATTGACGACACACGTGGAGGTGCACAGGTTCTAGAACGCATTCTTTCTTGGTTTCGCCGCCCCGAGGCGGAGATCGAAATCGAAGCAACCGGCGGGTCTATTCGACCCGGCGGCACAATAGATGTACAGGTGACGATACGGCCGAAAAAGGGACTCAAGATCAAGACCGGCCTGGTGGAATTGGCCTGCACCGAGCAGTGGTGGCAGAAAGAATCGCGGTCCGACACCGGACAAGGAAGGCTTGAAACCCACTCTCCTCTGTCACAACCGCTGGTTCAATCGTTTATCGCCGACACGGAGATGACCAGTACCGAGCCCGTCGTCCGGTACGCAAGGTTCCAGATACCCAACGAGGCCCCGCCCACCGTCCACGGTTCCATCGCCCAGGTGTCATGGGAAGTCACGGGCCGTTTGGAACTGGAGTCGGGCAAGACGGTTACCAAATCCCGTGAGATAACGGTGCTGACGCCCCCGGTGGTCAATCCCGGGCGCAGCGCGGCGGACCTCACCGAAGAGGCGGTCTTCAGCGGCTGCATCCTGGCCATGGTCTTGGTCAATGACGTGGTCGGCGCCGGCGGGTTTCTTGAGGGCGAGCTTCGGGCGCGGATGAATATCACGGACCAGGCCAAGAACATCCGCGTGGAATTGCACAGCTCTGAAACGGCGGGAGACCGCCAAGACGAGTCGGTCCGGGAACGGGTCTCTCTGGAAAGCGATGTCCAACTGACCGTGGAGCGGCCCTACGTCTGGGCCTTCAGCATCCCCGTGCCAGAGCGGATCCTGCCGACGGTGCAGAACGGGCACACAAAAGTATCGTGGCGTCTCAAAGCCGTGGTGGACACCGACAAGACCCCAGAGGCGTACCACCTGGAGCGGGAAGTCCAGATATATACGTCGACTTAGTCTTTCGAACCGTCTGGGTCCTGGTCTCCTGAGGCCGGGCCACTTGGGTCTTGGGTGGCGCCTTCACCTGTCTTGCCGCCCCACCATCGCCTGAGCCGCCGGCCGATCTCCCGCTCCGCCCCTTCGTCGCTGGGCTGATAGTAGCGCCGCCCTTTCAATGACGGCGGCAGATAATCTTGCTCCGCGAAATGGCCCTTGAAGTCGTGTGAATACTTGTAGTCCTTGCCGTACCCCATGTCCTTCATCATCCCGGTGACGGCGTTGCGAAGGTGCAGGGGCACCGGCTCGTTGACCTGCTCCCGCACGTCCCGCATGGCCTGGTTCAACGCCGCGTAGGCCGAGTTGCTCTTGGGCGCGGTGGCCAGGTAGACCGTCGCCTCCGCCAGGGGTATGCGCCCCTCGGGCATGCCCAAGAAATGCACCGCCTGCTGGGCCGCCATGGCCACCGGCAACGCTTGGGGTTCGGCCAGGCCGATGTCCTCGGAGGCCAGGATCACCAGGCGGCGGGCGATGAATAGCGGGTCCTCCCCTGATTCGATCATCCGGGCCAGCCAATACAGCGCCCCGTCCGGCGACGAACCCCGGACCGATTTGATGAAGGCCGAGATCGTATCGTAGTGGCTCTCTCCCGCTTTGTCGTACATCGGAGTGCGCCTTTGGAGGGCATCGGAGATGGTCTCCAGGTCGATCAACCGCTGTCCGTCGGCGTTGGGAGTAAAGGCGTAAGCCGCCGTCTCCAGAGCATTCAGCGCGATCCGCGCGTCGCCGTTGGCGATGTTCACCAGATGGTCCAGAGCATCGCCGGCCAGGGTTGCATTCAATGGCCCCAGACCCCTCACCTGGTCGGCCAAGGCACGTTCCACGATGGACGCGATCTGGCCGGGGTCCAGACTCTGCAATGCGAACACCCGGCAGCGTGACAGCAGTGGCGCGATGACCTCAAAAGACGGGTTCTCGGTGGTTGCGCCGATGAAGGTGACGGTGCCGTCCTCCACGTGCGGCAAGATGACGTCCTGTTGGGCCTTGTTGAACCGGTGAAGCTCGTCCACGAACAAGATGGTGGACTGCTGGTGCATCCCCTTGCGGTCCTTGGCTTCGGCCACGATGCGCCGCAGGTCGGCAACCCCTGAAGTGACGGCGCTGATCGGTTGAAAGTCGGACTGCGTGGACGATGCCACCAGCCGCGCCAGGGTGGTCTTCCCCGTTCCCGGTGGGCCCCACAGGATGATGGATGGCAAACGCCCGGCGGCGATGGATTTCAGCAGCACGCGGTCCGGATCGACTATCAGTTCCTGTCCCACGAACTCATCGAAGGTCCGGGGCCGCATCCGGTCCGCCAGGGGGGCGTCGCGCTCCGCCTGGACCTTCCTGCCATGCTCGAACAGTGACTCGGATGAGCTCATGGGCGTTCACCTCAGGGCTGCCTGGGTCCGAAACCGGACCGGGTGACCGAAAAACAGGAATGGGTTGGGGCGCCGGTCTTGAGGGTGGGCGGTCAGTGGCCCGCCTATTCTAATACAAAGTTCTGCCGGCAGGCTGGAGCGGAAGTCAGCCCTCGTCGATCGAGCCGAATCA
This sequence comes from Chloroflexota bacterium, assembly GCA_022563275.1. The sequence continues at coordinate 8,446 of JADFNR010000043.1, read as the reverse complement.
TTGCGGACCGGCTGCCCCCATCCTAACCTTCCCCCGCCTGTATAAACCGGCGCGGGGGAAGGGACTTACCGTTGGAGACGGAGGGCGGTTAAAGCGGGATATTGCCGTGTTTCTTGGCGGGGAGGCTGTCGCGCTTGTTTTGAAGCATCTCCAGCGCCTTGATGATCCGCACCCGGGTGTCGGCCGGGTCGATCACGTCGTCCAGGTACCCACGGCTGGCGGCGATGTAGGGTGTGGTGAACTTTTCCTGATAATCCTTGATGAGTTCCTGACGCTTCTTGTCAGGGTCCTTGGCCTTGGCGATCTCTTCCCGGTAGATTATGTTAACCGCTCCCTCAGCCCCCATCACGGCGATCTCCGCTGAGGGCCAGGCCAGGTTGATGTCCGAGCGCAGGTGCTTGCTGCTCATCACGATATAAGCCCCGCCGTAGGCCTTGCGCGTGATAACCGCGATCTTGGGCACGGTGGCCTCGGCATAGGCGAAGATCAACTTGGCGCCGTGGCGGATGATCCCGCCGTATTCCTGGTCGACGCCGGGCATGAATCCGGGGACATCCACCAAAGTCACGATGGGGATGTTGAAACAATCGCAGAACCGGATGAAGCGGGCCGCCTTGGTCGAGGCGTCGATGTCCAGGACTCCGGCCAGATACTCCGGTTGGTTGCCCACCAGACCCACCGAGCGTCCGTTCATCCGGGCAAACCCCACCACCACGTTGGGGGCGAAGTTCTGGTGGACCTCCAAGAACTCTTCATCGTCGACGATCTTGTAGATGATCTCCCGCATGTCGTAGGCCCGGTTGGCGTCGTCGGGCACCAGGTAGCGCAGGTCGGGCTCCCGGCGGTCCGCCGGGTCGTCGGTGGGTTCCAGGGGGCAGTCCTCCAGGTTGTTGCTGGGCAGAAAACTCAGAAGGTGGCGCACCTCGTTGATGCATTCCTCTTCAGTCTCGTAGATAAAGTGGGCTACGCCGCTGCGGGTGGCATGGGTCGCCGCGCCGCCCAGTTCCTCGTGGGTCACCTCTTCACCGGTGACCGCCTTGATCACCTCGGGGCCGGTGATGTACATCTGGCCGGTGCCCTTGACCATGAACACGAAATCGGTGATGGCCGGGGAGTAGACCGCGCCGCCGGCCGCCGGCCCAACGATCACCGATATCTGGGGGATGACGCCCGAGTACATGGTGTTACGCAGAAAGATGTCGCCGTAGGCGGCCAGGCTATCGACGCCTTCCTGGATGCGGGCGCCGCCCGAGTCGTTCAGCCCGACCACGGGGCAACCGGACTTCACCGCCAGGTCCAGCATCTTGCAGATCTTCTGGCTGACGGCCTCTGACAGCGAACCCCCCATGACGGTGAAGTCCTGGGCAAAGGCGAAAATCTGCCGGCCCTCCACCTGGCCGTAGCCGGTGACCACCGCGTCGCCCAGGACCTTCCGGTCGGCCAGGCCGAAGTCAGTGGCCCGGTGGGTGACGAAGGGGTCCAGTTCCTCGAAGGTGCCCTCGTCCATGAGCAGGGCCAGCCGCTCCCGGGCGGTCAGCTTGCCCCTGCTGTGCTGCTGGTCTATCCGGTCCTGGCCGCCGCCCTTCTGGGACTCTTGCCGCATGGCGTCCAAGACTTCAATCTTCTCGTCGATCCGCCGTTTCTCCGCGGTCACAGCCCCTCCCGCCGGGTTGCGAATCGGGCCTCTTCCGCCCGCTTGATCCGCCGCATCCTAGGCACGCTTAAGCCGGGTTAATCGTAGCAGACCCGCGGAACGAGGAGCAAGGAGTCTGACCATGGCCCAGAGTGATAAAATGAGGCTGCTTCGAAGAGATTATCCTCTGTCATCAACACCGGAGTTTCCAGACCATGCCCCAAGTCCAGACACCCCTCGACGGACTGACCGTGGCCAATGGGGAAACCCTGACCTGGGGGACCCGCACCTACGTGATGGGCATCATCAACGTGACCCCAGACTCGTTCTCAGGGGACGGGCTGGGCAGCGACGTCGCGGCGGCCGTGGACCTGGCCCTGCGGTTTCAGGACGAGGGCGCGGACATCCTGGACATCGGAGCGGTGTCCACCCGTCCGGGGCATCAACAGGTCTCCGAGGACGAAGAACTGCGAAGACTGATGCCCGCCCTTGAGGCCGTGGCCAAACGGGTGAAGCTGCCCATCAGCGTGGACACCTACAATGCGGCGGTGGCCCGCCGGGCCGTTGACGCCGGGGCGGTGATCATAAACGATATCTGGGGCCTGAAAGCGGACCCCATGTTGGCCAAAGTGGCGGCCGACACCGGGGCCGGATTGGTCCTGATGCACAACCAACGGGGCACCGAGTACCGTGATCTGCTGCCGGACGTGGTATCCAGCCTGGAGAGTAGCGTCGGGACGGCCCTCGAGGCTGGGGTGCCTCAGGTAAACATCATCATCGACCCCGGCATCGGGTTCGGAAAAACCCCGGACCACAACTTGGAAATACTGGCACGGATAGACATATTGAAAAGCATCGGCTGTCCCATCCTGGTCGGCGCCTCACGCAAGTCCACCCTGGGACTGCTGCTGGACCTGCCCCCCGGCCAGCGGGTTGAGGGCACCGCGGCCACGGTTTCTCTGGCCATCGCCGGCGGCGCGGACCTGGTGCGGGTGCACGACGTTAAGGAGATGGTCCGGGTCTGCCGGGTCGCCGACGCCGTGGTGCGCGGTTGGAGGCCCGAGGGCTGGAACGCCTCTTGAACGAGAAAACCGCCTACCTGGGCCTTGGCACGAACCTGGGCGACCGGGAGCAGAACCTGGCCCAAGCAATAGAAGCCCTTAACGCCGGGCCGGAGTTGTCGGTGCTTCGGACATCCGGCATCTACGAGACCGCCCCGTGGGGGCTGACCAACCAACCCGACTTCCTTAATACGGCCGCCGAGATCTCAACCACCCTGTCTCCGCGTCAACTACTGGACCGCATCAAAGACCTGGAGCATCAGTTGGGGAGGGAGGCGGGTCCCCGGTTCGGCCCTCGGCTGATCGATATCGACATCCTGCTTTTTGGAGACCGGGTGGTGGACGAGCCGGACCTGCGCATCCCCCATGCCAGCCTGCACCTCAGGGCCTTCGCGCTGGTGCCCTTGGCCGAGCTGACTCCAGACTCGGTACACCCCATCCTCGGCATAACCATCGCCAAATTGGCAGGCCAAGTGGACGGTTTGGACGGGGTTAAACCATTGGTCCAATCCTAAAAGCACGTTTCCGTGCCTGGGCGTACCAGTGACCTTTTAGCAGTCGCCGCGCCCGGTTGACAATCGCTCCCGTCTGACGCATGATTTTCAATCGGGGGAATCTCGATTCCACAATCATTAATGGGAAATAATCTGCGCCGCCGGCACAACGCGGCGACGCCAGTTAGAAGAACGAGGAGATGGCAATGGCGGACAAGCAACTGACATTTGATGAGGATGCCCGCGCCAGCTTGATGCGCGGCGTGGATGAACTTAAGCGGGTGGTGGGTCTAACCCTGGGCCCCAGCGGCCGCAACGTGCTGCTCAGCCGCATGTTCGGTCTGCCCGTGGTCTGCAGCGACGGCGTCACCGTGGCCAAAGAGGTCGAACTACCCGAGCCTTACGAGAACATGGGCGCCCAGCTCGTCAAGGAGGCCGCCTCCAAGACCAACGACGCGGTTGGCGACGGCACCACCACATCGGTGGTCTTAGCCCAGGCCATCATCAGAAACGGTTTCATGAACGTGGCGTCCGGCGCCAATGGCATTGGCATCCGGGACGGTATAGACCAGGCGGTTGCCGCGGTAGTGGCCGAGTTGAAGACCATGGCCATCCCGGTGGAGGACCGGGAGCGGATCGCCAGGGTCGCCGCCCTCTCCGCCCACGAAGAGCCCATCGCCGAGCTGATGGCCGATGCCCTGGAAAAGGTGGGCCGGGACGGCGTCGTGACCATCGAAGAATCCAAGTCCCTCTTGGATGAATTGGAGTTCGTGGAAGGAGTGCGCGTTGACCGCGGCTACCTCTCCCCCCATTTCGTCAGCGACACCCAGCGCATGGAAGTGGCCATAGACGACCCCATGTTCCTGATCACGGACCAGAAGGTCAGCTCCCCCAACGATGTCGTGGGCATCATGGAGAAGTTGCTCCAGGCCCAGAAACGCTCCCTGGTGATCATCGCCGAAGACGTTGACGGCGAAGCCCTCTCCACCCTGGTGGTCAACAAGCTGCGCGGCACCATCGATTGCGTGGCCATCAAGGCCCCCGGCTTCGGAGAGCGCCGCAAGGCATTGCTGGAAGATATCGCCATCGTCACCGGAGGCACCGTGATCAGCGCCGACCGTGGATTGAAGGTCGAGGACGCTGAGATCGCCCTGCTGGGAACGGCCCGGCGGTTGATCGCCACCAAAGACGAGTCCACCATCGTCGAGGGCAAGGGCGACGCCAAGGCCATCAAGGAAAGGCTGGAACAACTGCGGGTCCAGATAGAAGAGACCAAATCCGACTACGACCGCGAAAAGCTGCAAGAGCGCATGGCCGCCCTGGTGGGCGGCGTGGCGGTGCTCAAGATCGGCGGCGCCACCGAGCCCGAGATCAACGAGCGCAAGTCCAGGGCGGAAGACGCGCTTTCGTCCACCAGGGCCGCGATCGAAGAGGGCATAGTGCCCGGCGGCGGCGTGGCATTGGTGCGGGCCGGACACGTTTTGGACGACCTGGAAAAGACCGTAGATGGCGACCAAGCTTTGGGCATAAGATTGGTCCGTGACGCTCTAAGCGCGCCGCTGGTCCTCATCTGTGAGAACGCCGGCCACGAGGGCCAGGTGGTCCTGGAAGCCGTGCGCAAAGGTGAAGGCGACTATGGCTTCGACGCTGACAAAGGCGAGTACACCAACCTGATCGAAGCTGGGATCATCGACCCGGTTAAGGTCACGAGGTCGGCCCTCGAGAACGCGGGAAGCATCGCCGGCATGATGATAACCACTCAGGCGGCCATCACCGAGATTCCCGAGTTCATACCCCTTCCTCAAGACATCCAGGACTTCATGCACGACTAGTCCCAAACAGGACTCAGACCAGGCGCATACCGGCCCGGACCAGCCACCCATCGAAAATGTGGCCGGCCGGGCCTAAACTTTAGCCCAGCCCAATCTTTGGAAGTGACCATGCCGGGCACCCCTCTGGACCGCGATTCCATCGGCCATCTGATCGAAGGTACTCCACCATTGTTGGAGCACTACCTGTCGCTTGAGGCACAGCTTCAGCCCAATGGGTTCGACATGACCGTTCGCGAGGTTGCCCGCCTGACCTCGCCGGGGGCCATCGGCGCAGAAGACGCCAGCCGGGTGCTGTCGGATACTGAGCTGATGGAGTTTGGAGACGACGGCTGGCTGCGTTTGAGTCCCGGTCCCTTTCTAGTGACCTTCAACGAGGTGGTCAACCTGCCCTTGGACGTCATGGCGCTAGGAAGGCCCCGCTCCAGCCTGCTCAGAAGCGGCGCCGGGGTCCACACCGCCGTCTGGGACGCTGGATATAGCGGACGCTCCCAGGCCCTGCTGGTGGTCTACCACCCCGACGGCTACCGCGTGCAGCGCGACGCCCGGCTGATGCAGCTAGTCTTCTTCCGCATGGAGACCGCCGCCAGCCAAGGCTACCAAGGCCGCTTCCAGTCAGAGAATATCTAAGCGGGCCGGCGGGCGGTACAACCGCTTTTCGTTGGGTCGTCCTAAATCCAATGTTGTCATTGCCAGCTCCGCCTCACCCCGCTGTCATTCTGAGCCAGCCGCAGCGGCGAAGAATCTGCCAAATGGCTAGGTCGTAGCCGATAACTGCGCCAGGACATGGGCTGGCCAGCCGTACTCTGGTAGATCCTTCGCTTCACTCAGGATGACAGATGCGAGAAGTGCCATCCACTGAAAACTGTCATTCCCAGGAGGCCGCAGCCGGCGAGGAATCCGGTTTCTCTGAACCAACCGGGTGCGGAGAAACAAGACCTTCGCGGAGCCAACGGTGACAACGATCCCCAACGAGCCTACGGTGGTAGACTTCACCACAACCCATGCAAGACCTAAAAACCCACATCAGCAGCTACGCCATAGAGTGCGGCTTCGACCTGGTGCGCATCACCAGCGCCGAGGTATTCACTAAAGACCGGGACGCCGCCCTCAGCAGGATCGAAGCCGGCCAGATGGACGGCCTGCCCTGGTTCACCGAATCCCGGGTCCGTCGTGGGACCGACCCGCAGGAACTGCTCCCCGGCGCCCGGTCCATAATCTGCCTGGGCCTGAGCTACTTGGACCCGGAAGACGAAGAAACAGCCGATACCGGCGCCGGAAAGGTCGCCCGCTACGCCCGCGTCAAGGATTATCACCGCGCCATGAAACGGCGGATGAAGGCTTTCGTACGAGGTCTGGAAGAGAAGCTGGAATCGCCGGTCGCCGCCAAGTGGTACGTGGACGACGGCCCCATGTTGGACCGCGCCGCCGCCGCCCGTTCGGGGCTGGGCTGGTTCGGCAAGAGCACCAACATCCTCACCCCTTCCCACGGCTCCTGGGTATTGCTGGGCCAGGTGATTACCGACCTGGAGTTGGAACCCGACCCGCCGTTGAAAAAGACCTGCGGGTCTTGCGTCCGCTGCATCGACGACTGCCCAACCGGCGCGATAATAGCGCCTTACGTGGTGGACAACGCCCGTTGCATCTCCTACCAGACCATCGAGAACCGGGGCGTCATCCCCTTGGAGATGAGGCCGCTCATCGGCGATCTGGTCTTCGGATGCGACATCTGCCAGGACGTGTGCCCGGTGAACCGCAAGGCCGAATCGCCGCTCCTACCCATCCAGAAGGCAGTAGCAATCGACCCCTCAGGCCAACTCGATCTGGTGGAACTGCTGGAGCTTACCGAAGAGGAATTCCGGGACCGGTTCCAGGGGACTTCGATCATGCGGGCCAAGCGGGTTGGAATGCAGAAGAACGCCTGTGTGGCGTTGGGCAACAACCGGGACGAAGCAGGGGTCCCGAGGCTGGTTGCGACGCTAAAGACTGCCGAGCCGTTGGTGCGCGGACACGCCGCCTGGGCCCTGGGTCAGATAGCTACGCCAGATGCCATCATGGCCTTGGACCAAGCAAACACGTCTGAGGAAGACTCCTACGTCTTAGAAGAGATTGGGACGGCGCTCGCGGAAACCCACCAAAGACTGCCGGCGAGCAAGGCGTAAGCCAGGCTATCTAAGTTCCCTGGCTCGGCTGCGGCTGCGCCTGCCCTGATTGAGGAGGACGGAACTGGGGCTGGCCAGTCTGATTCTGCCCGCTCTGGTCCTGCCCTTCCTGCGGCTGCCCGTCTTGGTTCTGCCCGTCTTGGTTCTGCCGGTTCCTGCGGCCACCGGAACGACGGCGTCGCTGACTGTTCACGGGCGGAGTGAAGTCGGCTGGAACGTAACTCTTGCCGAAGTGCAGCTTCTTCATCTCTTCTTCTATCAGTGTAAAGTCGTTCTTCGGCAGTAGATGCAGGTTGCCTTGGAAGGCCATGTACCAGTCCTCGGGGTTCCACCGCTTGATGTATTCCAAACGCGGGGCTAGTAGGTTGGCGTCGATGAACTGTTCGTCCTTCAGGATCACGCCGGGTTTCAGCTTGATGTGATACGGAAACCCCGTGCTGCCCTCGTTGACCCAGATCGCCTCCTCGCCTTCATAGAAAGAAGACATGGCGGTGGCGGTGGCGGCGAAGCGGCGCAGGTGAGAGATATAGAGCAGAATGCGGTCGCCTTCAGTTATCCGTTGCACCTTGCGGCGGTGTTGGGCCTTCAGACCCAAGAGAGTGAACCCCCGCGCTTGGGTTATGCGGAAGTTCTCCTCGTTATTTATCATCATCCAAAAATTACTGGGCATATCCACCTCAAAACGCCAGGCGGCTGTCCAGCGGAAGCCGTCTGAGCGTCGATAGCAATTCTATCATGATAAAGACTATCAATTCCCCAGCATAGAGGCACGGTATTAAGTCGGCCAAATAATCGGGTGCGGCACTCCGGGCTTTGGGCCGTTAACTGGTGTTGTGATGTACCCATGGGTGTTGTACTATCAGGCGGGCTGTTTTCGTGGCTAAAAACAGCAGCCCACCACACAAAGCTACAGAGGAAAATTGAATGACCACAGGACAGCGGGATATCGCCATCGTCGGAGTGGCGGAATCAGATGTCATGGGTACCGTCCCCGGCAAGTCTTCTTTGCAACACCACGCGGAGGCAGCCCACAACGCGCTGGAAGACGCCGGACTCGCCAAGAGCGATGTTGATGGACTCCTGACCGCCGGGGGCTCGACTATGGTGACGGCGGAGTACATGGGAATCAACCACACATTCACCGACAGCACCACGGTCGGTGGGTCGTCTTTCGTGATTCACGTTGCCCATGCCATGGCCGCCATCCGCGCCGGTTACTGCGAGGTGGCGTTGATCACCCACGGACAGGCAGGACGCTCGGCCAGGG
>JADFNR010000042.1 GCA_022563275.1 Chloroflexota bacterium | reverse complement strand
AGTTCCTCGGAGATCAACTGGAGGTATTCCAACCGGGCCGACTTTCCCTTGGGCAGGTTCAAGGCGCCCAACCCGATGTGGTCCAAGCCGTTCTCCTCGTGACAACGGGCGATGGTCTCGGCGCAGTCTTGCGGGTTTCCAACGATCGCCCAGTTGGCCAGGTCCCGCGAGCCTCCCAGACCGAAGTCAACGGTGGTGGATTCCTGCATGTTGAATTTCGTGTACAAACCCGCTTTGGCCTCGCCCGCGGCGATGGCTTCAGAGACCGCGGTCTCCCGGTCCCGCGCCACTGAGATGGACCGGTTGGCCGTCAGGCGCCCCGTTTTTCCCGGCTGCTCCGCGATGGCTTCCCAATACATCGCGGACAGTTTGTCGATGTCTTCCCAGTTTGGCTGTGGGCCCAGGAGGCAGGCGTCGGCGATGGCCGCCGCCCGGCGCACCGCTCCCCGGCTCTGCGCCGCCAGCCAGATGGGAGGATGGGGTTTCTGGACGGGCGTGATTCCCAACCGGCCGCCACGGACGGTCCAGTGCCGGCCCTCATGGTTGACCTCTTCCCCCGTCCACAATTGTTTCATCAGGGAGATGGATTCCTCCAGCCGGCTCACCCGTTCCGCGCGGTTGGTCCCGAAGGCCTCCAGCTCTTTCTCCACGTAACCCAAGCCGACTCCCAACGTGAACCGGCCGTTGCTGATCTGGTCCAGGGTCGCCACCTGCTCGGCGATGTCCACCGGGTTGTGGTAGGTCAGGAGAAGGATGCCAGTCATCAGGCGCAGCCCTTCGGCGTCGGGCGCCAAGCGGGAAAGGATCGCCATGGGTTGGGGCCAAATGGTGGGGTGGCCAAGGAAATGCTGGGGCATATAGATAGCGGTGAACCCCATTCCCCTGGCCTGGCGGAATATCTCGGCCGCCTCCTCTATCTGTTCGTACATCGGCCTGGTGGGGTCGTCGATGTAATCCCGGATATATAATCCGACGTCCATAATCATCCTTAAAGGGCCAAGAATGGCGGCGCATTGCCATCGGAACACGGTCCGCCTGGAAATGGCTACAAGTATAACAAAGGCGCCCTGAAGCGGAACGCCGGTACGGTCACGATCTGTGCGGCTGGGGTCATTTTCAGCAGTGAACATTACTGGGACCGAGACTAAAGAAGGTTGATTTTGCTATAATTCGTTGCGAATTGGGGTGGAAGATGGCCTCCGATCAACCGAAAAAAATCCTCGTGATCGAGGATGATGAAGATATAAGAACCGTTGTGGTCGCCCGCCTAACAAGGGCCGGCTACGAAACGACTGTCGCGTTCGACGGTAAAGACGGTCTGCGCCGTTTCTACGGAGACCGGCCTGACCTAGTTGTTCTCGACATCGCCATGCCAGTCATGGATGGCTGGCAGGTGTTGGAACGTCTCAGAGAAGTGTCTGAAGTTCCCGTACTGATTCTCACTGCCGCGACTCAGGAACGAGACAAGCTTCGCGGCTTGAGGTCCGGGGCCGATGATTACATCACCAAGCCTTTCTCGGGCGAGGAATTGCTGGCCCGGATCGAGGTGGCTCTCAGGCGGGCAAGTTCATCCGCGGAAGAGGCTGAAACCACGGGCTATTCCGACCTTGAAATCGCAATTGATTTCCAAAAGCATGAGGTCTTCGTCCGCGGTGAGCCGATCGGCTTGAGCCCCACCGAGTTTCGTCTGTTGGCGGCGCTGACCAGAAGTGCGAACCAGGTGTTGAGCCAAGAACAGTTACTGGACCAGGTCTGGGGCAGTGAATACGTCGGTTCTTTGGAGGTGGTGCGCCTTTACGTGGGGTACCTCCGCCGAAAGATTGAGCGTAACCATGAAGTTCCCGCACTCATCGAGACGGTACGGGGATTTGGTTACCGCTACCGTCGGCCAACCGCGTAGACCCTCCCGGTCTTTACCGGCGCCCTTCTCCGGACCCCTCCGGTTCATCCCTTTTCCATTCGCCCAAATCTCAAAGTTTCCGCCGGCTTCCGGAGGCTTCGTTTGAGGGTGGCGGGCGGGTACACAGCCACAGGTTGCCCAAACGCCGCAACCGTTTCTTGTTGCAAATAACGATCGAATTCGCGATAGTCTAGACGAAACGGCACCTGGGATTGAACTTTCGAGATTGCATCGTGTTCGTTGATGACAATCGCCGCCACCAATATTGAAATCGGGGACGCCCGATTTTAGGAACTACGAGAGCGGGCCGGGTAAGCGGGACGAACCGACAGGGAAGAAACCGAGTGGGCCTCATATCCGGTCGGCGATTCCAGGGATGTGGGATCAATGGTTTCCTTTAAACACTTAGGCTCCTTCGCCGGATTCTTGGCCCTGCTATTGGTGCTAGCCTGTGGCGGAGACGCCACAGCCATTCCAGCCTCCGTCGTTCCGGACGCCACAGCTCCGGCCACCCCCGCTCCGACGGCCACCAAACCTCCGACAGGTTCTGGCAGTCTGTTGCGGGTGAACTTGGGTGGAGAGCCCAGCACCCTGGACCCGCAGTTAGCCAGTTCCTTGTTGGAGTTTTCCGTCCTGAGGCAGCTTTCCGAGGGCCTCCTTGGGTTCGATAAACGTTTGAATCTGACTCCGCTGGTGGCCGCCGTCGTCCCGACCGTTGAGAACGGGGGGATCACGTTAGATGGCCTAACCTATACTTTCAAGCTTAGGCAGGGGCTCATATGGAGTGATGGCCAGCCACTGACGGCCAGGGATTTTGAATATACCCTCAAGAGGGCCCTCTCCCCCGATCTCGCCGCACCATACTCATCATTCTTCTCCGCCATCCAAGGCGGAGAAGAATATCTGATGGCGGCGGAGGCTGAACCGGCAGCCAAAGCCCGCCTGCGGGAGGCCCTTGGTATCTCGGCTACATCCGACGATACGCTGGTCGTCAATCTGACCGCCCCCAACCCCACGTTTCTCCAGAAAATGGCCCTTGTGGCAGCGTCGCCCGTGCGGCAGGACGTGATCGAGGAATACGGCACTGCCTGGACGGAGGCGGGAAATTACGTGGGCAACGGCCCATACATCCTGTCCGAGTGGGTCCACCAAGACCACATCACCCTGGAGGCGAACCCTACCTACTGGGGCCCAGCGCCCAAGCAAGCGCGTATCCGGCTCTCGATGATCACCGACGTCAATGCTGAATTGGTGGCCTACAAAGCCGGGGATCTGGACATCGCCCGGATCCCGCCGGGCACTGAGGCCGCGATATTGGCGGATGCCACATTGGGGGGGCAGGTGTTGCCGTCTTCCCAGCTTTCCAGCCTGGCCCTGTTCCTGAACACGACGGTTGAGCCTTTGGACGACCCCATGGTCCGGCGGGCCATCGCCACCGGTATCGACCGGGACGCCTGGACCGAAAAGGTCAAGAACGGAGTGGGTGAATCGGCCACGGGCTGGCTGCCGCCCGGTCTACCCGGATACGACCCCAGCGTTGGTAACGAATACCAATTTGATGCCAAGAAGGCCAAGGCGCTGTTGGCTGATGCCGGCTATCCCGGAGGAGAGGGGTTCCCGGAGATCACATTGACCTACGTGGACGCCGGTGACCAGGGCCTGATGGCCCAGTTCTTGCAACTACAATTATCGGGGAACCTGGGGATCGAAATGAGCCTAGATCCGTTGGACCCACCGTCCTACGGGGGCCAGGTGATCGGGGGACGGCAGTTCGAGATCACGCTCCTGGCTTGGACCGCCGACTATCCGGACCCCGAAAATTTCCTGGCCAGCCTTTTCGCGTCCGATTCATTTCTGGACATCACCGGTTACGCCAGCGACGAGTTCGACCGCCTGGCGGGGTTGGCCGCAACCGAGTTGGACCAGAAAACTAGAGTAGGCCTCTGGAGCCAGGCCCACCAGGTCATGATCGCGGACGCCCCAATCGTTCCCTTCATGTACGTGGAACGCTACTACCTGAAGAGCCCGCGTGTTCGCGGACTCACCTTGACCGGCATCGACGGGGAGATTCCAGGCGACACCAGACTGGCTGAGGTCTATCTGAGCCCATAGCCTTGGCCTTTGAGGGGGTTGGTCCCCGGGCTGAGGCTAAATAGGGGCGGCGGCTATGTTGCGTTACACTGCCCAGCGCCTATTTTGGATTTTTCCCGTGTTGCTTGGCATCGGCACAATCACCTTCGTGTTGATGCATGCGGTGCCGGGCGGCCCCTGGGACGAGAATAAGAAACTCCCGCCCCAGGTGGTGGCCAACTTGAACCACCGCTACGGTCTTGACGACCCTCTGTGGGCCCAATACGGCAAATTCCTGGGTAATGCCGTACAGGGTGATCTTGGCGTCTCGTACACCAACCAAGACCGGGATGTTGCCCAGGTGATCCGCCAGGGGCTCCCCGGCTGACAGTGGAGATAGACTTGGAATCCACAGACGGGAATCGTTCAAGCCACATTTGATATTAACCAATCGATGAGCGAAGATGTCTGAACTTGGATACTCACTTCAATAGGCGACAGAACAGTTCCGTCAAACTGAATCCAACGGTATAGAACCACCCCGTCCGATACAATAAGATTGGCTTTGAGATATTTGCAGTTTGCTTGGCGGGGAACATAGATCTACGATGGCTGGATCAGGAATCAGAGACCGAAAAATCTTGGTCGTCGATGATGAAGAGGACCTTCGGGAACTCCATCGGGAGAATCTGGAAGGCGCCGGGTTCGTTTGTTTCACCGCTTCCAGCGGGCAAGCCGCTTTAGCAGTGCTTGCCGCTGAAGAGATCGATCTGGCAGTGGTCGATGTCATGATGCCGGATATGTCCGGGCTGGACCTATTTACAGAGGTCAAGGAAAAGTTTCCCCGGACCGCCGTTCTATTCGTGAGTGCTGAAGACCGGATAGACGTCGCCGTTTCCCAGATCAAGGGGGGAGCCCTCGATTACCTGGTAAAACCGGTGGACAAGGCTAAACTCATCGAGGCTGTGAATGAGGCCCTGGAGAAGCAGAGCGAATATCTGGAAAAATTCGGCCACCAGCAACACCTCGAGGAGCTTCTGGTGCATCAGTCAAAAGCTTTGGAGAACAAGGTCCGGGAAGTCAGGTCTCTCAACCGAAAATTCGCGGAACTGTCGGAGGCCAACGCATCGCCCAGCTCCGCTGGTATTGTCATAAAACCAGAGCCGGAACTGCCCGGCGCTTCGTAAGCATCCGGTGCCCAGGCTTCAGCCCCGCCACTCAAACCGCCATTGGTGACCAATGGCGGTTCTTTCTTTTCCAATCAGGGGACCCAAAGATGTGCAGTAATTTGGCGCGAAACTTTGCTTTTGCTGAGCGGCTTGTGTTTTATTTGCGTATTTCGTGCCTGAAATTAGGCAACAACCCAAGGTTTGCACCTTCAAAGTTTCTTAAAAGTTTGACGGTAGAGTAGAAACATGCAACGTCGCGGCGCATATCAACCAGAAAAACACTTAGGAGATCGTGAGATGAAACGCAAATGGCTAATGCTACCCCTGGTTACAGGAATACTGGCAGCCGGGCTAACGGGCGCATCAGTCCTAGCCCACGACGAGGACGGGGAGAATGTGTCCCCCAAGGAAACAGTGGCCGCCAAAGTGGCCGAGATTCTTGGAATCGAGGACGCGCAGACCGTTCAAGACGCCTTGCAGCTGGCCACCCAGGAAGTTCGGTTGGAGCGCCTTGAGCATCGCCTGGACCACATGGTGGAGGCGGGTGTCCTGACTCAAGATCAAGCAGACGCCTACCTTGAGTGGTACGAAGCCCGCCCAGAGGGCCCGAACCTGCACCGCAATGGCCATCGGCTGTTTGGGTTTGGCGGCGGCGGTGACGGTGAGGACGGCGGACCGCGCCAGAGCTTCGGACAGCGGTTCGGAGGCCAAGAATTCCCCGGCCAGGGCGAACTCCGCTCCAGGTTCGAGCAACGCTTTGGAGGTCAGGAATTCCCCGGCCAGGGAGAGCTCCGCTCCAGGTTCGAGCAGCGCTTCGAAGGCCAGGACTTCCCCGGCCAGGGAGAGCTCCGCTCCAGGTTTGACAAACGTTTCGAAGGCCAAGAATTTCCCGGGCGGGGCGAACTTCGCTCCAAGTTTGGCCAACGTCATAACGGCCAGCAGATCCCCGGCCAGGAACAACTTCCCCCAGGAGTGGGCGGCGAGGTTCCGGAAGGGACCGGCACCTCTTACTGAAATGTGGATGTTCCGGTGTTCAAGACACGCTTAGCGGTCCGATAAACCAACGGGGAGCGGGAGGTTTTCAACCTCTCGCTTCCCCTTCCTCGATTAAGATATATGTTAGCTAACCGAAACCGACTTGACCGGTCTCAATCCAGCGTAGGGAGTAGATTTCCATTGGCCGACGAACCTCAACCGGGCAGCAAGATACTGGTGGTGGACGACGACCCAAACGTGGTGGAACTGGTCCGGCTCTACTTGGAGCGGGACGGTCATGAGGTGCTGACCGCCAACGACGGGGTGACCGGGCTGGAGATGGCGCGGGAGGAACAGCCCGACTTGATCGTTCTGGACCTGATGATGCCTCGGATGGACGGTATGGAAGTATGCCGGACCCTCCGGGCCGAGTCTTCGGTGCCGGTAATCATGTTGACCGCAATGGTGGAAGAGGATAACCGGTTGGCCGGCCTCGACCTGGGGGCCGACGATTACGTGACGAAACCCTTCAGCCCAAGAGAATTGGCCGCCAGGGTGCGCGCGGTCCTCCGGCGCACGGCCCGCGACCGTGACGACGCCGGGCCAGGATCGTTGGAGTCCGGTCCCTTTGCCGTGGACTTCAGGCAGCGGACGGTAAGCGTGGCCGGCACCCCAATAACTCTCACCCCCACGGAGTTCCGGCTGATAGCTTTACTGGTACGGGAACCGGGCCGGATCTTCACCAGGGAACAGATCATCGACCGGGTGTTTGGCTATGATTTCGACGGCTTCGACCGGACCGTTGATGCCCACATGTCCAGCCTGCGCCGAAAGGTGGACGTAGTACCCGGAACGGCCAAACTGATCCAGACCGTCTACGGCAGCGGTTACAGGCTGACCAATGTCTAGGATTTTCTTCAGTCTCCAATTCCGCCTGGTGCTGGGCTTCGCTTTGGTGCTGGCCATGGCCTTGGCCGGCGTCAGCGTCTATGTTGGCTACGCGGCTGAGAGGGAGGTGGAACGGATCGAGAAACGCCAGGAAGACGCCCGCACCGCCCGTGTACAACAGGTGATCTCCCGGTTCTATTCCCAACGCCGCGACCCGGCGCAGTTGCAATCCGTTCTGGAGCAGGCTGGCCGCCTGGCGGGGCAGCGGATCATCGTCCGCGGCCTGAACGGCGAAGTGATCGGAGATTCCCATCTGCGCTTCGGGTTGCGGAGGGAACGGCCATCCAACGGATCGGCCCCGGTCCCGGTTCTGGTCGCCGGCCGGGAGGTTGGGTCGTTCTCTTTCACGCCTGACACTGGCCCAGAAAGGATCCCTGATCCGGCCGTGGCCAGCCTGGTTTCCACTGTCAACCGGTCACTGCTTTTGACCGGGATCTCCGCCGTTGCCCTGGGCATCCTGCTCGTTTCTGTTCTTTCTCGGAAATTGTTAGCCCCGGTAACAAATCTGGGTGAGGCGGCCCAACACCTCGGCCGAGGAGATTTCTCCCGAAGGGTCCCAGCGGAGGGAACCAGCGAGCTGCGGCAGTTGGCATTGGCGTTCAACTCCATGGCCGCAAACCTGGAGGACGCAGAGCGGCAAAGGCGCAACCTTGTAGCCGACGTGGCCCACGAACTGCGAACTCCGGTGTCCAATATCCAGGGATACTTGGAGGCGCTGAAAGACGGTTTGTTGCAACCTGATGAGAGCACCATCGACACGATCCATGGACAGGTGATCCACCTTGGCCACCTGGTTGAGGACCTGAGGCTGGTGGCCCAGGCGGAAGCGGGCGCCCTGCAGTTGCACCGTATTCCGGGCCGGATGTCTGACCTGCTTCAGGGCTGTGTCGACGCCGTGAGGCCGCGCGCCGAGGCCAAGGGTATAAGCGTGACCTTGGAAACAGACGAAGGGATTCCTCTCGTGGAGATGGACGGAACTCGGATCTCCCAGGTGGTGAACAATCTTTTGGAGAACGCCATCATTCACACCCCGGACGGTGGCAGAATCGCGGTTAGCGCCGGGACGAGCGGCGACGGAATGGTCCGGGTGGCCGTGGCAGACACCGGGCGGGGGATCCCGGCGGAAGACCTGGACCGGGTGTTCGATCGTTTCTTCAGGGCCGACCCGTCGCGAGCCAGGGCCACCGGCGGCGCGGGTCTGGGACTAACCATCGCCAAACAGTTGGTGGAAGTCCATGGAGGCAACATCCATGTGGAAAGGGTTGTGCCTTCCGGTGCTAGGTTCGTGTTCGAATTGCCTGTCGCCGCGCCAGACAGCCCGGCCGAATCGAATCAGGACTAGGCCCCAGATTAGATAGCAGTTCCGGTCAGAAACGGTTCCGGATCGAATTGGAGTGGAGATCAAGTGGAAAGATTCTACGCATCCTTAAAGACCCTACGGCCGGTGCAGGCCATGGTGTTGGTGCTGGCGTTGTTGGCTTCCGCCGGGGCCACCTACGCTGGGTATGAACTGTCCAGCGGCGGCCCTTCCAGCGGCCTGGCGGAAGACCAACAGTTGATCCCCATCGGCTTCGGCGATCTGGTCCGCCAGGTAACCACCAGCGGCAGCCTGGAGTTTCCCAACCGTGAGACGTTGAGTTTCGGCACCGCTGGCAAGGTGGAGCGGCTGTTGGTCCGCGACGGTCAAAGTGTTACGGCCGGGCAGGAACTGGCCCGGCTGGACGCCGCCACCGCCGCGACTCTCGCCCAAACGGTGGCCCAAGCCCAGGTGGATATCATCACCGCCCAGAAACTTCTGGACGAACTGGCCATTCCCACGGAGCTGAGTCTGGCCCAAGCCCGGCGTAAAGTAGCCGGCGCCGAGTTCGATCTTCAAGCCGCCAGAGAGGCATTGGACGGTCTGCTGAATTCCGCGGCTCTGGACCTGGCCCAAGCACGGCAAAAAGTTGCCAAAGCCGAGTTCGATCTCAAGGCCGCCGGTGAGGCATTGGACGAAGCGAACGTCCCCTTCTCGTCGGAACAGATCAAGACCCAAGAACAGACGGTGGCCAGCGTCAGAGTGAAGGTGCGGGATGCAGAGGAAGCGCTGGGAGGGCTGGGCGTGAGCTTTTCCCAAAGCCTGGCCCAGGCGCTGTTGAATCAGGCCGATGCCAAGGCCGATCTAGTGGCCGCTAGGAACGCCCTGGACACTTACGAAGCGGCCAATATTATCAAACTAGACCAGGCCCGAGAAGACCAGGCCCAAGCGCAGACAGTTTACGACGAGATCGCCCTTCGGTTGGAAGATCTGTTTGCATCCCAGGCCTCGGGAGTGGAGGGGCTTTTTGGGCCAATCTTACAGACTGAGGAGTTTCTGGCCACGTTACAGGACACTTTGGACTCGGCCAATGCGGAATTGGTCCCCCTTGAACAACTGATGACGAAGAAGGAAAAGGCGGAGTCAGATCTGGCCGAGGCTACGTCAGCCCTGGGCGACCTGGCCGCCGACGCCACCACACCTTCGATAGAGGCGCAATTGGCGAAGATAGAAGACGCCCGGACCAACTTGGGGGCGGTCTTGAACTCCGGTCTGGATGCCACGGTGGCTGAGGCGGAATTGGCCGCCTTGAAGTTGGGCCTTTCCGCCGTCGAGAGCGGGGCCAACCCGGCCCAGATCAGCCTGTTTGAGTCTGATTTTGTGCAAGCGTGGGCCAAACTCGGCAAAGAAGAAGAGTCCTTGGCCGACATGATCGCTGGGCCGGACGCCGTCTCAGTGGAGCTTCGGTCTCGGGAGATCGACGTGGCGGCGGCGAGTTTGAAGCAGGCAGATCTGGACCTGGAATACCTCTTGTCCCTCAGCGTAGAAGACCCAGCCCTACTGGACTCGAGACTGGCGGCCATATCAGAAGGGAACTTGGCCGAAATAACCGCCGTACCAGACGCCGTCGAAGTGGCGCTTCGGTCTCAAGAGATCGAGGTGGCGATGGCGAACTTGGATCAGGCTGATCAGGACCTTGCGGACCTACTGGCGCCCGATGCCGCGGACCTCGCGCTTCTGTTTGCGAGGTTGACCGCAGCCCAAACCGCCCATGCCGCCGCACTAGAGAAACTGCGGAATGCCACCATCACGGCCCCGTTCGATGGCATTGTTTCCCTGGTATCGGTGTTGGAGGGCGACCAGGTGGGCGCCAACGCCCCGATCGTCGAGATGGTAGACCCGTCAGTGGTGGAGATGGACGGGATCGTCGATGAAATTGACATCTTGCTTCTCAGAGAGGGACTCATCGCGTCGATAACGGTGGATGCTCTGCCGGGGCGGGTCTTGGAAGGGTTTGTCAGCGAGATAGCGCCCGTCGCCAACATCCAACAGGGTGTGGTCACCTATTCGGTGCGGGTGCAGATCCAGATCCCGGATGGCCTGCGATTGAGGGACGGCCTCAGCGCAGTGGCCGATCTGGTGTTGGAACAGCGGTTGAATGTCCTCTTGCTTCCGCAGCAAGCCATATTCGGCAGCTTCCAAGCGCCGACAGTCATGTTGGAGACTGAGTCGGGAATCGAGGAGCGCCCGGTTATTCTCGGCGACACCGACGGTTTCTGGACTGAGGTGCAGGCGGGGCTACAAGAGGGAGACCGGGTGGTGATTCAGAATGCCCAGGTCTCGGATGACCCGTTTCAGGCCTTGCGGGACCGATTCCGCGGCGGTGGCGGCATAGGTGGTGGTGGCGCATTCCCGGGGAGACGCTGATATATGACCTCGATGATTGAACTGGACAACGTCACCAAGGTCTATGCCATGGGCGAAGTGGCCGTGAGCGCTGTCGCCGGAATCTCCATGGCGATCGAAACGGGCGAACTTCTCTCGATCGTTGGCCCATCAGGCTCTGGGAAGTCCACCCTGATGAACATCCTGGGTTGCCTCGACGTGCCCTCCACCGGACGTTACTTGTTGGAAGGCGCCGATGTCGGACAGCTCAACGACAACCAGTTGGCGGAACTGCGTGGCCGCAAGATAGGGTTCATATTCCAGACTTACAACCTGCTGCCCAGACTTTCAGCGCTGGCCAATGTGCAGCTTCCGTTGCTCTACGGAGGCGGCAAAGATGGACGCCAACGCTCCATCACCGCTCTGGAGAAGGTGGGCTTGGGGCATCGGTTGAAACACCGGCCCGCTGAGCTTTCCGGCGGCGAGCAGCAGCGTGTGGGCATCGCCCGCGCCCTGGTGAAGGACCCGTCAATCATCCTGGCCGACGAGCCCACCGGCAACCTGGATACACAATCCGGAAACGACATCATCGACATCCTGCATCAGTTGCACAAAGAGGACGGAATCACCGTGTTGATCGTCACCCATGACCCCGAGGTCGCTGCGTCCACCAATCGGGTGGTGTCCATGCGCGACGGATACATGGTGGGCGACCAGACGCCCGGGGAATATATTCTTTCCCTATCAGTGCCCTTGGCACAATCGGCGCCGCCGGGGAAATCCACATGAGCCTCCAGGTGGTCCTGATCACCGCGGTTACTTCGTTGGCAGCCAATAAGCTCCGGGCCGGCCTCACGTTGTTGGGAATCGTTATCGGCGTCGCCGCAGTGATTTCGCTTCTATCCATCGGCCGTGGCGCCCAAGACGCCATCACGGAGCGGATCCAGGCGCTGGGCTCCAACCTCCTATTTGTACGTGCGGGGGGAACCAACCAGGGAGGCATATTTGGCGGCCAGGGAAGCGCGGCAACGCTGACTCTGGACGACGCGTTCGCTCTCCAAGACAGTGTACTCGCCCCTTCGGTAAAGTCAGTTGCGCCGGAGCTCTCGACCAACGGACAGTTGGTGGCCGGCCGGGAAAACACCCGCGCCCAGATCCTTGGGACAACACCCGAGTATGAGGCCGTGAGGCAGATGACCGTGGCGTTGGGACAGTTCATCACCGAGACGGACTTGGACCGCAGCTCCCAGGTGGCTGTGTTGGGTTTCCAGGTTGCCGGAGACCTCTTTGGCTTGCGTGACCCCGTTGGCCAACCGGTCCGAATCAACGGGCGCCAATTCACTGTTATCGGCGTTTTGGAGGATACGGGAGGCGGAGGGTTTAACTCGATCGACGATCGGGTGATAGTGCCCATCACCACCGTATACAACCGTCTATCCGTGTCGCGAACGGCTCGGGGCGGCGTATCGGTCCAGACCATCAATGTTGAAGTCATCAACGTAGAGGCAATGGAAGAAGCCGTGGACCAGGTGGCCACCGTGCTGCGCTTCCGCCACCGTATCACGGGCGAAGACGATTTCACCGTGAACAGCCAACAAGAGACCATCGAGACCCTGGAGGAGACCACCAACACGTTCATCGTGTTCTTGGGGGCCATCGCTGGAATATCGCTGCTGGTAGGCGGGATTGGAATCATGAACATCATGTTGGTGACGGTGACTGAGAGGACCCGTGAGATTGGCATCCGCAAGGCCATGGGCGCCAAACGCAGGGACATAATGTTCCAGTTTCTTGCCGAGGCGGCGCTGCTCAGTCTGGGCGGCGGAGGTTTGGGCTTGGGTGTGGGCGCTCTGCTGTCCTGGTTCTTGAACGACCGGACCCTTGGCACTCAAACCTTCCAGACTTCCTTCAGCGGAGATTTTGCCGTATTGGCCTTGGTGGTCGGAGTGAGCATTGGCCTGTTCTTCGGTATCTACCCTGCCATGCGCGCGGCCAAACTACACCCGATCGACGCATTGCGTCACGAATAGAGATATCGGGCAAACTTCAGATCAGATGGGTTCGTCCATAAAAGCATTAACCATGATTAAGAAGGAACCAGAGAATGAGCACAAAGGGATTTCTACTGTTGCTGGTCACGGTCATAGCCATCGGAGGGTCCATCGGCGGCGCCTTCGCCGGGGGCTTGGCATTGGGACGCAGCCAAGACGATGACGCGACGCTCGAAACCGCCGGCTTCCAACAACGGCTCGGAGGGGGGCAAGCACCTTCAGGCAACTTACAATTCGGCGGAGCCCCTCCTGGCGGCGCCTTAACGGGAGAAGGAGCCCAGACCGGCCAGGTTGCTCCTCAAGGATTCGGAGGCGGGGGATTTGGCGGTGGGGGCGGGGCTGGCGGCGGCTTCTCCCGCAACATAGTGAACGGGATTATCAGCGCAGTCGATGGCAATCTCATCACTATTGCCACCGACTTGGGCGAGACTCGAGTGGTCTTGGGTGACGACTCTACTGTCCAAACCTTCGAGGCGGGCACCGTGGCCGACCTGTCTTTGGGCGACCGGATCTTCGTCATTTACACGGGCGACATCGAAAGCGAAGAGCCGGTCGAAGCGGCGTCGGTTATCGTGAACCAACCCCAAGGCGCCGGAAATTTCGGCGGCGGTGGGTTTGGCGGCCGAGGCGGATTTGGCGGCCGTGGATTTTTGAACGGGACCGTGGGGGCTGTAGATGGCGCCCTCCTCACCGTCGCCACCGACTCGGGCGAGACCCGGGTGAATCTAGGCGAGGGGCTGACCATTCAGCTTTATGAGGCAGGCACAACCGGCGATCTGACCGCCGGCGACCGGGTGCTGGTCATCATCACCGGTGATCTCTCAGCCGGAGAACCGGCCATTGCAGCGTCTGTCACCATAAACCCGCCCGAGGGTGGAGGGTTGTTCGGCGCCGGAGGTTTTGGAGAGAGATTTGGCGACAGGCCCCGGAGGCCATAGGATGACCTCCCGGCAGCCAAGCGTTCCAATCGGCGTCCTTTGACGGGCATGGGTGATTATTATTAAAATCGTCCCTGCAATCCGTGATTCGAATGGATGTAAATTACCATACAGGTGGGGCGGTTGATTCAAGCAGGAAAACTTAAAAGCGCGTATCGGAGCGCCGCTGTCCGGCCATCTGACCTTTGGCCGGTCCTGCGGCTCTTTGGACCCAAGGGGTGGACCGCTGCCGCCATCGGAGCGGTCGCTGCGTTCGTTGTGCTAGGCGTGCCTACGGCGATGATCGACAATCCTTTTTTCATTCGAATGATTCCGGCACGGGAACAAGACTACGTGATCTGGATAGCTTCAAGTTTGCTGCTTGGCCTTGTTCTGGGCACCTTCGCCATCTCTTCGGTAAAGGGCAGCGGAGGCAAGGCCATGGGCAGCGGAATCCTAACTTTCCTGGCGGTGGGTTGCCCGATATGTAACAAGCTGGTCATCGTATTTCTGGGCATATCGGGGGCGCTTGCTTACTTTGAGCCGGTGCAACTCTACCTCGGCATTGCCTCTGTGATCTTTCTGGCCTGGACCCTACTCCTTAGAGCCAGGTCTGTGAGCGGGGCCTGCCCAACTTAAGGACTGCCAACCGGCCGTCGTGATCGAAAACCCTATCAAACCTGTCCTGCACCGAGCTAGCACCGGACCGACCTCCAACTCGAACGTCCTAAAAGGTCACCGGTCTGCATTATCGGTGATGAACTTCCGTATCTTGGCCTCATCGAGGTTTTCCAGAGTCAGCAACCTGCCCGGCGCCGCCAGGGCGATCTTGGCGTCCATGGTGGGGTAAGGGGCCAAGTAAACATACGGGGGGAAGTCTAGAACGATCTCAGTGAGCTTCTCAACCAAATCAGGCTCGCATTCGTAGTTGACGCAGTTGTACTGCACGAGCAGGCTGCCTCGTTCATGTCCGGCGGCGCGTTCCATGACGTGCTCTTGTTCCAGCCGCGGAATCGGCTGGGTATTGATCTGTTGCAGGGGTAACGACTCTAGGTGGGCAGCGGAAAAGCCGGTGGGAGGCAGTATCTTCCCGAAGGTGCTCCTGGTAGTCATGAACAGCACGATACCAGCCACCGCCACAGTTGTTGCTGTAAAGCCGGCCGCGGCCACGAGGACCTTGCGCCGCAGGTTACGCCAGCGCGCTCTCCGGGATTCTTGCTGCCGCCGGCCGCGCGCGCCGTGCCTTCGCTCATATCTTGCTTTCCGGTCTGCCAATACGACCTCCAACCTTACGAGCCGGTCGCTGATGGACCGGGAGATACCCGCGGCCGTTGGGCATCGACTGCGCGATCAACCGTCTGATCAACGCGGTCCGGTCCCTACTCTCCCCTTGACCCAAGGCGAGCGCCATACCGGCAGGCCGCGAACACCAGGAACGCCAAAACCAGGATTACCACGGTCTCACCGGCGTGTCTACCTCCCGCATCGTCGAGTAGATGTTGCAGGTGCATGCCACCCAAGAGCGCCAACCCAAGGGATATGAGGCCCAGAATCAAGTTGCTACGGTGTAATATATCGCGCCAATTCATTTAAAGTTCTCTCCAAATTATGTCCAACCATCCGAAACGCCGCATCGCATGGATACGTTTTCGTTTGTTGAATACGATGCGGGACAAGGCGGTGGATTCGTCATTGATGATACAGCGGACGTCTTTGCGAAATCCGTTTACGGCGATGGACCGCCCCAACGGTGGCGGCTATCCTGGGGACAGTTTTTAGTTATGACGCCAGGGGAAGACGCTGCCGGAGTGTTTCTCCGGTACCGGCGTGAATTGGGGATCTGGTTTGGGATTTTCGCCATCGCCCACACCATCATTATTCTAGACGGGTGGGTGCTATGGGATTTCTACCAGTTCATGGGATATCAGTACATCCCGGCCATAGACCAAACGGTCAGGATGGAGTCGGGATTCGGTATGGCCAATATCCTGGGGTTGATGGCCGTTCTGATCGCTCTGCCCCTGATGGCGACATCAACGGATTGGGCGACCCGTGCGCTGGGCGCGAGCGCCTGGAAATTCATACACTATGGCTCCTATACCATCTTCTACGCAGTGGCCCTGCATACCGCGTATTTTTTGTACATTCACTACACGATGTCGTTTCACCGGACGGTCCCCGATCCCAACTGGTTTCAGATTCCTTTCGCGGTGCTCACAGCGGCCTTGGTCGCGGCACAGGTCGGGGGCTTTTTTAAGACTGTAGCCAGCCATCGCCGGGGGGCGAGGCGGGCCTAGCTGGCTGCTCCCCCGGTAAAGACTCGTCCCCATGGGCCAGTGACTCCAACACCATCATGACCGGCGAGCGGGTGGCCGGGTGGATGAAAGAGGGCCAAACCTTTCGATCATGGGGGCGCGGTCATAGCCCGTCGATAAAGGCCGAGAACCTGTCTGACCCATCCCATCTGACCAAAACGTCCGGCCCCAGACCGTTGCTCCACATCCTATCGCTGGCGGGGTCCACGATGGTGGACACGTCCCCGGCCTCCTGCATCAGCTCGATGTGGGCCATCACTTCGGTGAACGCCAGGAAGAAGTTGCTCTCTTCCAGTTCCCGGTTGGAGAAATACTTCCTGGTGAGCGAGACCAGGTCCATGGGGCCGGTCTTCATCACCTCGGTCAACTGGTGGCAACGGTCCCGGTGGTGTTCCACGATCTCCGTGGCCCGTTCCAGCCCTATGGGGTTGAACTGCCCTCTATGAAACGCCCGGTGGGCCGGCAGAACGGTGATGTCCCCTTCCAACAAAGCCATCCGCTTCAATGACGTGATCAGGGCCTTCAACCCGTAGATCTCGTTCGCTCCCTGGTATGCGGACGGAAGGGTCGACTTATGTGAGTCGTAACTCATCGCCACCGAAGGATGCGGCGTGATCAGGGGCAAGATGTGGTCTCCCGAGAACATCACTTGGTCGAACGCGATGCACAGCTCGTCGGGGGAGTGCCCGGGGGTGTGGTAGAAGGTGAGCTCGCCCGCCTGGAGTTCGTCGGTCACCGGATGGCTGAGGGTTAGCCCGCGCTTGATTTCATGGTGCTCTTTAACCCGCGTCATGGTCTCGGACTTCTCAAAGGCCTCGAACCCCTGGACCTCACGCCTCCAGCCCCTTTCCATATCGCCACGGCCGGCCTGCAACATGAAGCCGTAGATCTCGTGTGCCCAGAGCTCCGCGCCGCTCTTTCGGACCACCGGTGGGCAGCTGCCGTCATGGTCCATGTGGCCGTGGGTGACCACGATGCGGTCCACCGCGGTTAGGGGGTATCCCAGTTGCTCCAGCCCCTCTTCCAGAAAACTTAACGATCCGTAACAGCCGGGGTCCACCAGAGTCAGGTCATCGCCCTCGATCACGTAGCACCAGGTCGGCCCCAGGGTCGTTTCCCAAGACTGAGGCACTCCGATGGCTTTGATCACGGCCCCGGTGGGCGAGGTGTATTTTACGAGCGTCCCGTTTCCTGAATCGTCGCCTTCTTTGATTATCTCGGTTTCTAGCATCGGTCCTTGTTTCAAGCTTCATCGCCCCAGGGTTGCCCAGGCGTACATCGGCCCGTTGGCCGATTGACCATGGGCAAAGCGATAGGCACGGAGGTCGGGGCACTGGGAATGGTAACATCTTGTCTGCGGGATAAAAAGCTGAGGAGATGACGTTATGGTCCAGTCGATAGGGATCGTGGGATGCGGGGCCATCGGCCAAGCCCTGATGCGGGCCGCCGGCTCCGGCCAATTGAACGTGGCGGTGGCTGGTGTAACCAGCCGTGACGAAAGCCGGGCCCACGAGTTTCTGGGCAGCCTGGACTCCCCGCCTCCCTACCTGGACCGGCAGGAGCTCATAGCCAGGTCGGACCTGATAGTTGAGACGGCCGGCGGCCATGTCGTCGCTGAACTGGCCAATGAGACCTTTGCCGCAGGGAAAGACTTGATGGTCATCAGCATCGGAGCCCTGTTGGAGAACCCCGGCATCATCGAGGAATCGCGGAGAACGGGTTGCCGGTTGTTGGCCCCTTCCGGCGCCATCGCGGGCCTGGACGGGATAAAATCGGCCTGCGCGGGCCAGGTGGACCATGTGACCATGGTGTCCCGCAAACCGCCCATCAGCCTGGAAGGCGCGCCGCATCTGGTCGAGAACGGTATCAGTTTGGAAGGGCTGGAAGAGGAGTTGGAAGTCTTCTCGGGGACCGCCAGGGAGGCGGTGAAGGGATTCCCGGCCAACCTGAACGTGTCGGCCGCCGTCAGCCTGGCTGGTCTGGGCCCAGACAAGACCCAGGTCAAGATGGTGGCCGTGCCTGGATTGGAGCGCAACTGCCACGATATTGAGGTCGTGGGCGAATTCGGCGTTCTAAGGGTGCACATCGAGAACAACCCCTCAGAGAACCCGCGCACCGGCAAGCTCACCGCGTTGTCCATCATCCGCTCCGTGCAGGACGCCGTCGATCCATTCCGCATCGGCACCTGACCCCAGGCAGGGACCGGGGAATGACAAAAGGACCCGCTCCTGTCGTCCAGAAGCGGGTCCTTTTTGTATTGCTTTACCGGCAACTGGTTGACTGTTACTTGCCGGTGACCGATCCGCAGACGGTGTCCAGGATTAGCTGGGTCACGATATACGGGTCGCAGTTGGCGTTGGGACGGCGGTCTTCGATGTAACCCTTCTGGTCCCGGGCCACCTGCCAGGGAATCCTGACGGACGCTCCCCGGTCGGAGACACCCCACCGGTACTCCTTGTAGGACAGAGTTTCGTGTTCGCCGGTCAACCGCTCTTCGATACGGTCGCCGTAGTTGGCGATGTGGAGATCGGCCTTGGTTCCCAATGCCTCGGCGGCGGCGACACAGGCTTCGTAGCTGTTTCTCATCTGGTTGGTGGAGAAATTTGTGTGGGCGCCGGCCCCGTTCCAGTCGCCCCGGACGGGCTTGGGGTCCAGGGTGGCGCTGACGTTGAACTGTTCGCCGATGCGGTATAGCAGCCACCGGGCCACCCAGAGGTGGTCGGCCACGGCGGGGGTCCCTATCGCGCCGATCTGGAATTCCCATTGACCGGGCATGACCTCGCCGTTGATACCGACGATGGCCAATCCGGCATGCATACAGGCGTCGAGGTGGGCCTCCACGATGGGGCGTCCGAACACCTCGTCGGAGCCGACTCCGCAGTAATAGCCGCCCTGGGGAGCGGGAAAACCGTTGTCCGGCCAGCCCAGGGGCTTGAGGCCGTCGAAGTAGGTGTACTCCTGCTCGATCCCGAACCACATGTCCAGTTCAGCGTACTTCTCGGCCGACGCCAAGCAAGCGGCCCTGGTGTTGGAGGGATGGGGGCTCATGTCGGTGAGCAGGACCTCACACAATACTAGTTTATTGTCCCCACCTCGTACGGGGTCGGGGCAGACGAAAACCGGATTCAGGACACAGTCGGAGTTGTCGCCGGTGGCCTGGTTGGTGCTCGACCCATCGAAGGCCCAGATGGGCGGCTCGTCGCCGTCGGCAATCACTTTCCCCTTGGAACGCAGCTTGGCGGTGGGTTTTTGTCCGTCGATCCAGATGTACTCAGCCTTGTAACTCATAACTCTCCGTCCTATTTTCGTTGGCCCCGCTGGGCTGCACCCTAAGGGACCAGCGGACGCTACGTGGGCAAACTATAGCGAGAATCCGCGGAATCGGTCAAATCCGCGGAGACCGCTATCCAGCGATGGATTCCAAGCCCGGATCTTCGGCCAACCGGGCGGTTTCGAGTTGTAATCCAGGCACCGCTCAACTAGAGTAGCATCTGTTTGTTTCAACTATGTAAACTCAGCGGCCGGATCTGTTGGGGCTAATAAAGTGACCCCCGTGCCGTGAGATAAAACCGTGCAGTCAAATCAACCGGAGGGACCGAACAATGACTATCGACGTGGGCACCGGAATAGCTCGCATACTCAAACAGGAGGGAGTCGAATGGGTCTCCACCTTCCCGGTCTGCAGGGTGAACAACGCCCTGGGCCGGGAGGGTATGCCCATGGTGATGATGCGGGATGACCGCTATGCCGTCGCCCTGGCCGACGCATTCTCCCGAATAACGGCCGGCGCTAAGATCGGTGTTTGCACCTTCCAAGGGGGAGTGAACGCCGCCGGAATCCAGGTGGCCTTCGCCGGCATGGCCCAAGCCTTTGAAGACGGCTCACCGGTCCTTTGCATCACCGACGGTATCTCCGCTGGAGACACGGAGAATAGCCAATTTGACGTTACTTCCGTCCTGAAGTCGGTGTCCAAATGGTATGGATACCTGGACAAGCCGGAGCGGCTGCCGGAGTTCATGCGCCGCGCCTTCACCATGCTGCGGACCGGACCCCCCGGACCGGTGGTCATAGCCATCCCCAACGCCGACGCCCAGTACGATGAAACAGCGGACCCTTACATCCCGGTGAAGGGCTGGAAATCCGTGCCCGACCCAGCCGACGTTGCCGGCGCGGTTGAGCTGCTGCTAAAGGCCGATAACCCCCTGATCTACGCCGGCGAAGGCGTCATCTATGCCGGCGCTTCGGCAGAGTTGAAAGCCTTTGCCGAACTGATCGACGCTCCGGTGATAACCACCCTCAAGGCAAAGGGGGCTTTCCCGGAGGACCACCCATTATTCGTCGGCATCCGCGGCGATCAAGTGAACCATTATCTGGATAAATGCGACTTGGTGCTGGCTGTGGGCTCAAGTCTGTCTCCGGGCCGGTTCACTCACGGCATCCCCAACGCGGTGAACAAGACCATCATCCACTGCACCATCGACGAGTTGCATGTCAACAAGACTTACCCCACCGCCCAAGCGGTGATCGGCGACGCCAGGTTCACCCTGCTGGCGCTGATGGCCGAGGTCCACGCTAAAACTTCCGGCAAGGGCAGGACCGACCCAAATGTGGCGTCGGATATCAAGTCGGTCCGCGATATAGCCATGGTCAAGTACCGGGAGGCCATGGCCTCCACCGATAAGCCCATCAACCCCTACAGGGTCTATGCGGGGCTGATGGAGGCTTTGGACCCCCGCAACTCCTTCCTCACCCATGATTCTGGGAACACCCGCGACCAACTTAGCACCGTGTACGACACACTGGTGCCCCGGGGATTCTTGGGGTGGGGCAACGTCTCTTCGCTGGGTTTCAGCTTCGCCGCGGTCATCGCGGCCAAGCTCGCCTTCCCCCAGAAAGATTGTGTCGCGGTCACCGGCGAAGCCGGCCTGGGATACATGATGGGCAACTTGGAAGTCGCGCTGCGGCAGAAGATCGGAATCACCGTGGTCCACGTGAGCAACGGCGGGTTCGCCGGGTACGGCCCTGGATTCTGGGGTGACGGCCACGACCCATTCACCCATAAGGTGCTGGATTATAACGAGGTCGACATGTCTAAGGTGATCGGCGAACTTGGCTATCACACCGAGCGGGTAACCGAGCCGTCGGACGTGGTATTGGCCCTCAAGCGCGCCCTCGCCGCCAACGAGTCCGGCCAACCGGCCTACATCGAGTTCATCTGCAGCCAATTCCCGGTCTACGGCGGGTGGGTGAGCAGGTAACTGGAGCCGCCGCCGCTTCAATCAGCCTAAGCAATCAGGCAATCTGGCTAGGCGAAATTGGACCTCCGGGCCTCCAGGTTAGTGTGAATATCCAGCAGCACAGTCTTGCCCTCGGCATTTAATTTCTGTGCTTGCTTCAAAGCGCTGGCAATCTCGCCGGGCTGGGTCACCGTGATTCCCACGGCGCCCATTCCCTCGGCTAGCTTGGCGTAGTCACCGGTCATCCGGGTCGTGCCGAAAAGTTCGTTGGCGACGGGGTAGCCCCCTGGATAGGTGGCCATGCCGCCGTTGTTCAGGACGATGGTCGTGATCGGCGCGCCTTCACGGACCGAGGTTTCGATGTCCAGGCCGGACATTCCGAACGCGCCATCGCCCATGAAGTTCAAACAGAACTTATCGGGATCGGCCAATTTGGCGCCGATCATCAACGGGATACCGTAGCCCAGGTGGGTGGTCTTGCCCCAACCGATGTAGCTGTGGGGGACCGTCGCGGTGTAGAAAGGCATGATTGTGTCCCGGGGAGCGCCGGCGTCGTGGGTGACGATGCTGTTCACCTTGTCCAGATTGCGCTCCAGTTCGCCGATAACCCGGTAAGTGTTGATCGGCGTCTCGCCGGAATTCAGGATCTGTGACCAATCGGCCAGCCACGTTTCTTTGAGTTTGGCGATCTCCGCGGCCACTTTGGTCTGGTCCTTACGGCCGGATTCACCGATCTGTGCTTTGACTTCCTCGATCAGCGCTTGCAGGGTGAGCTTGGCATCTCCGGGGATTCCGACATCAACCGAAAAGTCCTTGTTCAGGTCTTCGATGCTTTCCGTGTTGTGAATGATGACCTTGCCGCTGGGGATGGGTTGGCCGTAGCTGGTCCGGGTCATGCTGGAGCCGACCGCGAATAGCACGTCCGATTCCTGAAGCCAGGTCCGCGCCGGCAGGGAAGTGGCGCTGCTTCCGGCGCCCAAGGCCAGAGGGTGCCGGTCGTCGAAGGACGACTTGCCGGGCATGGTGGAGTACACCGGTATCTCGGTGAGCTCGGCCAGCTCCTTAAGCTCTTCGGAGGCTTTGGACATCAGCACGCCCATGCCCGACCAGATCACGGGTTTGTTGGCGTTGAGCAACAGATTAACGGCGTCTTTGATGTCTCCGGGGGCGGGAGACTGGGGAGACCTCTTTGGCGGATGATAATTCAACGCCTCCTCGGGGACCTCGAGGCCGCCCACATCCGAGGGTATCTCTACGATCACCGGACCGGGGCGTCCGTTGCGCAGATTATGGAACGCCCGCCGCATGACGTTGGCGACCTGGTCAGCTTGGACTATGACCTCGCCGTATTTGGAGACAGTCTCAAACGTCCGCACGGGAGAGAAATTAGGGCGGATAGCGTATTGGCTGAGCGCCGGTCCGCCGGGCAGGTACAAGATGGGAATGTTGTCGCCGAACGCCTGGGCGATTCCACCCATGGAATTTTCTGAACCGGGGCCGCCCTGGGTGATGACCACGCCGAATTTCTCCCGGTCATTCATGCGGCTGTACCCGTCGGCGGCCATGATCGCGCCGCGCTCGTGCCGGAACATGATGGTGCGTATGCCTTCCTTGGCGGCCGCTTCAATCAGCAGATTGGACGGGAAACACGATATCCATTCGGTGCCCTCGAGCTTCAATATCCGCGCTACAGCTTCGGTTACATTCATGGAACAGTTCCTTTTGGAGATTATTGGCAGCCTCATTATGGGACGGCGGCCCGAATGGTCGCCGGCGCGGCCATCACCCCTGAGGTTTGAGTTTCAACGCAGGCTATTCTAGCCCACAGAGGAATGGCTGGGGAAGACGTTTGCCTGTGTTGGCCGTGAACCGCGAGGTTCTAGTAAACGTCCCTATAGGGTTTTCATGCCCAAATGGGTACGGCACGCAAGATTTTAAGGATGGCCTTTTAGCGGAGGCGGCCCTTGTTGGGGAGACTGCGCGGTTTCACGTGTGACAAACGGCGGACGATTCCGGCTGCGCCGACCCGCTTGTTTATTGGACAATCTCCCCGCCCGAGGCTAATATTCCCTCACAATGCCGTGGAAGGAAAGGAGAGACGCCCATGTTTAAGTGCACGGGAATCGACCACGTTGCAGTCAATACCAACGACATGGAGGCAACCCTGCGGTTCTACTGCGGGATTCTGGGAATGCGGCTGACCCGAACCTCCCGTACCCCCGACGGACGGAGGCATTACAACGTTGAGATCGGAGGAGGCAACGCATTTGCTTTCTTCGATGGGGCCGACCGGCCTGACGAGTCCTCGCCACAATACCTGAACCATTTCGCCTTGCCGGTAGCAACCGCGGCGGAGTTCGACGAGTCTTACCAGCGTCTACAGGAACATGGCGTTGAGGTGACCGAGATTATAGAACGGGAATACGGCAAGACCTTCTATTTTCACGACCCGAATGGCATCCGGTTGCAGATAGAATTGCAGACCACGGGATGGCGGGATGATTTGACCGGCGACCCCGATCCTGTGCCTTGGGTACTCGAAGCTTCGAAATAGCCCCGACGAGTTGGCGACGGTGCGGCATGGCCACGTGGGGGAGTCGACGTGTCATATTCCAGTTGAAGAGAATGAGGCCGTGGACGATCGCGCCTGAGAGCTACCACAACAGCCGGTCATACCGCTAACTGCCGGAGCGACGGCCCACGACCAGATTCGACGGGCTGATATAATATCCAACGTTGCCGGGAGGAGGCTTATGGTTACTCGATCGGGTCTGAAAAAAGTCCGGTTATCCGTGAGCAATGCGGTGCATTCTCTGACGGTTTTGGTCGCTCATGAGGAAGGATTGTTCCTTGAGCAGGGGCTGGACGTGGAGATAGTGAAGACGCCAGGCTCAGCTAATATCAACACGCCCGTACGTCCGGTGGCTATCTTCGATAGACCGATGGAAATGCTCTATAACAGCGGTGGGATGGACCAGTTCCGCTTGTGTGAGTGGGGAGTCATGAAACGTGCGGCGGACGGTGAGCAATATGACCAGCGTCCCGCCAAGATAGTCGCTCTGGGCGCGGCCATGTCCAAGTTTGCGATTGTGACCAGCCCAGACAGCAGCATCGTGGAGCCGGAACAACTGGCCAATACCGAGATCGCGGTGACGATCTTCAACGGGTCCCACTTCACCACCTTGAAGATGCTGGAGGGGTTTCTCCGAAAGGACGAAATCAAAGTCACCAATTTCGGTACTATGCCGCAACGGTTAGAGGCCGTGCGGCGGGGCGAACTGGCGGCCTGTACATTCAACGAGCCCTGGATCAGCGTGGCCCAGAAGCAAGGTTTCCGCATCATAATGGAGAGTCACTCCACCCGGAGCGAGGCAGCCGGCGAGGAGATGGATGGACCGACGCTCGCATCGAATTTCCTGGCCCAAGCCAAGGCCGCGGAGATGATTCAAGCCAACCCAAGCAAATACTCCCATTACCTGACTGATGAAACTGGGGGGATCCTTGAACCCGACGAGCTTCAGACCTGGCGGTTCCTCTACGTTGCGCCCGTCCCCTACACCCGGGAGCGGTTCCAGCGGACATATCAGTGGATGCAGAGTTATCCCGACTTGATAGTTCCAGGCGTAACCTTTGAGTCGGTCGTTGATAACCGGGCTTGGGAATAACCCCACCCATCATAAGACGGCCGGGTATGGCCGCTAAAAGGTAGATATATCATGGCGAGACGAGTGCCGGTAGTTACACGGGAGGAAGTGCCCGAGGAGCACCGGGCGGCATACGACGAGATCGCGGGTATCCGAGGACGCCCTCCGGTGGTCGGACCCTCTTCCGTAATGGTCCATAGCCCAGAGATGGCCGTCCGAGTGAACAGATTGTCGGAATACCTGTCGGAGAGCGGCGAACTGCCCGAGAATATCAAGCGGTTGGCTGCCATTATCGCCGCCCGGTCAATGGATTGTCAGTTCATCTGGAACGCTCATGCGGCCGCTTCACGCCGTGCCGGGCTCAGCGATGCCTTGGTGGACGCCATTCGCGATAGGAAGGAGCTTCCGGCCATGTCCGCCGACGAGTCGGCTGTGGTCAACTATGGGTTGGAGCTTACCGGCGCCAACAAGGTGAGCGAGGAAACCTTCGCAGCCGCTCGCGACCGATTGGGCGTAAAAGGACTCGTTGAGTTCACCACAACCATGGGCTACTACCGGATGCTGGCGCTCAACGCCAACGCATGCACCATCGATCTCCCAGACCAACTCACCGAACCCCTCCTACCCGTCTGAGGCAGTAGGAACCGAAGCCGCCTGGGTTTGGTTTCAGAGAGCCGAGCATTGGCCAATGACTCTTAATCAGTAGGTTCTCGGTTCGACCCCGAGGCAGGTCACCAATATTTAGGCATGATAATAGCCCCTGGATGATTCCAGGGGCTATTGAATATTGCAACAGGCCGCAACCTATCCAGGCAATCGAATGCTCTGATCGTTACTTCGGGCCCTCGCTTTATATTTTTTCGAGGGGCCGGTTTTTCCTTTCCTTCATAAACTTCTTCCTCAGGACCGTTTCCGCCCGCTTCTTCGCCCTGCTCTCGATCCGTGCCGCTCTTCTTTCTAGGCCCCGGTGAGTCGTTTCTTTTGCCATCTCCCTCTCCTTGCTGGGTCGATTGGGGATTAGACCAATTCAAGACC
>JADFNR010000041.1 GCA_022563275.1 Chloroflexota bacterium | reverse complement strand
GATGGAGGAAGACCCGCGGGGATACACCGATGAACTGTGGCGGCAGATGGTCGGCCTCGGCTGGACCGGGGTTGTTTTCCCTGAGCAATACGGCGGCACCGGCGGCAACTTCTCCGATCTGGGAGTGTTGCTGGAAGAGATAGGCCGCTCCCTGGCCCCGGCGCCCCTCTTCTCGACGGTGGTGCTTGGCGGCATGACGGTCCTTGACGGTGGCTCCGACGCTCAGAAAGATGACCTGATCAGCCGTATCTGCGCCGGGACCATGGTAATGACCATGGCGCTCACAGAGGCCAGCGCGGCCTACGAACCCTGGGGGATCGAGGCCACCGCCAGTGAGAAAGGCGGCGGCTATGAGATCACTGGGACCAAATTGTTCGTGCCCGATGCCGGGGCTGCCGACATGATTCTTGTCCCCGCCCGGACAGCGTCGGGTCAGGACCCGGCCGACGGCGTCTCTTTGTTCCTGGTGCCGGCCGGCGCCGATGGGCTTCGAATCAACCCCATGCGCTCTGTGGGTGACGAACGGGTGTTTGAAGTCAGTCTAGACAAGGTCAGCGTGCCGGCGGACTCCGTGATCGGGACTGTGGGCGAGGCTTGGCCCATCATCGAGCGCACGATCATGAGGGCCACGGCGGCCCAGTGCATCCAGATGCTGGGCGGGGCCCAGGCCGTGTTGGACATGACCGTTGAATACGCCAAGGGCCGCACCCAGTTTGGCCGCCCCATCGGCACTTTCCAGGCCGTGCAACACCACTGTGCCCGCATGGCCACGGACGTCGAGGGTTCCAAGAACATCGCTTACCAGGCCGTGTGGCGGCTTTCTGAGGGCCTGCCCGCCAAACGGGAGGTCGCAATGGCCAAGGCCTGGATCGGCCCCGCCTACCGCCGCGTGTGCGGCACCGCCCACCAGTGCCACGGCGCCATCGGCTTCACCAAAGAGCACGACCTGCAGTTGTACACCCGCAGGGCCAAGGTCCACGAGTTGACCTACGGCGACGCCAATCATTACAAAGAGATCGCCCTGCAGCACGTAGACGACGAATAGCCCCTGCCCGGGCAAACACACACCGATCACGCCATGGAGGCGAACACGGCATGACCACTACCAATGAATGTATTTTTTGCAACATGGCCCAGGACCCGATGCACGACGCACCGGTCTACCGGGACGACCGGGTCTTCGCCATCAAGGACAGCAACCCCAAGGCCCCGGTGCATATGTTGATCATCCCCAACATGCACATCGCCTCGCTGGCCTACGTGGGGCCCGGCCAGGTGCCGGTCATGGGCCATATGTTCGTGGTGGCCGAGGAGATCGCCCGGCGTGAGGGAGTTGCCCTCAGCGGCTACCGGTTGGTGCTCAATCAGGGCGACGACTCAGGCCAGCAGATTCCTCATCCCCACATGCACCTCTTGGGTGGAAAGAAATTGGGAGCCATGGGTTAGGGCCCGCTGGCCCGAGTTTTATAGATGCCCGACCTGCTCCAACGCCTCCAGGACCGGCTGGGGGCTCTACCGGACGGCCTGCAAGCACACATCTACCGCGTGCGCGACGTGGCCCTGGAACTGGCCGCCCGCCATGAGATCGACCCTCAGCGAGCCGAGCTTGGCGCCCTGGCGCACGATGTCTGCCGCGCGGTTCCCGGCGGCGATCTGCTTAAGATGGCTGCCGACCTGGATGTGGCGGTCACCGAGGTGGACCAGGATTTCCCCATTCTGCTCCACGGGCCGGTGGGAGCTGAACTGCTCCGAAGGGAAGAGGACCTCACCGACCACGGTCTTTATGAGGCGGTGCGCTGGCATTCCACGGCCCATGCCTCTCTCGACGCCCTGGGAAAATTGGTTTTTCTGGCTGATAAATTAGACCCGCAGAAGGCGTCTGTCTACTCCTACCAGGCGAAGTTGCACGATATGGCGCTGGAGGACCTGGACCTGGCGCTGTTGGAATTCCTGTCCCGAGAGATGGCAACGCGCATCCAACGGGGAGAAACGGTCCATCCGGCCAGTGTGGATGCCCGCAACAGCCTGATCTTGAAACTCAAGAGCTAACTTGCGGGGATTGAACCTCAACTGGATTTGGCGCATCATAAGTTCGTAGCAGTCTGGGGTCAGATCACGACTGCTGTTCGATTATTGTTCCGCCATGCCGGCAGGGGCGACCGGCCAGAGAGGTACCCGATGCAGATTATTTTGACGCCAGATGCGATTCAACATATTCAGAGCAAGGGTGGTCAGGCAGCCATCGACCTGCTCTCTTTCTCATCTTGAGGCGGACACTCCACTGAGGTATCGGTCGATACCAGAATCGCCCGCCGCGACATCACCCCGTACCGCAAGGTAAAACAGGACGGCGTGGAACTTTTCATCCTGCCCGATCTGGCCAAGCACACCACTACCATGAACATCGACAGCAAGAAGTTCCTGTTCTTCCGCAACCTCAAGGCGGACCTGGAAATGGATAACGGCCTAGTGTTGGGGCGGCGTGCCTCCTGGGCTTAACGTTCAACGGCTCCGGTTCCGACAGCCGGTCAGGAACGGCCAAGAAGGGCCGGCCGAGATAGTGGTCTCGTTCACGGCCGATGCCTTGGAGCACGTCCGGAAACGAGGGGGACTGGCCGTTTTTGATCTGGTCTGTTTGGACCATTGAGCCGGTTCCACCGCCGAGGTCTCGGTCAGCACCTATTTGGAATCCCGCAAAGCATCCCGGTTCCGAGAGATCCCCGCGGACGGGGCCAAAGTGCTGGTCGAAGGCACCCTTGCCCCATATCTGCATAGCCTGCAGGTACGTTCCTACAAGGTCCTGTGGTTCAGCTTCCTAAAGGTTGAAGCCCGGCTCAGGAACGGCGCCGTTCTCGGAGGGAAGGTGCCTCCGTCGCTGGCATCGGTTCGCGATCAACCCTGGCCGTGGCGGCCCCGTTGATGGGGCGTCGCTGATTGAAAAATCGGTCGATCAAAAAGAAGGCCCCGGTGGAAAACTCCACCGGGGCCTTCTGGTTTACCTCGGGTGCTGCTGTTTCGCCGAGGACCAGGTTGAGAGGCCGGTGCTATACTTCTCAGGCTCGAACACTGGGGCCTGGCGCCACGAATTTTAGCGGAGATGGAGGGGCTCTAATCATGCGTTTTGGAATCAACTTGGGCGGCGGTGACCGGCGGGGCCAGTCCCGGGAAGAGGGGCTGGCGGCGCGGCTTGCCAAGGCGCGGTTGGCCAAGGAGATGGGGTACCACTCGCTCTGGACCGGCGCGGGCTATCTGAACAACGATTTCCACGCCATGATGTTGCTGGCGCGGGTGGCCGCCGAGGCTCCGGGACTGGAATTGGGCATGGTTGCTCTGCTGCCCCTGTACCACCCGGTGGAGGCGGCCGAGCAGATCTCCACTCTGGACGTGATCAGCGGAGGCAGGTTCGTCTTGGCCCCGGCATTGGGCTGGCGGGACTTTCAGTTCAAGGCCTTTGAAGTGCCCAAAGCGGAGCGGCTCTCCAGGTTCCGTGAGGTCATGGAGGTCATGGAGAAGCTGTGGAACCAGGAACGCGTGACCCACCAGGGCCGACACTTCCACCTGGACGATGTCCCCGGGGCGGGGGCGCCGATCCAGAAACCCCGTCCAAAGATCTACCTGGCAGCCAATCTGGAGCGGGGCGTGTTGCGGGCGGCCAAGGAAGCCGACGGCTGGCTGGTCAGCTCCCGGTCAACACTGACCACCATCGGCGTTCAGGCTCCCTTATACCGTGAGGCCGTTAAAGAGGCGGGAAAGCCGGGATACATATCGGCTTGGCGCGAGGTGTTCGTGGCGGACAGCCGCCGGCAGGCCATCGACATCGTGCGGCCCCAGGTGGAGTGGCTGTACAAAGACCGGGCCGCCCTGGGCCACAGCCAGGAATTGCCCGAGGCCGACCGTATCGACGTGCCATTTGAGCAGGTGCTGGAGGGCCGCTTCATCATCGGCAGCCCCGAAGAGTGCATCGAAGAGATCCACAAATACAAAGAGCAGGGCGTGGAGGAGCTGATACTCCGCTCCCAGTGGCCGGGCATGGAAGGAGACGTGACCACCAAGTCACTCCGCCTATTCGCCGAAAAGGTCATGCCGGAGTTCGTTTAACCGTTGCGAGATGTGGTTCGACAAGCTCACTATGAACGGATTTTACGATGGCTGCACTCAAACGACAGCCGTTCGTCCTGAGCGTGTCGAAGGGCCGCACAAGTCATAGTCCTTGTGTATATGCTGCCCAACGACAGTGGTTCTACGGGTCCGATTAATCTAGACTCTCGACTGCGGTCGGAGCTCACCATGAGCGGACGATTGACGAACAACCCCGCTCGTCCCGAGCTCCGGCCGGAGTCGAGAATCTCCCCAATTCAATATGAAAACGCCGCTGCGGCCTAGCGGGCGTGGTATTCCGGCGCTCTCTTTTCCACGAACGATTGGCTGGCCTCTTTGAAGTCCTCGGTCAGGTGCAGTTTCAGGGGCAGCATCTGCATGTCGGCTTCGGCCCCGGTCTGCACCCACTGACGCCGGGTCAGCTTCACCGCCGCCCTGGTCGCCAATGGCGGCGACTTCAGCACTTTCTCCGCCAGTTCCTCTGCGGCGCTCAGGTGCTCTCCCGTGGGCACCAGGCGGTTGATCAGCCCCAGCCGGTAGAGTTCGGCGGCGTCGATGTGCTCCCCCGTGATCACCATCTCTGAGGCTATCTTCGAGGGCATGAAGGCGTTGACCTTAGCCCAGATGCGGCCGCCGGGCAGTCCTCTTCTGGTCTCGGTGATGCCGAATTTGGCTTCCTCCGAGGCAACTATCATGTCGGACTCGGCGGCGATGACTATGCCCGCGCCCAGGGCGTACCCGTGGACCGCGGCGATGATCGGTTTCCAGTTGATGGAACGGCCCATGTAGCCCTCGGGGTTGGGCCCCCGCTCCCTGCGGGCGCTCTGCTCCGGCGTCATGGCCACGAACCGCTGCTTGATGTCGGCCCCGGCGCAGAAACTCCGCCCCGCGCCGTGGAGGATGGCCACCCAGGCTTCGTCGTCCAGATCGAACTCCAGCAGGGCCGCGTGTAGGTCGTCTTCGAACTGGTCGTTGACCGCGTTCAGTGCCTGGGGCCGGTTGAACATGATGTAGGCGGTCTTCCCCCGCCTTTTGTACATCATCGTCTCGTACTCGGTGATCACTTTGGGTTCTTCGGTCTGAGTTTCTTTGGCCTGGGGGCTTTTTGCG
This sequence comes from Chloroflexota bacterium, assembly GCA_022563275.1. The sequence continues at coordinate 20,919 of JADFNR010000041.1, read as the reverse complement.
CCTGTTTCGGGCATTGGGACCACCTCCGGGTGCTACGTGTGGTGTTCTGAATTTCAAGCCAATCTGAGCGTGAAACTCAAGAAAATAGAAAATCTGTTCCAAAAAGCATTGACATATTAAGAACGGGTGTTCTAAACTGAGTGAGCAATATTAGAACGTTTGTTTTGGAGTATGAATATGACCGCTTTAGATTGGCCAATCACTTCCAGCCCCGTTCTCGACGCCGTGCCCGAATTTTACCATTACGAAGATACGGGCTGTGAGGTCTCAGCCACCTGCCTCGACTGCCCGCTGCCCCAGTGCAAGTACGACGATCCGGCCTGGTACCAGCGCAACCGGCGTTTGGCGCGGGACTTCAAGATCTGGTCGGTCATGCAGCAGGATAACCTGACGGTTGAAGAGGCCGCGGACCGGTTCTCCGTCACCGTGCGCACCATCTTCCGGATCATGCGCCGCTGCCGTGACGCCGCCATGATCGATCAGGAAGAGCTGGCGGTATTCGCCGCGGACTAGGGGAATTATGCCTCCCTACCGTCTTTCCGGCGAAAGCCGGAATCCACTGCGCCAACCCTGCGTGTATTTTCTTGCGAGCAGCCGAAACGGCACTATCTACGTTGGAGTGACATCTAATCTGGCCCAGCGTGTCTGGCAGCATAAGAATCACTCGGCGGAAGGTTTCACCCAACGCTACGGGGTACACACCCTGGTGTGGTACGAGGCGCATGACACGATGGAAAGCGCGATAGTGCGAGAGAAGGCCATTAAAAAATGGAAGCGGGCATGGAAGAAGGCGCTGATCTGCAAGACTAATCCCGGCTGGCGCGACTTGTATGAGGAGTTGGCTTGACTGGATTCCTGCTTTCGCAGGAATGACGTGAGCCGCGGTAGGGACGCCTGCCGTCATTCCTGCGAAAGCAGGAATCCATGGGGCCTGCCGGAGTCAAAACACTCAACTCGAAGTTCATGCTAATACAGGCTCGCTCCGGATTCCAGCGAAGGCCGGAATGACGTAGGGGCAACCCGATTAATCGGGTTGCCCCCTGTTTGTGTTGGCCTAAAGATTCCCTACCCTACCGCTTGGTATTCCTTGATGGCGGGTATCACTTCTTGGCTCATGAGGTCGATACAGCGCATGGCGACCTTGTGGGACATGGGCCCTTCCCGCCCCCAGAGCACGATATAGCCGGGATCGATCAGGTCGATGATCTTCTTGAGCTTCTTGATGACTGTATCGGGATTGCCGGTGATGATCTGGACGGATGCTTGCGCTTCCTCGTAGGGCAGGTTCGGTCCGCCGGGGGTGATGTTGGCAGCCGCACGCCTGGCTACTTCCCGCGCTCCTTGGGCGGACGACTTGGAGATATACCCGGGAGGCGCTTGCCAGTGGCTCGGCGTTACCCCGAATGAAGTCCCCAGTTGCCAGTAGAAATTCTTGCCCTCCTCGTAGGCCTTCTCGTCCGTATCGGCCACGTTGATCCTGATCGCGTAGGCACGGTGTTCATCTGTGGGCGTCCATCCGTCGGCCTTGGCGGTCTCGTCATATAGGTCGTAGATACCCCGGAGCAGGTCCATCGCTGGGGCCAGGGCCACGTAAGGGTACCTGTGCTTGGCGGCCCAGACCACCGATTCAGAAGAGGCCACGCCCGGTATCCAGATGGGTGGGTGGGGTTTTTGCAGGGGCATCATCCAGGGATTCACCACCCGGTATTGGTAGTGCTTGCCCTCGAACCGGAAGGGGCCGGGGGTGGTCCAGGCCTTGATGATGAGGTCGTGGGCCTCGTCGAACCTTTCCCGGTTGTACACCGGGTTGGTGTTGGTGGCGATGCTTTCCTGACCGATGCCGCGGACGAAGCCGCAGATAACCCGGCCGCCGGAGAGGATGTCAATCATGGCGATCTCTTCGGCCACCCGCAGCGGGTTGTCGTGGATGGGAAGAACGTTGCCCAAGAAGGCGATCTTGCCCTTCTTGGTCGTCCGGGCGAGCACCGACCCGATCACGTTCACCGACGGCATCATGCACAGCGGATTGTTGTGGTGCTCGTTGATCATGACCCCATCGAAGCCGACCTCGGTGCAGTACTGGAGTTCCTCGAAATACATCCCGTAGAGTTCCTGAGCTTTTTCCGGGCTGAAAAACTCATTGGGGAACATCAGGTTGTTGTAGCCAAGCTTCCTGGCCTCGTCTTGCGGGTACGCCGTGTACCCCATCTCGGTGAAGAACAGCACTTCGCGTTTCATTTGACGACTCCAGCTTGTTGGGTCGAACACTATTTCAAGTTGGGGCCAGTATGTGATTGCCCACCAACAGTGTCAAGATGCGTTCGGACATAGTCGATCGCAAGGCGGTGGAGCTTGACAGGCCATTACGGGGGCACCAGAATCAGCATCTACACGGCTCTGCCCCTCGCGCTCCGAGTATCTGGCTGGAGGTAACCGGCGTGGCCTATAACACCATATTGCTGGACAAGTCCGATCACATCGCCCGTCTGACCTTGAACCGCCCGGAGCGTCTCAACGCACTGAACGAAGAGATGTTCGCCGAACTGAACCATGCCCTTGAAGACGTGGCCGGAGACTCCGGTCTTCGGGTGTTCATCATCACCGGGGCCGGCCGCGCATTCTGCGCCTCCGCCGACATCAAAGACGAGAGCCGCGGCGGCGACCAACTGCTAGGGCACAAAGAACCCTACGAGACCTACCAGTTCATACGCGCCATGCCCCAGGGTGTCACCTCCAAGCTGCACAATCTGGACATACCGACCATCGCCATGGTCAACGGCCTGGCCATCGGCGACGGGTTCGACTGGGTGCTGGCCTGCGATATCAGGGTGGGCTGCGAGAACTCCCGGTTCATGAACGCCTTTCTTCAGATGGGCCTGGTCTCCAACACCGGGTCGACCTGGCTCTACAACCGGGCCATGGGCATCAGCAAGGCCCTGGAACTCCTCTACACCGGTGACTGGTTGGAGGCCGAAGAGGCGAAACAGTGCGGCGTGCTGGCCCATCTGGTCCCCGCCGACAAACTGGAGGAGACCACCATGGAGTTGGCGCGGAAGATAGCCGCCAAGGCGCCCATACCCAACCGGATGGTTAAGGGCATGATGTACCGCGGCCTCAACCAGACATTGGACGAGCACCTGCCCGAGGCGGCCCAGGCTGAGGTGCTGACCCTCGGCAGCCAGGACCACATCGAAGCCCTGGCGTCTTTTAGAGAGAAGCGCGCCCCCGTTTACAAAGGCGGGTAGCAAGGAAATCACGTGGCGAGCCTGCTAGAAAGATTGAAACAGACCGTGGGGCAAGAGATCGTCCTACAGGCCCCCGACGAGATGGGCCGCTCTTCCCTGCGCCAATACGCCCTGGCCATCGGCGACTTCAACCCGCTTTATTCCGACCGCGAGTTCGCCCAAGCCCACGGACTGCGCGATGTCATGGCCCCGCCCACGCTGATCTGCGACACCTGGCAGTACGTGGACGGCGACATGGACGACCGGGGCGACCTTCTGGGACGGGGACCCATCCGCGATTTGCAGGGTTTGCGGGCGGGCAACGAATACGAGTTCTTCCAGCCCATCCACCCCGATGACGTGATAACCGCCCATTGGACGGTCAAGGACGTTTACGAGCGCACCGGACGCTCCGGCTCCCTGATCTTCCAGGTGATCGAAACGACGTTCTACAACCAGCGTGAAGAGCTGCTGGCCCGGAACACCGAGACCATGTTCTATAGGCCGCCGGACTCCGGTGAAGGAGACTAGGATGGCCACCGGGTTCCGCTACTTTGAGGACGTGCACGCCGGTGACGAGCTTACGCCACTGGTCAAAGAGATCGGCATAGCCCGGATGATGGCCTACGGGGCAGCGACCTGGGACTTCATCCGGCTGCACTACGACGCCGACTACGCCAGGGAGTTGGGCTTTGACGGTCCCTTCGTCGACGGCCAGATGCTGGGCGGGTTCTTAGCCCAGCACGTTCAGGACTGGGCCGGGCCGGGAGCGTTTCTGCGCAAGCTCGCTTTCCGGAACCGCGTCATGGCCTACCCCGGCGACTCACTGACCTGCCGCGGTTTGGTTACCGGTTGCTCTATCGAAGAAGGCGGCGGAATCGTTGAATGCGACCTCTGGGTGGAGAACCAACGGGGCGAAAAGGTTGTGGAGCCGGCCAGCGCGCTGGTGCGGTTCCCCCTGCGGCCGGGCAGTTAGCGCATGCTCAAGGAAGGCGCCTTATCGGGTTTGAAGGTTGTGGAGCTTACCGACCAAGTATCGGGCCAGGTCGCGGGCTCCTTCTGTGCCCGGCTGCTGGGCGACGCCGGCGCCGATGTCGTAAAGGTCGAGCCACCACACGGGGACCGCTACCGCAGGAACGGCCCCTATCCCGGCGGTGTTCCCGACCCGGAATGGAGCGGGTTGTTCCTCTATCTGAACTCCAACAAACGCGGGGTGTCCCTGGATATCGAGTCGGCAGGGGGATGGGCCGCTTTTCTGGACCTGACGGCGGCCTCGGATTTTCTCGTGCTGGGGCAGAACAGCTCAGAGATCGAGCGTCTGGGGTTGCGCCGGGAGCGGTTTTCTGATGCCAATCCGGGGCTGATCGTCACGGCGATCACGCCTTTTGGTCTCACCGGTCCCAACAGCGCCTATCTGGGCGACGACCTGATCGCCATCAGCGCCGGAGGCATGGCCTTCGCCACCCCTGGCGTACCGGACCGCGTGGGGGACCCTGATCTGGAACCGCCGCTCCGTTCCAACACCCACATGGCCGGCTATCTGGCGGGGGTCCAAGGAGCGATGGCCAGCATTGCCGCCCTGCTATCACGGGCTATGGGTCAAGGCGCCGGCTGCGAGATCGATCTCAGCATGCAGGAGGCGGTTGCGGCGGTGATGCCCTTCGAGTTGGCCCACGCTTCCTACCACAAGGCCAAGGGCCGCCAACCCGGGGTCTTTGGGCTGATGCCCAACGCCTACCTGCCCTGCCGGGATGGGTACGTGGTGGTCATGGCGGTGATGGAAGCCCATTGGCGCAACCTGATGGACCTGGCGGGAAACCCTGACTGGGCAGACCTTGAGGTGTTCTCGTCAGGGGTCGAGCGGGCCCGGAACTGGGACGCCTTGGAGCCCCTGCTTCTGGAGTGGACCATGGCCCACACCGGCGCCGAGATCGCCCAACTGGCCCAGGACCGGGGCATCCCCTGCTTCCCAGCCTACACCGTGGGCCAGATGGTGGACTCGGCCCATGTGACCGAGCGCGGGTTCATGCTGGACATGAAAGGGCCTGGCGGAGAGAAGTTCAAGCTGCCCGGCTACCCCGTCCGCCTGGAGCGCACCCCCTGGCAACTTTTCCGGCCGGCCCCGAAGCTGGGCGAGCACACTTCAGAAGTCTTGGGAGAGTGGCTGGGCTATTCGGCCGCCCAACTTGCAGAGTTGGCCGTGAGATGACAGCGCAGCCCTTGCAGGGAATCCGCATCGCCGACTTCGGTCAGATCATCGCCATCCCCTATACCGCTCAGATGCTGGCCTGGCTGGGGGCCGAAGTGATCCTGATCGAGACTGAACGGAGGCTAACGACGCGGATCTGGCCGCCCTTCGCCGAGGCCGAGCCGGGGGTCAACCGCAGCGGCGGGTTCAACCTGGTCAATTCCAGCAAGATGAGCTGCACCCTGAATCTCAGAGAACCCGAGGGTGTGGACCTGGCCAAGCAGATCATCTCTGTAAGCGACGTGGTTCTGGAGAACTATTCCAGCGGCACCATGGAGCGCATGGGCCTGGGCTATCAGGACGTGCGGGGCCTACGGCCCGACGTGGTCTACCTGTCGTTGGGCGCATTCGGCCGCACCGGTCCCATGAAGGACCTGGTCGGTTTTCACAGCGTGATCAATCTGTTCAGCGGCTTGGCGTCGGTTACCGGGCACAAGGGGTCTCACCCGCGGATCATGGGCGGTCTATTCCCCGACGCCTTCAGCGGCTGCTACTGCGTGCTGGCCCTGCTGGAAGCCCTGTACCATCGGGCCAAAACCGGAGAAGGGCAATACATCGAGGTGGCCATGACCGAGGCCCTGGCCACCATCCTGCCCGAGGCGGTGATGGAATACGCCCTGGACGGCACGGAGCCGGAGCGGGTGGGCAACCGCCACCGGGAGAAGGCGCCCCACAACGTGTTCCGCTGTCAGGGCGAGGAGAACTGGGTGGCGATCTCCGTGGATGGCGATTCCCAATTCCAGGCCCTGGCCCAGGCGGCTGGAAGCCCCGGATGGGCGGACGACCCCAGGTTCGCCACCTCTGAAGCACGGCTGCGGCACCAGGACGAACTGGATCTCCTGATCGAGAATTGGACCAAGGGACTGCAGGCGCCGGACGTGGTGGATACATTACAGGCTGTTGGAGTGCCCGCCGGGCCGGTATTGGACTCGGCCCAGGTGTTGGCCGACCCGCACATGATCGATAGGGGCTTCGTGCAGTCGCCCGATCACCCTGAAGTCGGCCCCCGCCCCATGGGCGCATTTGCCTGGGGAGTGGACGGTGACCGGCCCGGCGTTGCCCGAAGCGCGCCGCTCCTTGGCGAACACAACCGGAGAGTGATACAAGAACTGCTCCAGGTGCCGGACCATGAGTTCAAGCGCCTGATGGAGAGCGGGGTTATCAGCTAATAGGGGCACGGCAATGCCGTGCCCCTACGGAGGACGTCAACAACGTTGCCGCCATGCCCTAAAAGAACCGGAGATTAGATGAGCAAGAACATCATAGAAGTTGACCCGGTCAAATTCCCCTGGTTGGACCTGGACCGGTACACGTTTTGCATGGGGGCCGAGAACGCCGGCATCCTGTACCTATCGGGGCAGACCGCCAGTGAGTACGACCCGGAGCAGGGACGGGTGGTCTGCAAGGGAGATCTCCTGGACCAGACCAGGGTGATCTACGAGAAGTTGGCCGTGGTGCTGGAGGCGGCGGGGATGGGCTTCCAGAACGTGGTGCAGACGGTGGACTACATCGACGCCACGGCTTTGCCGCTGTACCGCCAGACCGGGGCGATTCGGAAGCAATACCTGGGGGACACTCCGGTGGGGGCCACGGGGATCATCGTGGAACGGTTGCTGCGGCCCGACGCCTTCATAGAAGTGAGCATGGTGGCGATGAAGGGCGAGAAGAAGCCCATCAACCCCGGATGGGACCGGTACGGCGCGCTTACCTACGTGCCGGGGGTGGAGGTGGAGGACATCGTCTGGACCTCTGGGTTTTTGGGCAGCGAAGATGTGAACGGCGAGACTGTTTACCCTCAGGACACCGCCCGGCAGGTAGAGCTTACCTACGGCATCATAAGCCAGGTGTTGGCGGCTGCCGGGGCCGGTCCGGAGGACGTGGTCAAGACCCTGGACTACATCTCACCCCAATGCCTGCTCCAATATCCGAACACGGCCGAGGTTCGCCGCGGGTTCTTCGGAGACCGGTTCCCGGCATCGACCAGCATCCCGGTCAACCGGCTGCTGCGGCCAGAAGGTCATGTGGAGATCGAAGTGGTGGCGGTGAAGGGCGGGACCAGGGAGGAGATCCGGGTGCCCGAATGGGCGCAGAACTATGGCGGCCTCACCCAAGTCGCGGGGGTCAAGAAGGGCCGTTTGCTTCAGATTTCTGGACAGTCTTCGGTGGACTACGCCACCGGGGCCACGGTCGGCGGCTACGATATCGTCGCCCAGACCGAGCAGGCTTACAAAAACATCGCCCGGATCATGGACGAGGGAGGCTATTCCATGGACGACATCGTCAACACCATCGAATGGGTCGCCCCCAACGGTATGATGGACTACCGGAAGGTGGGAGAGGTGCGTCGCAAGTTCTTCGGAGACCGGTTCCCGTCGGCCACCGGCGTATCCATGCACCAGATATTGGGCCGGCCGGAGCAGTTGATCGAGGTCACGGCCGTGGCGGTGGTGTAACTGGCGCCGACACAGTCGGGGTTAGCGCTTCGCCGGGTGGATGCGGAGCGGATCTCGGCTATTGCGTCTCAGCATCGGCTTCAGCCTCTTCCTCACCCTCTCCTTCTTCTTCCACATCATCACTGTCATCCGCTGACGGCCCCTTCGCCGTCCCGGCCGTGGCCTGCTGTTGTTCCATCCAGTTCTGGAGCCAGCGGCGGTAGTCGTCCAGGGCCGGCGGCGACACGTAGAAGACCTCGATGTCGCTGGGAAATTGCACCTGGTGGCGCTCGCTGATCAGCAGCAGGCCGGTCTCGTTCTCCCCCAGGGTGCTGTCTATCCGGTTGGCTATGTGCTCGTAGCGTTGCCGGTTGCTGTCTGAGAGCCATTCTTGGAGTTTGGACGCCACGCTGGTGCTGGCTAGCGGGACCATCATGCACCGTTGGAGGTCCAACGCCTCAAGCATTGCGTCCATGTCTTCGGTTGCTTCCAAGACCGCACCGGACTCGGTCTTGCCGGTGATGAAGAGTTGGCTGCGCTGGTCGGCGGCGCCAAGTTGTTGCAAGCCCTCGTCTCCGCCAACGGTCAGACTCTCGTGATAGATGTGCTGCAGGCCTCCCAGGGCGGCCTCCAGGGCCTTAACCTGGGTCTGCATCTGCTCCCAGTAATTTTGGAGGACGGCCGCGCCTTCGGCGTTGTCCGCCTGGGGCCCGTAGACCAACGGCACCAATAACAACTTGCGCCGCCCATCGTATTGACTTGCTGGGGGCCGTTGTATCCGGCCCAATTCTTCTACCATGATGCCGCCTCCCGGTGCACGGGCCTTACGTGAAACGTCTAGTGCCATGACCTGCTGGCATGAATTCTATTGACGGTCAGGGACGGAAGCAAGTTGGCGCCCGGGTGTCCACGACTCAGCAGTGGAGTTGTATGTTAACCAACCCTGGCCGCACCTGACTCTCACCAACTCTCCGGCGCAGTCACCCGCTCTGATCGGACCAGCTGACGGGACCCAGTCTGGAATCATTGTTGACGATCAATGTCGCCACGCCTTTGGGGTCGTCTCGTTGGAAATGTATCTCTTGTGCCGGGACATATATAGTTCGGTAGTCTCGAATGGTCTCATTGGGCGGCAGTCCTTCCTGTCCTCGTGATATGGCGCGCTCCAAAGCGGTTTCGAAACTGCAATCGATCCAGATCGACCGGTCGTAATGAGTCTGAAAGGGACGCTTCAAGAGATAGATTCCCTCCAGCGCGATAACATCCACATCCTCGAATTCATAGATGCGCCGCCGGTACTCCGTCGCTGTTTCATCGGCGTAGTTTATTTCCGTGCGCAGGGAACGGCGGTCACGTAGCGGAAATATGGTTTGAGCGAACATTTCCTCGAAGCGGATCGCATTATTGTAATAATGCTCGGCCGGATCGGAGGTATCAAAGCGTTCAAGGTTGAGCCAGGCATCGGCGTTGATCGCCACAGCGCGCACGCCCTTGGTCTGCAGCGCTGCGACGAGCTGCTCAGTGAAATAACCTTTGCCGGAGGCATCGATCCCGGTGATTGCGACGAGAACGCTCCGCTGGGAGGAGATTGAGCTTCGTGCGTTCAGAATCTCGTTGACGACAGATTTCAGGCTCGACATTGTGTTCACCATTTGGGTTGGCTAACAAATGTAAACCACCCCAAAAATGCTTAGCTGCGCGTCGGCTTAGCCTCTTTGCAGCGGCGGATGATCTCGGTAGTCGATATCGCCGGCGTATAGGAGACGGTGCGAAATATCCCCATCGAGATGGGGACGGCGTAGATGTGCTCTATCTTGTCTTGGGAGTAATCGTCACCATGGGCCACCAGGTCAATCTTGTGTTCCTCGATCCAGGCGGCGTCCATGATCCAAGGCGCATCGGGCACCACTTCGTCGACATAGCGGCAACCGGCGACGGAAGCGATGCGTTCCTCCATCGTTAATATGGGTTCCCGTTTATTTGCCTGGACCGTCGCGTCAGAGTTTATGCCAACTAAAAGGTGGTCCCCCAAAGCGCTGGCCTTTTTTAGAAACTCGACATGCCCGTAGTGGAATAGGTCGGCCACCATGTCTACATATACTCGCGTCAATGTGCGTCCCCCGATGGTTTAGGCGCTTCACGACGGCCCAAGAGCAAGCGTACGGGTTACGCTCCGGAAGCGCTGTGGCGGAGAGAGTGGGATTCGAACCCACGATAAGGTTGCCCCTATACCGGTTTTCGAGACCGGCGCTTTCGTCCGCTCAGCCATCTCTCCGGGGCCAGTATTATAGCTGAAAATTTCTCATTGGCCTACGACTACGGTTGTATGTTCACGGCTTGTGCAGACCGTCACAAATAGGCCGGCTAACCCCGTATATTTAGATAAAGATAGTTAAGATTCTTGATAATTAGGGTTGCCGGGGCGGTTGAATCCGGTTATAGTTGGATTGAATTCGTCGCACGGCGTTGGCTGATTTATAGTTCGCCAAGGGCGGCTTTCCGGTGTTTCCCAGGTGGCACCCAGGAGATTCAATGTTGACTCAGCAAGAACTTGTCGAGCGGATGCGGGAGTGGGCGGTACGGGTTACTCCGCAGCGTCTTGCAATCGCCGAGGTGGTCCTCAACTCCTCTGACCATCCCACCGTGCAGCAGATCTATGAAAGGGTCAAGGACCACTTTCCGTCTATGACCCTAGCCACCATCTATTCCACCCTGGGAGTGCTCCAGAAGAGCGGCCTGATTCAGGAACTGCCGTTCCAGAAGATGTCGCGCTATGAGCCCAACATGGAACCCCACGTCAATCTGGTCTGCATCGAATGCGAGAACGTCATCGACGCCGACACCGGCAGCGACGTTCAGGAAGTGGTTCTGGGTCTACGCCAGCAGATAGCCGAAAACACTGATTTTGAAGTCGCCTGGCAGCGGGTCGATTTCTACGGACTCTGCCCCCGTTGCGCCGCGGCTAAACGCCGGGGCGAACTTTCCGAAGTCTAAGCGACAGCATCGATCTAAAAAAACGGCCGGCCGGTGGGCACACCAGCCGGCCGTTTTTGTATCCGCAAAATGGGAGAAACCATATGATAACCGGAGTTATCGGAGTCACCCTCTGGACCGCCGACCTAGAGCGCATGTTCAATTTCTACAATGACGTGCTCCAACTACCGCTCCACTCCCGCCACGAAGATTTCATCGCCTTTGAACTGGGCGAAGTGCGGTTCAATATCGGTCTGCATAGCGAGGTCTCTGGGCAGTCCAAAGACCCCTTCCGGTTCATGCCTCACCTGGGCGTGGACGACATACACGCCCAGGCCCGCCGGCTGGCCGAGGCCGGAGTGGAGTTCATCCGGCAACCGGAGCAGGAGACCTGGGGCGGCTGGGTCGCTACCTTCAAGGACCCGGACGGCAACGTGCTGCAGTTGCTGCAGTTGGTCTAGGCTGCGTTATATCAGACCGGGTCCCGGACCGATTTAATACCGGCGATGAGAAGCCAGGGAGGACGGCATGGCCAGTGAAGAAAGGGTCTGGCAGGCGGCGCGATTCTTGCACGAGGCCCACCGGGCGCGGGCCTCATACCAGCCCATGCCCGACGCGTTCGCGCCACGTGACATCAACGAAGCCTACGACATCCAGGAGGCGTTCCAAGAGTTGCTGAAGCCGGAACGCGGGGTCATTGCCGGGTACAAGGTCGCCCTCACCACGGCCGTGATGCAGAAGATGGTGGGTTTTGGCCACCCCTGCTCCGGCGCCATCTTCGCCAGCGGGGTCCACCACTCCCCGGCCACGATCAAAGGGTCGGATTTCGTGCATCTGGGCGCCGAATGCGAGATAGCGGTGCTTTTGTCGCGGGACCTGCCGGCCAACGCTGCTCCATATGGCGTAAATAGTGTTTCGGGGGCCGTGGCCGCGCTGATGCCGGCCTTCGAGTTGGTTGACGACCGGGGGGCTGACTACTCCGACCTGTTCTTCCTGGGCGTGGCCGCCGACAACGCCTGGAACGCCGGCATCGTGCTGGGCGAGCCGGTCACCGATTGGCAGGGAATCGACCTGGTGGCGGCCTCCGGGGCCATGACCATCAACGGTCAACCGGCGGGTGAAGGCAAGGGGGGCGACGTTCTGGGTCATCCCCTGGAAGCCCTGGCCTGGCTGGCCAACAACCTGGCCGAGCGCGGCAAGAGCCTCCAAAAAGACATGATCGTCATGACCGGCAGCATCGTCAGCACCAAGTTCCTCAATAGAGGAGACGAAGTCCATTTCGGAATTGATACGTTGGGGGAAGTGCGGCTGACGGTGGCCTAAACGATCAGCATCGCGTCCCCGAAGCTGTAGAACCGGTACCCCTGCTCGATGGCCTCCCGGTAAGCCGCCAAAACCCCCGTTCGTCCTGAGCCCGTCGAAGGAGCTACTCCCACTTGGCCATGCTCCACGAACGCCGAAACCAGCATCAGCAGGCTGGAGCGGGGCAGGTGGAAGTTGGTGATCATGGCGTCCACCATGCGGAAGGGGTGGCCGGGGAGTATGAAGAGGCTGGCCTCGCCTTCGGTGGGTGATAAGGCGGTCTGACCCCCGTTCTCCAAGTCCAACGCCACCTGTTCCAGCACCCGTACCGAGGTCGTGCCAACGGCGATGATGCGCCGTCCATCAGCTCTGGCCCGGTTCAGGGCCAAGGCGGCCTGGCCGTCGATCTGGTAGCGCTCGGTGTGTATCTTGTGTTTGGCGGGGTCGTCTTCATCCACCGGCCGGAAGGTGTCCAGGCCCACATGGAGGGTCACGAACACCGTCTCCACGCCCATATCACGGATTTTCTGGAGCAGGTCATCGGTGAAGTGGAGGCCGGCGGTGGGGGCCGCAACGCTCCCCGGCTGGCGGGAGTACACCGTTTGGTAACGCTCTGGATCGTCCAGGGTCTCTTTTATATAGGGAGGCAGCGGGGTGTGCCCGAAACGCTCGATGCCCTCTTCGGAGGACAGCCGCACGGTTTTTAGACCGTCTTTGTGGGAGGCCATGATCTCGACTTGGAACCCCGGCGAAAATCCCCCCTCGGTCCCCCCTTTACGAAAGGGGGGAAGCTTATCGTTCTCCCGATTGGCCGTGTAATCGGACATTTCTTGCTCAGCATCTTCAGCGGAGAGGGCATCAAGCCCCCCTTTCGTAAAGGGGGGTTGGGGGGATTTCGGAGATTGGATTCCGGCTCCTCGATATTCACCACCACCCCCGGCCGCAGTCTCCGGCCCGGCTTGGCCAGGGCCTGCCAGGTGCCGTCGGCGTTCCGGCGCAGCAGCAGAAACTCAACCTTGCTGCCCGTGTCAGCTCGGCGTCCGTACAGCCTGGCGGGGATGACCCGGCTCTGGTTGAAGACCATCACATCGCCTGGACGCAGGTACTCCAGCAGGTCGGGGAACTGCCGGTGTTCCAGCAGGTCGGTGTCACGGTGCATGACCAGGAGCCGTGACGAATCACGGGGTTCGATGGGAGTCTGGGCGATGAGTTCCGGGGGAAGATGGTAATCGAAATCGCTGGTGCGCATGAGAGCGAGCTTACAGCAGTCAGCGATCAGCTTTCAGGGTAGCTCCGACCTGACTGCTGAATGCTGTGAGCTGTCAGCTTCCTGCCCCGTGGATGCTGATGCGGGTGGCGGTGAGGGTGTTGACCAGCAGCATGGCGATGGTCATGGGTCCCACGCCGCCGGGGACCGGCGTGATGGCTGCGGCCTTCTGGGAGACAGCCTCGAAGTCAACGTCGCCCTCCAGGCGGTAGCCGCGCTTGCGGGAGGAGTCTTCGACCCGGTTGATGCCAACGTCGATGACCACCGCCCCTTCCTTGACCATGTCGGCCGTGATGGCCTTGGGGCGTCCCATGGCGGCCACCAATATGTCCGCCCGGCGGGTGATTTCGGCCAGGTCCTTGGTGCGGGTGTGGCAGACCGTGACCGTGGCGTTGGCCCCGTCAGCCCGTTGCATCAGCAACAGAGCCAAGGGCTTGCCCACGATGTCGCTCCGGCCGCAGATGACCACGTTGGCGCCTGCGGGGTCATAGCCGTTACGCAGCAGGATCTGCTGGATGCCGGCGGGAGTGCCGGGCACGAAATCGGCCCGGCCCTGGACCAGCTTGCCCACATTAAAGGGGTGCAGCCCGTCCACGTCCTTGCCTGGGTCCAACGACTCGATTATCAACCGCTCGTCGATCTGGGACGGCAGGGGCAACTGGACCAGGATGCCGTGAAACCGAGGGTCATTGTTCAACGTTTGCACGCATTCCAAGACCTGCTCGTTGGTCGAGTCGGCGGGCAGCAATATGGTGTCGCTGACCATGCCCACCTCATCGCAGGCCCTACGCTTGTTGCGCACGTAGATAGCGGAGGCCGGGTCGTCGCCCACCAGCACCGCCGCCAGTCCGGGGGTGACTCCGTGCCTCTCCTTGATCTCGGCCACGCCGGTGGCGACCTCCGCCTGAATCACTTCGGCCAGCGCCTTGCCGTCCAGTATCTTTGCCGTCAATCGGACCTCAGGACCGTCTTGCGAATGGTGCGCCGCAATTCTAGCATGCCTGGGCGCTGGATTTGCCGGCGATTTGCCGGCGATTTGATTGAGTGAAAAGGGCAATCTATACTTGCGGCATGCGCATCTGTTCGCTGCTGCCCAGCGCCACCGAGATCGTTTACGCCCTGGGACTGGGAGACGACCTGGTCGGGGTGTCCCATGCCTGCGATTACCCGGACGACGCCGCGGCCAAGCCGGTGGTCAGCCAGAGCGTGCGGCAGATCACCCACCTCTCCAGTGAGGAGATAGACGCCATCGTGCGCCAGGCACGGACCAATAGCAACCCGCTCTACTGGATCGATGGCGGTCTCCTGCGGGAATTGAAGCCCGATCTGATCATCACCCAGGAGTTATGCGAGGTCTGCGCCATCGACAGTGGGTCGGTTTTCGAGACCGCGGCCAAGGTGCTGGACTACCAACCTGAGATCCTGACCATTCGGCCGAATACCGTGGCCGACATCCTCCAAAACGTGCGCAACATCGCCGCCGCCGCCGGCGCGGCCCAGCGCGGGCATGACTTGGCTGAGTCGTTGCAAAGCCGGATCGGGACGGTGGTGGACGGCGTGGCGGAGGAGGGCGTACGGCCCAGAGTGTTGTGCCTGGACTGGTTGGACCCGCTGCGGAACACCGGACAATGGGTGCCCGAGTTGGTGGAACTGGCCGGAGGTGAAGAGAGGTTGGCGGTGGCCGGAGGCCTTTCCCGTGAGCTCACGTGGGATGAGATCGTTGAGTACGCTCCCGAATATCTGATGGTGATGCCCTGTGCCTTTGACCCGGACCGTGTGCGCCGGGAGACAGCGGAGAAACTGACCGGGTTAAAGGGCTGGAACGACCTGCCTGCGGTGCGGATGGACCAGGTCTTCCTTTTCGATGGCCGCATACCAACCCGCCACGGGCCCAGGGTGGTAGACGTGCTGGAAGGGCTTGCGGAAGCGATGCATCCCCAGCGTTTCAAGGGCATCTCAACTGATGAAGTGCTAGTGAAAGACCGGCCATAGCACGAGATTCCCGGCCTTCCGTTTGTTCAGTTTGTCCCATTGGATAAGATAATCTCAGGGATGACGTGAAACCTTTCGTTGGGACTGGGACGTAATACTAGGCACCAACCTGATTCAAGCGGCCCGACCGGTCCAGTGTCCTGGGGTTCCAGAAAACACAAGACACGGGGTAACGTAGGGAGCATCATCGGATATGTTTCAACCCATCAGTAGGGCAATCAATTTAAGCGACCGTAACATCATGCGGACTATCGTGCTGCCGGTGGTGGTGGCGACCATCGCGTTGGCGACGGCGTTCATCGGCGCGATCATCATCGGCAGCGACAGCGGCATCGACGGCATAAATGGGTTTGTTGAATCCCTATCGGGCAGTTCAAGCTCCACGTTGGGAGGCTGGGGTCTCCTGGCGCCCCTTGGATTCGCCTTTGCGGTGGGCATGGCGTCGGCGGTAAACCCATGCGGGTTCGCCATGCTGCCCGCTTACCTGGGCTTGTACCTGGGAGACGCAGATAAAGAGGCCGTACAGCGGAGCGCGTTCAAACAGTTGCGCCAGGCCCTGATCGTGGGCGGCACCGTCACCGCTGGGTTCGTGGTCCTGTTCGGGTCGGCCGGGTTGGTCATCGGACTGGGAGCGAGGACGTTCATCATTGACGTTCTGCCCTGGCTCGGGTTGGTGATCGGCGTTGTTCTGGCCATCTTGGGTTCCTGGATGCTTGGCGGTGGCAAGCTTTACACCGGGATCGCCGCCCGGGCCGCCAGCAACATGGGCAACCCCGCGCAGGTCGGCATGAAGGGTTACTTCATCTTCGGCATCAGCTACGCCACCGCGTCGTTGAGTTGCACCCTGCCCATATTCTTGGCGGTGGTGGGGACCAGCCTGGCGGTGTCCAGCATCGGCACTTCTCTAGGCCAGTTCTTCCTTTACGCATTGGGGATGGGTGTGGTCATCACGGCGTTGACCGTGGGGATCGCGTTCTTCAAGACCGCCATGATCGGCGGCATGCGCAAGGCCATGCCCTACGTTCAACCGGTGGGGTCGTGGCTGATGGTCATCGCCGGGATGTACATCGTGTTCTATTGGCTCACCATTGGCGATCTGCTTTAGATCGAGACTTTTTTAAGTAGAGACCTGCTCCAGGATGAAATTAGCACTACCCAAAAAATGGTTAATCGCCGGAACGGTCTTCGCAGCCGTCCTAGGCATAGCATGCGGCAGCCAGGTTGGCTCTTCCGCATTGTCCAGCCCGCTGAACGTTGCGGACACCAGCAACTTTGTCGCGGACACCGGTCCGGGTCCCTCACCCATAGTTGAACCGGACCCTCTCTTCCGGGCCGAGTTGGATGACGCCCGGTTCGATACACGCGCCTGGGACACCGATTTCAGCCGCCACACGGTGGCCTTTGCGGATATCTTCTCGGGCGGCGTGGGCCGAGACGGCATCCCACCCATCGACAATCCCCGGTTCGAGTCCATCGAGGAAGCCGAGGCGGTGATGAACGACCTGGAGCCGGTGGTGACGTTCAAGATCAACGGCGAGGCCAGGGCGTATCCGCTGGCCATCCTGACCTGGCATGAGATCATCAACGATGTGGTGGGCGGCGAGCCGGTAACCATTACCTTCTGCCCGCTATGCAATTCGGCGTTGACTTTCAAACGGACGCTGGAAGGCCGGGTGTTTGACTTCGGGGTGTCCGGGAACCTCAGAAATAGCGACCTGATCATGTGGGACCGGCAGACTCAGACCTGGTGGCAGCAGCTAACCGGAGAGGCCATCATCGGTGAGCTGGCGGGTCATCGTCTGGAATTCATCCCCGCCTCCATCATTTCCTGGGCCGACTTCAAAGCGGCCAATCCGGACTCGCTGGTGCTGTCCCGAAACACCGGTTTCGACCGTCCTTACGGCAGCAACCCTTACAGCGGCTATGACCGGGTCGACCGGCCGCCCTTCCTCTTTGACGGAGACCTGGACGAGCGCCTGTTGCCCAAGGAACGGGTTGCCGCTTTCGAGGTAGGCGGCGTGTCGGCCGCCTTCCCCTTCCGCAGGTTGGAGATCGAGCGTGTCGTCAACTACCAGGTAAACGGGACCGATGTGGTGGTCCTCTTTAAGCTTGGCACCGTTTCCGCCTTGGACCGGGCGTTGATCATCGACTCAAAAGATGTCGGGTCCACGGGGGTTTTTGAGGCACACCTCGACGGCCGGAAATTGACTTTCAGCTTGCAAGACGGTGAATTCGTCGACGACCAGACGGGCAGCGTTTGGAACATCCTTGGCTATGCGGTGGAAGGAGAGATGGCGGGCAAGTCACTGACGCCCATCGTCCACGGCAACCACTTCTGGTTCGCCTGGGGCGCGTTCAACCCCGAGACCCTGATCTACAAAGGAGTGGGGTAGCGCCAGCTGACAGCCATCAGCGGTCAGGGGTACGAAATCCCCCTCGGTCCCCCTTTATGAAAGGGGGAAGGTTCAAGTCCCCATTTATGAATGGGAGAAAGGTCAAGTCCCCTCCCGATCTGAATCGGGACAAAGGGGGATTTAGGGGGATTTCCGCTGCCTGCCTCCAGCGAACCCACATCAACGAACCACCCCGCCACCGGCAGGTGAAGCTGAAAGCTGATAGCTGACAGCTTTCTTGCCAGGCCCGTACCCCCCAGGTAGAATGGCCCATACCATTCCGCAGGGGGGATTTTTTTATGTACGACAAGCCGATGCTGGGTTTGGGCCAGGCGCAAGACGCCATAGCCGCCATCTTGGCCGAGGCCAACAAGGAACCGGACCGGCCGCTGGCCATCGCCATCGTCGATGACACGGGCAGCATGATCAGCTATGGCCGCATGGACCGCTGCCGCGAGGTACCCAAGCGCATGGCCATCCGCAAGGCCTACACCTGCGCCCTTTCCGGGCAGGACTCCAAGGACTATGCCGAGCGTCTGGCCGGCCAGGGCCGCACCGTGGCTGAGATGGGAGACCCCATGCTGGCCGCCGTCCAGGGCGGAGTGGTCATCCTCCATCCCGGCAGCGGCTCCATCATGGGCGGCATCGGGGTGAGCGGCCTGGCGGCCCAAGAGGACGAAGACCTGGCGAAGATCGGGTTGAAAGCCATGGGGCTTTAAGCTGACAGCTAACAGCGGTCAGTTTAAAGCTTCACCTGCCGGGGGCGGGATTGGTTGGTTGGAGTGGATTGACTGGAAGCAGGCAGCGGAAATCCCCCTGAATCCCCCTTTGTCCCGATTCAGATCGGGAGGGGACTTGAACCTTCCCCCTTTCATAAAGGGGGACCGAGGGGGATTTCGCCCCCTGATTCACCAACCAACTTTAAGTCCCGAAACCCGTCCGCCACCGGCAAGTGAAGCTGATCACTGATAGCTGTTAGCTGACCGCCGCGACTAAAAGGAGCACCCATGTCCAATCCCAGAGCTGAATTTTCACCCATATTCGACCGTAAACCTCTGAAGCTGCCCGGCGGCGCGCGGGTGGCTGTATGGCCGGTGATCAACGTGGAAGAGTGGGATATCAACGAACCCATGGCCCGCACGGTGCTGCCCACGCCCCAAGGGGTGTCGGTCATACCGGACATACCCAACTTTGGGTGGTTCGACTACGGACTGCGGGTCGGGTTCTGGCGGTTGAAACAGGTGTTGGACAACTACGGCATCCGGGCCACCGTGAGCCTCAATGCGTCGGTCTGCCACAGCTACCCGCAATTGGTGGAAGAGAGCATGAAATCTGGGTGGGAGATGCTGGCCCACAGCTACATACAGCGGGTGATCAACAAGGAACCCGACGAGCGGTTCGCGATACGGAAGACCATCGACACCATCAAAGAGTTCACCGGCACCGCGCCCCGGGGTTGGATGGGGCCGGGGTTGGCCGAGACATTCGATACCCCGGATATCCTGGCCGAAGAGGGGATCGAATACATCGCGGACTGGTGCAACGACGACCAGCCCTACCCCATGATAGTGAAGTCGGGCAGCTTGGTGGCTCTCCCCTACACCGTGGAACTCAACGACATCCCGGTGTATCTGGTGCAGCACCACCGCTCGCCCGAGCTTTTCGAGCGGGCCAGGGACCAATTCGACACCCTGTACCGGGAGGGAGAGGAGAGCGCGCGAATCATGTGCGTCTCCACCCATCCCTATATCACCGGCGCCGCCCACCGCATCAAGTACTACGACAAGATCTTCGAGTACATCCGTCAGCACGACCATGTGGTGTTCATGACCGGAAGCGAGATTCTGGACTGGTACATCCAGGAGACGGCGACCTAAATCCCCCTAAATCCCCCTTTACAAAGGGGGACTTGAACCTTCCCCTTTTCATAAAGGGGGACCGAGGGGGATTTCCGCAGCCACCAACAAACCAAACCATGGAGAAATAACCAAATGCCATTTGAACCAGGAAAGATCCAGACCTACGTGGGCACCGGGGAACAGGGTTACGCTGGAGACGGCGGCCCGGCGGACCAGGCGGTCTGCACCGAGCCGTTCATGTGCGATTTCGATTCCGCCGGCAACCTCTTCTACTCCGAGTCCCGGAACAACGTTATCCGCCGGGTGGACAAGGCCACCGGCATAATCACCACGGTGGCCGGGACCGGGGAGGCGGGAAATAGCGGCGACGGCGGCCCGGCCACACAGGCGACCATGAGGGAGCCCTATTCCCTGCAGGTGGACCGGGCCAACGGCGATATCTACATCGTTGACCGGCTATCCGCTGTCATCCGCAAGGTGGACGGCGCCACCGGCATCATATCCACCGTGGCCGGCACCGGAGAGCAGGGTTACAGCGGCGACGGCGGGCCGGGGAACCAGGCCATGTTCCGCGAGCCAAACGACTGCTTCCTGGACGGCAAGGGCGGCCTGCTCATCGCCGATATCCAAGACCAGCGGATCCGCCGCCTGGACCTGGCCACCGGCATCATCACCACATTCGCCGGCAACGGTGAGAAGGAACGCTCCGGGGACGGCAAACCGGCTCTGGAAGCCAGCATCATGGGCGCCAGGGCGGTCTGCATGGACAGCAAGGGCAACACCTACGTCGCCGAACGCGAGGGGAATGGGGTCCGCAAAGTCGATGCCAACGGGATCATGAGCACGGTGGCCGGCACCGGCGAGCGCGGCTACGAAGGCGACGGCGGCCCGGCGTTGACTGCCACCTGGGGGTCGCCCAAGGCCCTCCGCTGCGACGCCCAAGACAACGTGATCGTGGTGGACACCGAGAACCATGCCATCCGGCGCATCGACGCCGCCACCGGGATCGTCACCACCATCGCCGGCGGCCGGTTGGGAGGAGAGGGAGACGGCGGCCCGGCCACCGAAGCGGGCCTGGACCGGCCCCACGGCTGCGGTATCGACGCCCAGGGCAACATCTTCGTGGCCGACAGCAACAACCACCGGGTACGGGTGGTGGGCGTTTAGCGGGCGGGCCGGGGTTTGAGGCCAGTTAAGAGCCCAGGCCGGGGATGATGACGTCCTTGAAC
>JADFNR010000040.1:22500-26223 GCA_022563275.1 Chloroflexota bacterium | reverse complement strand
GCCCAGCAGCATGATTCCAGCGGCCAAGGCCGTTCCTTTAATCACTCGGGTGATGCCCATCTATTTCTCTCATTCTCTATTCAGAGGGTTTTGGAATCATACGTTCGCGCTCGTCGTACGGATCGTCACCCGGCACACCGGCCAACGATGACTTCTTGATTCCAGGCTAACGGCCCTCGGCGATTAACACAATCCTGGTTCCAGACCCACAGCTGAGGGTCTCAGGCGAATAAACCAACCTCGCCGGAGCCGACTGGCCGGTGCCCTCGGTCATGGGATTATGTTGACCTCGTTCCACGCCTGGCCTATACTCGAATAAATGCCTTGAATCTCCCGTGATTCGATCAAAAACCTGGAGGCCCAGCAACTGGAACCGTCGGAAGTCGCGCAGTTGATCGTTGAGGTTGCCTCGGATAAACTTGCCGCCGACATCGTCATGCTGGACCTGCGGGGTCTGGCCTCTTTCACCGACTACTTCGTCGTTATGTCCGCAGACTCTTCGCGCCTGATCCAAGCCCTGGAAGAGGACATCGCCGCGACGCTGAAAGAGTCCAAGTTGTCCATCCACCGCCGGGAAGGGACCGCCGCATCGGGCTGGGTGCTCATGGACTGCAGCGACGTGATCGTTCATATCTTCTCCCCAGACGAGCGGGAGTTCTTCGGCCTGGAAAGACTCTGGGCCCGCGCCCCCCAAGTTGTCAGGATCCTCTAGCACGTATCTGCATCGACCGACTCGATGTTGTTGACGCGCACCGGCGCATCATTCGCCCAAGAAGATTGCCTGAGGCGAAACTGGGCGGGTCAGAGACCCGCCATACCCGTCTTCAACCGTGTTGCGGTTGTACGGACCATCTTCTCTAGAGACATAGGGGCATCCCGATCAATCGGGACCGTTCCCCTACGTTGTTGTTTTAACCAGGATTTCCGAGGAACGTCTACTCCTTGATCCAGGAATCGTTGGCGCGCGTGTAATCAAGCAGTTCCCCGGCGCTGAAGAACAGGGACAGTTCCCGCTGTGCCGACTCCGGGCTATCCGACCCATGCACCAGGTTCCGGCCGATGTCCAGCGCCAAGTCTCCACGGATGGTCCCCGGCGGTGATGCCGTCGGGTTGGTCTGACCCATGGTGTTCCTGACCGCTTCCACCGCGTTCTCCGCCTCCCAGGCCATGGCCACCACCGGGCTGGATGTGATGAACTCCACCAAACCGGCGAAGAAGGGCCGGTCTACATGCTCTCCGTAATGTTGCCTGGCCAAGGCATCGTCCACCTGCATCATTTTCATGCCAACCAATTTCAGACCCCGCCGTTCCAAACGGCTGATGACCTCTCCGATCAGGCCGCGCTGCACCCCGTCGGGTTTCACCAGCACCAAAGTGCGCTCCATGCATTCCTCCGAAGTCCTTAGATCTTTTTAAGTTATATCTAGGTACGAGTGCTGGACGAGTCCTCCAGCTTGAAATGGACGCCCCGAGACTCCATATCCCACATGAATGGGGCCGGGTCCATGGCCTCGGGCGGGAACACTCCGGGACCGGGCAGCGCACGGTCGACCAGGAGTCCCGCTCCAACCATCAAACACGAGGCAGTGGCCAGGGCGATGTCTCCCGGTGGGAATGAATAGGTCATGGTCAGTTCCGCCGGCCGTCCTTCTCGCACCCCTTTTACCCGCACCTGCCGGGGCAGTCTGATGGGGTCCGCGCTCCCGTCCCCAGGTTTAGTTATGGCCAACACCACTGCCGTCAATGCGGCTGGAGTCACTGAAACACCATCGACATCCAGAGGCTGCTCGGAGGCGAAACCGCTATCGATCAGGCCCTTGAGCATCACAGTTGTGGCTGGGTCGGAAAACCCCCGCCACAGTGAGGCATGGCTCAGACCGCCGAAAGACTGGGGAATGGTCACCGTTTCCAGTCCCACGGTGTAACACCGAATGTTACCCCACGGAGGCGGGAATGCAACGTCTTGGTACTCCGACATGCCCGGGGTCTGGGTCCACCTTCCGCCGTCGTAGAGCAGGGCCGGCTGCCCGAAAAGCGCCAGCCGGTGGCGCCAGACCGCCTCGCTGCGGTAGGTGGAATCGTTCACCAAGAAGAACCGGACCTCATCCACAACTTCCATCCGGCCGGCCAAATGACGGGCCAGCACATTGGTCTGACCAGGACTGGCGCCCAGGCCCGGCAATACGCCCACACCGCGGTGCTTGGCCAATGAGTCCAGGTACTCGGACTCGAAGACGCTTTGCAAGGTTTCCACATCATCGTTGATGTCGGCGTAGGGGATGCCGCCTTCCACGACAGTCCGCATCAGGGACAGGGTGTCCCGGCCGAAGGGACCGGTGGTGTTCAGCACCACCGACACCCCGCTCAGGCAGCCGGTGACCTGGTCTTCATGACGGAAGTCCAATTCGAGCGCGGTTGCCGGGCCGTCGAGATTCTCAGCCAGATGCTCGGCCCGTTGGCGGTCACGGTCGGCCACGACTACGTGCCGGAACCTGGCGTCTTCGAGCACCAGCCGCGCCGTGACGGCGCCCACGGCGCCGCAGCCGATGATCAACGCAGTGAAACCGGGCATATTTACCGGTCTGGCCTACGGAACGGGCCGGGCGCCTGCCTGCCGCCCTGGGGGACCCGGCCCCGCTGTTTGGGTACGCCGATGCTGGGCATCCGTAGATACTCCGGTTCCAGGGACGTGAGGTCGTCGATCTCCCCGGCGGCCAATCTCTCCCGTCCGATCAATGCCAGAGCCCACGCCCTTGCCGCCGGGACCGGCCGGACGATCTGGGCCTTGGCTCCCAACGCTTCGGCGATCTGGTCTCGCCAGGCGGTCACGCCCTCGCCGCAGAAGATGGCTGGGCCGGGTATTTCGCCTGTAACCTCGGCCAGGAAATCGTCGATGCCGCAGACGCGGTCCTCTCTGAGCCGGGCGCCGTCCGTACCGAACAGGGCGGTGGCGCACTCTTCCCGGCCCGCTTCCAGCAATGCGCAGACTGGGACCCCTGACCGTAGATAGGGATATGCTTCCAGGTCCAGAGTTCCCACGCCCACGATCGGCTTCTTCGCCACCAGGGCCAGGCCCTTGGCGGCGCTGATGCCGACTCGAAGCGCGCTGAACCCGCCCGGCCCCAACGCCACCGCTACCCCGTCCAATCCCGCAGCCGTGAGGCCGCCGCGCTCCAAGATGTGGGCCACCGCCGGCATGAGCTCGGCTGTATGGTTGAAGGTGGTATGCCAGGCGTGAGATGCTACTACGCGGTCCTCGTTGACGAGGGCCACGCCGGCGTAGCGGGTGGAGGTGTCCAGGGCCAGAAGCATCGGTTTTTTATCCCGGCAGGCTCAGGTTATTTTCCTGAAGCCGCGTTTTGGATTCGTGCCAGTTCATATCCGTACACATAGCGAAAATCCCCCCAGCCCCCCTTTACGAAAGGGGGGATTTGTTTGAAGCGGCTTTTTTCGCCAGGGAGTCCAGCAGCGTTTTGAACCGCGATTTTTCCACGTCCACTCCCGGTTCCAGGGAAATATTCCGCGTTTCAGGGTCTTGCCCGTAGTCCAGATCGATCCAAAGACAGTCTTCCGGGAATATCTCCGCCGCGCGGTCGGCCCATTCGATGACACAGACGCCCTCACCGAAGAGCTGTTCGTCCAGCCCCAAGTCCCAGGCTTCGGCGGGACTCCCCATGCGGTAAAGGTCGATGTGGTGGAGGGTCAATCGCCCTTGGTGCCGGG
>JADFNR010000040.1:0-17500 GCA_022563275.1 Chloroflexota bacterium | reverse complement strand
CAGAAGGGCGACCCCAACCGGGACGCCATGAACGCCGCCGTTCCCATGGGCCGGGAAGGCAAGCCCATCGAAGTCGCCAACGCCGTGTTGTTTTTGGCGTCGGACGAGGCATCCTACATCACCGGGACCGAATTGATCGTGGACGGCGGTTTCACAGCCAAATAGTTTGAGTTAAGGAGCGCGAGCATGCGACTCGAAGGGAAAGTGGCGATGATCACCGGCGGCGCCCACGGCATGGGGGCTGAAGAGGCGCGCCTCTTCGCCAGGGAAGGGGCCAAGGTCGTCATTGCCGACATCCGTGAGGACGATGCCCGCAAGGTGGAGGCCGAGATCGCCGAGGCGGGCGGCGAGGCCATGGTGGTCATGTTGGACGTAAGCCAAGAGGACCAGTGGGAGCAGGCGGTCGCGCAGGTGGTGGCAAGATTCGGCAAGCTGGACATCCTGGTCAACAACGCCGGCATCGGCGGCAGCGGCGAGACGGACTTCACCAGCACGGATTCCTGGGACCGGCTGATGGACATCAACGCCAAGGGCGTTTTCCTGGGCATGAAACACGCCATCCCAGAGATGGAAAAAGCCGGCGGCGGGGCCATCGTCAACATCTCGTCCATCTCCGGCATGGTCGGACAGACCTACGTGCACCCCGGCTACAACGCCTCCAAGGGCGCCGTCCGCCTGGTGACCAAGGCCGTGGCGGTGCAGCATGCCAAGAGCGGCATCCGGGTCAATTCAGTCCATCCGGGGAGCATGCCCCCCATGCTGACATCGGGCCCAAGGGGCGACGGCGGACGCGAGGAGGCCCGGATGGCGGCGATACCCATGGGGCGGGAAGGCCGGCCCATCGAGGTTGCCAACGCGGTGTTGTTCCTGGCCTCGGACGAGGCGTCCTACATCACCGGCGCCGAGCTGATGGTGGACGGCGGGTTCACCGCCCGGTAAATAAGACACTTTGGAGCGCCAATATGCGGCTTGAAGGAAAGGTAGCTTTGATCTCAGGGGCCGCCCGCGGAATGGGCGCCGAAGAGGCCCGGATCTTCGCCCGGGAGGGCGCCAGTGTGGTCATCGGAGACATCTCGGAAGAAGACGGGCAGGCCGTCGAGGCCCAGATCTCCGAGGCGGGCGGTCAGGCTTTGTTCGTCCGCTTGGACGTCACCCAGGAGAATGACTGGACCAGAGCCGTCGATCTGGCGGTCTCCCGCTACGGGAAGTTGGACATCCTGGTGAACAACGCCGGCATCAGCAGCCGCTCCTTCACCGACGACACCAGCATCGACGGCTGGGACAGGATCATGGAAGTCAACTCCAAGGGCGTGTTTCTTGGCACCAGGGCCGCCGTCCCCAAGATGCTGGAGGCTGGGGGCGGCTCCATCATTAACATCTCTTCCATCATGGGACTGGTGGGCTCTGCCGGCGGCCACCCCGCCTATAACGCTTCCAAAGGGGCGGTGAGGATCTTCAGCAAGGCCATGGCCGTCCGCCACGGAAAGGACAATATCAGGGTGAACTCGGTCCATCCGGGCTTCATGCCGCCCATGACGTCGGGCATCGCCTACGACCAAGACCAACGCCGCCAAAGCCTGGACCAGACTCCTATGGGCCGGGAAGGGCGTATCGAGGAGGTCGCCAACGCCGTTCTGTTCCTGGCTTCCGACGAGGCGTCCTACATCACGGGAGCGGAACTGGCGGTGGACGGCGGGTTCACCGCCAAGTAACGCACCATACGGACAAACTAGGGAGGGGTTCATGGGTTTCAGGGTGTTGTATCACCTCACAACCGGCAACCTGAAGGGCATCGCCGAGGAGGCCAAGTGGGCCGAGTCCATGGGCTATGACGGCCTGTGCACCGAGGATGCGGCGCACGACCCGATGCTGCCGCTGATGCTGGCGGCTTCCACAACCTCGCGGGTGAGCCTTGAGACCCGGGTGGCCATCGCCTTTCCCCGCTCGCCCATGGTAATGGCCTACGCCGCCCGGGACCTGCAGGACTATTCTGGCGGCCGTTTCCGGCTGGGCCTCGGCACCCAGGTCAAGGGTCATATCCAACGGCGTTTCTCGACGGAATGGAGCGCGCCGGGCCCGCGGATC
The DNA here is from genome assembly GCA_022563275.1 of Chloroflexota bacterium. Next base: position 15,415 of record JADFNR010000040.1, on the reverse strand, counting down.
CGGGAATACGTACAGTCGCTGCACGCCATCTGGGACGCCTGGGAAACGGGCGAAAGGCTGGCCTACCACGGCGACCACTACAACTTCTCCCTGATGACTCCCTTCTTCAGCCCCGGCAAGTCGGAACAGCCCCGGCCGCCGGTGTTCATCAGCGCCGTGAACCCCTACAACTGCCGGGTGGCCGGCGAGGTCTGCGACGGGATCGCGCTGCATCCCCTGACCACCCCCAAGTACCTGCTCGAGGTCATCAAACCCAACATAGCCGATGGCGCGGCCAGGGCGGACCGCGACCCCAAGTCGGTCAACCTCAGCAACTCGGCTTTCGTCATTACCGGCCCGAACCAGGCGGCCATCGACGCCAAGAAGGAGGCCGTCAAGAAGCAGATCGCCTTCTACTGTTCAACGCGGAGTTATTCCAAGGTGTTGGAGGTGCAGGGGTTCGAGGACCTGGGCGTCTGGCTCCATGAGATGTCCCTGAAACAGCAGTGGGACCAGATGGCGGAACTGATTACCGACGAGATACTGGACGCCTTCTCCTTGATCGGCGGCTACAGTGAGATACCCGGTCTCATGAAGGAACGTTTCGGCGGCCTGCTGGACGAGGTGGTCTTCAACGCCGTCGGCCCCGGCAGCGCGGACGAAGCGGAGGTCCGGAAGGCGATAGAAGGGCTGCAAAGCTAAAATCCCCCCAACCCCCCTTTATCCCGATTCGAATCGGGAGGGGGCTTTTGTCTCCCCCTTTCATAAAGGGGGACCAAGGGGGATTTCCGCTTTTCCACCAAACCACTCCCAAAAAAAGCTGACCGCTGACGGCTGAAGGCTGAGAGCTACCTCACACCCACTTCCCCGCCTCCACCGCCGTCAAGAAATCCGACACCGTCCGGTTGTACAGCTCCGGCTCTTCCAGGTTGATGGTATGGCCGGCCTGGGGGAATACGGCCAGGCCGCACGACGGAATGTTCCGCTTCATGAAGATGGCCGGCTCCACGCAAGGGGCGTCTTCATCCCCGATCAACACCAGGGTCGGCGCCTTGATCTGTTGCAGTTGTTTCTCCAGTTGGTAGATGGTGGGCCGCTTCATCTGAACGCCCCGGAAGGTCAGCGAAGACCCCTGGGCCGAGTGGGCCGCCAACCCGGCTTGGAACTTGGCCCACCCCACCGGGTCCTTGCGCAGGAATTGCACCCGCTCCGGGCCTCGGGCATAGCCGTCGGCGAACTTCTCCATGCCGTCGGCGGCCATGGACTCGCTGAGGGCTTGCCACGACGCCACCTGCCGTTCCCGTCCGCTGGGATCAGACCCGGCGCCCGCCGAAGCCACGGTCAATGACCGGCACATCTCGGGATGGGCGATTGCGAAGCTGAGGGTAACGGTGCCGCCCATGGAAAGCCCCCCGATGTGGGCCTGGCCGATGCCCAAGTGTTGCAACAACCGGTACAGGTCTTCCACCTGATGGTCCTGGGAATAGGCGGCTGGGTCGCCGGGAACCTCAGAAGGCGGGTAACCCCGATGACAGTAGGTGATGACCTGATAACGCCGCGAGAAGAAATTCACCTGAGGCTCCCAACTGGTGATGTCCCCGGCGAATTCGTGGCTCAACACCAGGGGATAGCCCTCGCCGGCCACCTGGTAGTGGATGTCTACTCCATCGGATGAAAAAGTGGGCATGAATAACACTCCAAGTTGTTCTTGGATCTCGGGTCGCTGTGGATAATAGGATGCCCCGGCTGGGCCGTCAATTTGGGGGTTGCCTCTCCTCGGCAAACAGGCTAGGCTTCGGCCATTCCCAAGCGATTGGAGGCAAAAATGCTGAACAAAGTGCACCACGTGACCTACGTGGTGGAGAGCATCGCAGACATGGCCGCCTACATGGAGAAAAGCTTCGATATCAGGCCCATCTCGACCGACGTGTTCACCGAACAGGGCTTCAAATCCATCCTATACCGCGTCGGCGAGACCCTGGTGGACTTCTTCGAGCCCTTGCGTGAAGACACCACCATGGCACGTCAGCTCAAGGCCACCGGACCAGGCGTGATGCACGTGGCCTGGGGCGTGGACGGCATCGACGCGGCCTTCAAGAGCCTGCAAAAGAGCGGCAACCAGATGCGCGGCGACGCACCCGCCACCAGCCCCTTCGGCTACAAGACAGCCAACATCGAGACCACCAGCTCCCACGGCATCCACTTCCAACTAGCCGAGGGAGAGCCGAAATCCCCCTAGCCCCTTAAGAAAAGCGGACTCAATTTCCCCCTTTCGTAAAGGGGGACCAAGGGGGATTTCAGCCCTCTCAACCATGAGGCAAAGGATCACATATGGAATACAACGCACTTGGCCGCACCGGGCTCAATGTCTCTCGCGTGGGATTCGGGGGCGGCGGCATCGGGCAGGTCTGGGGCGCCACCACCAGGGATGAGGCGGTCCGGGCGGTCCACCGGGCGCTGGACCTGGGGATAAACTACTTTGACGTCGCGCCGGCATACGGCGATGGCAAAGCGGAAGAGGCGCTTGGCATCGCGCTGGAGGGGCGGACCGAAGATGTGGTGATCGGCACCAAGGTCCGGTTGGCAGCCGAGGACATGGCGGACGTGACCGGCGCGGTGCGGCGTTCCCTGGAAGCCAGCCTGCGGCTCCTGAAACGTGACTCGGTGGACGTCCTCCACGTGCACAACCGGTTCACGGAAAACCGGGGCGACACCCCAAACTCGCTCTGCGCCGACGACGTGCTGGGGCCGGTGCTGGAGGCCTACCGTGGGGTGCAACAGGCCGGCAAGACCCGGTTCATCGGCCTCTCGGCCATGGACCATCACGTGCCGACCCTGGACCGGATCATGGACAGCGGGCACTGGGACACCGTGCTGGCCTATTACAACCTGCTGAACTGGACCGCCCAACTCCCCCCGCCGCCGGGAGTCGACCTGTTCGACAATGGCCAGAACATCCCACTGGCCAAGAAACACAACATGGGGGTCATCGGCATCCGCTCTCACGCCGCCGGGGCGCTGACCTCCGCCGTTGACCGGCCCGTGCCGCCCGGCAACGACCTGCTGCGCCAAGACGTGGCCAGCGCCGCCAGTTTGGATTTCCTGATGGACGGCCCCATAAAGACCATCTCCCAAGCGGCCACGGTCTTCTGCCTGATGAACCGGGACATCCACACCACCGTCCCCGGAGTGAAGAACCAAGCGGAAACGGAGGAGATGGCCGGCTGCATCGACTTGGCCCCCTTCTCTCCGGCCCACATGACCCGTCTTCGGGAACTCTATGACAAGGGATTCAAAGACTAGACCTTGGGCCACACCTTCGTCGCGAAGTCTTCCATCAGGCCCAACATCCGGTCCAGGTCTTCGGTCTGCCGCAGGAAGTCCCAGATCATGGTCGACACGCCCATGTCCTGATAGCGGCGTATGTCTCCGGCGATCTGCTCCGCGTCGCCGACAAAGGGCAGCCGGCCCGCGCCAGCCGGTGTTTTGGTCAACTCAAATTGGTGGGTCCGGTAGATGGTCTCGATCTCCGACGGGTCTCGGCCGAATCGCCGGGCGTATTCGGCCAGCCGGTCCAACCCGGCCTTCAATTGCTCGGGCGTGCCCATGGGGAAGGTGGGGTTGGAACCCAGGGGATACCAGCCGTCGGCCAGTTCCGCGGTGCGGCGCAGGGCCGGGCGGCTCTCTCCGCCCACCCAGATCGGCGGATGGGGTTTCTGCACCGGCTTGGGCAGGAAGCTGATATCGTCGAAACTGATGTACTTGCCTTCAAAGCTGGGGTCATCCTCGGTCCACAGCACCTTGAAGGCCCGGATGTATTCGTCGGTCACCGCGCCCCGTTCTTCGAAGGGAGGCAGGCCCAGCGCCTGGAACTCCTCCCGCATCCAGCCAACGCCAACCCCCACCACCAACCGTCCCCCTGAAAGCACATCCAAGGTCGCAAGGGACTTGGCGGCGATCAGCGGATTGCGGTGGGGGACGATCAGCACGCTGGTCACCAGACGGATCTGGTCTGGCCGGCGATGTACGACAGCAGGGTGATCTGTTCCATGGACTCGCCCGATGGTGAACCGGGAAACTCCCCTCCCTCGGTATAGGGATAGACCGACTTGATGTTCTTGGGCACCAGGATGTGGTCCCCGGTCAGCAGGGCGTCAAAGCCCAATTCCTCGCCCTTTCTGGCGATGATGCCCAATCTCTCGGGAGTGGCAAGCTGCCCCCTCCCCGGCAAGGTGAATCCGTACTTCATGGTTCATGCTCCATCGTTATGTAAAGTCGGCTACCTGGTCTGAGCCGTCTGGCGGGCCGTCTCCAACCGCTTGCGGCTCAGTTCCGTTCTCGGATGGTCCGGGCCCAACACCCGCACCCGGTCTTCGATTATCTGCTGGTGCATGACCACGGCCTCGTTGTATTCGCCCAAGGCGGCCAGGGTGTTGGCCAGGCTGCTGCGGCTGCGCAGGGTGTCCGGGTGGTCCCGGCCCAGCACACGGCTTCGCTGGGCCAGGATCTCCTCAAACATCGTCTTGGCGTCCTGGTACCGGCCTGCCGCGAAGTAGCTATTGGCCAGACGGCTTAGGCTCCTCAGAGTCTGAGGGTGCTCCGGCCCCAGCTTGTTTTCATGGACGCGGATATTTTCGGCGTAGAGAGAAAAGCACTCACCGAAACGGCGGATAGCCCGCAGGGACCGGGCGAGGCCGCTCCTGGCATTGATGGTCTGAAAGTGTTTCTCCCCTTGGCATTCCAACCTCGCCGCCAAGACTTCGCGCAACACTTCCACCGCTTCCGCGATGCGATTTGCCGAGTGGAGGTCCCTGGCCTGGGCTTCCAACCGGGACAGGGCCTCCGGGTCAAATCTCACTTTAGTTCCATCTTTGATTCCGGATTAATCTGACCGATCGATTCCAGTATCTCTGATGTCTTCATTTGTAGATATTCCCCTGAAGCGATTCGATTGGTCACTCGACTCCAGGCAACTCTCGCTGCGGTAGTAGTTGGAACAGACAGGATGCCAGCATCGAGGGCAACCAAAGTGGCCCCAAGTGTAGAAAACGCCGTAGACCTTCCGAGTCGTCTGGCTCCGCGTTGTAGCGACTCCTCTAAGCTTGATTGACCAATGAGAACAAGGCGGCCTTCTGTCAACCCAACTAAGATTCCTGACACGATCGGGATAGTGTCAAAGGCCCATTCTGCACTCTGGTCTAACATATCGTTCAGAGCATCTTCACTTTGCTCGCCCAATTGGCGATTGACGGCTTCTGTGAGGTCGTTGTCGGAGATGTCCGTCCTCAATATTTCGTCTTTTACTCCATCGATATCAGACGGCACGGCTACTCTGATGTCAGGATACTTTTCTAAGGCTGTCTTGACATAGCTCATCGAGGTCGTGGCTTTTAGCTGCAATTGTTCTACCAGAGAGCCGTCCTCTACGTTGACAATTTCGAGGTCCCAACCCTCCTGAGTCGGAGATTCGGCGAGTCTCGCAACTTGGCCTGGCCCAAGACGAAGTTCACCCAGGCTCTCACCGTTGTTCAGTCGGTCCCGAACTAGTACCTCGAAATATTTTCCTTTGATACCGTTCGCCAGCCCCGCCAACCTCTCTTCGGAGGCCCCTACCAAAGAGTCCAGATTTACGTTCGGATACTGCAACTGGAAGGACTCCATAAAGCGCGGATCACTTTCCGGCTCCAGGCCAAGATTCAGGATTGAATTAGCGGAGACATCGGCTGCAATTGCGGCTATCTCAAGAATCTCCTGCTCGCTCTTGTTCCTATAATGGCTGGCCAGATCGGCCAAAGATGACCGGTCTCTTGCCGGGTAATACTCGGCCAACCGTTGAAGAGAATCAATTTCCTTCATACCGTTCTCAGCAATGCCACGATGCCTAGAATCACTGCAACCAGCGAGAATACAAATGTCGCTTTTACTAGCTTGTTGGCCGACGGGTTAGATGGTCGGGTTTGTTCGATTCTTGTTAGTCTATCGCTAAGCTCCGATTGGTCCCGGTGAATTCCCAATACCGTGCTCGTCACTACGTTGGAGAAATCCTCGAATTGCCGTCGGAACTCGGCGCCGGTTAGCCGGTCGAAAGACCTCCCAAACGCCTGACGGGCCGAGACGAAAGTACCGCTTAATCTTCCGGAATCGTTAGTTTGTTCTTCCGGGGCTGGCCGTTGATCTGCCTCATCCGGTTGCCGATTTTCGTCCGACATAACCCCCTCCTTTTCAGAACCATCGGTATCAAGCGAGAGTCCCGTAGTGCTCCCCTTATTGCCGCTGCCAATAATAGCCAAGATTCTTGCTTAGCGAAGTCTCCGAAGATTGGGACGTGTTTGCATGTGGGCAGGTGGTTCGACGCGCTCACCACGAACGGATGAGGAAAGGCAAGCAAGAAACAAAACCGTTCGTCCTGAGCCCCGTCGAAGGACCACCGCAGGACAACTAAGGGTCAGAACGCCGCCTTGAGCACCTCCAGCACCTGCTCGACGGAGGTGATGGGGATGGGGTTGCTGCGGCAGCCGCCATCGGTTAGCACCAACTCGGCTATCTCGGGCAAGTCCGATTCGGGAATCTCCAGTTCCCGTATCCGGTGGGGCATCCCCATCCCCAGAATGAAGTCGTCCACGGCACGGGCCGCCGCCTCTGCCGCCGCCTCGTCGCTCATCCCACGGGTGTCCAGTCCCGCCGACCGGGCCAGCAACGCCTGCTTGTGGGCCGAAACGGGGCGGTTGAATTCCATGACGTAGGGCTGGGTGACGCAGGAAGTATAGCCGTGGCCCACGGAATATTTAACACCCAAGATGTGGCCGATGGCATGGCTAAGTCCCATGGCGAAGTTGGGTGCTCCCATCATGGACATCCATGCGGCCACCAGGCACTGCAGCCTGGCTTCCGGATCGCCGTCCGACTCCCTGGACTTGGGCAGATGGGTGAACAACATCTCCGCCGCGGCGAGGACCGGGGCATCGATGGCCGGCTGGTTGCCGGTGGAATACAGCCGCTCGATACAGTGGTCCAGGGCTTTCATGCCGGTGGAGAGCCAAAGCCAGTCCGGAGTCCCCTCGGTCATAACCGGGTCCAGCACGATCAGGTCGGCGTAGAGGCGGGGATGGCGCACCCGGATCTTGTGTCCCTCTTGGTCGTCCAGCACGTTGCCGCCGCCCATGTTGAACTCGCCGGCCGACAGCGTGGTTGGCACGCATACCTGCAACGGCAGGTCCTTGCCGTCCAGGTTTGGAGCAAGCATCATGTCCTGCTCCTCGCCCAACTGACGGAGTTGCGCTTCGGTAGTGATGCCCTCGGCCATCAAGACGGCGATCATGCGGGAGGCGTCGGAGATGGTGCTGCCGCCGACGCCCACCAGAGTATCGACGCCGTTGGCTACGGCCATGTTGGCGGCCTCCACGGCGGTGGACAGTGGGGCACGCTGGGTCAGGCCCGAATAGACCCCGGCGGACATGCTGCCCAGCCCGTCATTGATACGGCGGACCGAGTTTGTCTTCTCCGCCACGGTGCGTCCCGACAGCACCAGCACCCGTTTGCCGCCCAGTTTTTGAACTTCGTCCTTCAGGGAATCGACCTTACCGTTGCCGAAGACGATCCGCGTGGGGACCGTGGGGTCGTATTCCCCCTGCAGCAGGTTTTCCTGGGTCATATTTACAACTCCGTTTATTTGTGCCAGCGGTTATTTACTAGGACAGTGGGATGATGATAGTGAACCGGGACTCGTCTCCTATCACACGGGTGGAATGACCGGTGCCGGTCAGATCCTCCGCCAGAAGCACGGTTCCTGGGCCGTACTGTTTCAGCGTGCCGTCCGGCAATCCAAGTTCTATTGACCCGGTCAGCGATATGCTGTACTGCCGCCGGGGCGCGGTGTGAAAGTCCAGGAAATATCCGGCCTCGATCAGGCGGAAAGATATTCCGGGGGTTTGCTCTATGGGCGAGGCCAGCCCGTGGGCGCCCTCGGTGTCTTGGAATTCCGTCATCTCGAACTCTTTTTCTTCGATCACGGAATTCCCGTCGGGTCCGGTGTAAACGCGCACGAATTTAGGCATTATTCACTCCAGTTCAAGCTGTCAGCCATCAGCTTTCAGCTATCAGCTAATTATTTTGGGGCGGCCTCATTTCACGGGGGATTATATAGCGTCTTCCACCTGGCGGCGTAAGCTGCTGATCCAGCGCCGGAGGAGGTGGTTGGAGAAAACGGCGGGTAGCGAGAGGGCAATCATGCGGTAGACCCAGCGGCGGCTGACCTTCGTGGTGGTATCAGGGTCCAGCCACTTTCCGCCGCGGGCCAGGCGGGCCAGTGTGGCCAGACCCAACAACAACGGCCACAGGCAGGCCAACCGCAACCGGACCGAGCGGCGCGGCACTGCCAGCAGGTATTCCTCGGCGGCTTCGAAATGACCCAGGGCAGTCTGCATCCACGGGATGAGGACTTGTCTGGCGCGTCCCTCGTTCGCCGGGTCCAGCAGGTCCTCAGCGACGAGGCCGGCCGCCGCCAACTCGTCGGCGGGGAGATAGCACCGGCCGCCGCGCAGGTCCCGGGGGATGTCCCGCAGGACATTGGTCAACTGCAAAGCCTTGCCGAACCGGACTCCCAACTCCGACATCTTCGCCACGTCCCATATCTTCAAGCTGGGCTGGTGGGCGGCGGTTACGCTGGTCCAAAACTCGCCGACACATCCGGCCACCAGATAGGTGTAGCGGTCCAGGTCGGCGCCGGTTGATAACGCCGCCAATCCTCCCGAGTCCTCAGCTGGGAACGTGTTGAGGTCCATCTCCATGCCCTGGGTCAGCGTGCCAACCACCCATCTGACCTGCTCCCGGTCGGCGGCGTCCAGCGATTCCAGCAGAGCAAAGGCATCGGCCAGCGACCCGAACAGGGCCTGCTCTTGGGGGGACGATGCGCCATCCATCGATCGGGAGACCAATCCCTGCAAGACATCAAAGTCGGCCGGGCCAGTCACCTGAGTCCGAAAAGTGAGCAGGTCCTCAAGCCGTGCCCCAGAGGACCCGGCGCGCCGGCGGTCGGAGATCGTGTCGGCGGCGCGGGCCAGCAGGTAGGCTAATCCCATCGGTTCGCGCAGGTTCTTGGGAAGTACGCGGAGGGTCAGGTAGAAAGAGCGGGATACGCCCTTGAGGACATCCTGCAAAATCCGGTCGCGGCGGGAGGGGTCGATGCTGGGCAGCCCACCGGGAGTGGTCGTCTGGGCCATGGCTACCGGGCCGGCGCGGCGGCCTCCGGAGAGGCGAAATGGCGGCGCTCGGTGTTCTCGACCGCTTCCCGCACCATCTCGTCCACCGAAAGGGTCTCTTCCAACCGCAGCACGGTGTCCAGGTCGGCTTTGGTCTCCGGATGTTTCGGGACGAAAAGGGTGCAGCAGTCCTGGTCCGGAAGGATCGAAATGGAAAAGGTGCCGATTTTCCGGGCCATATCGACGATCTCTTCTTTGTTGTGACCGATCAGCGGCCGGAGGATGGGCATGCCGGCCGACTGGTCCACCACGGCGATATTCTCCAGGGTTTGGGAGGCTACCTGTCCGCAGCTCTCGCCGGTGATGATGGCCTTGGCCCGGTTGCGTCTGGCCAGGACCTCGGTGATCCGGACCATGAACCGGCGGTAGAGCACCACCCGGTATGACGGCGGGCAGGTGAGGATGATCTTCTTCTGAATCTCGCCCAGCGGGGCCATGAAAAGGTTGGACTGGTATTGGTGCCGGGTAAGGTGTTCCACTAATTCAGCCGCCTTCTCCATGGAGGTGCGGTCCACCAGAGGATAGCTGTGGAAGTGGACGAACATCGCCTGGCAGCCCCGTTTCATCATTTGCCAAGCCGCCACCGGCGAGTCGATGCCCCCAGACAGCATCACCGCCACCTTGCCGCTGACTCCCACCGGCAGGCCGCCGTGGGCCTTCACCTCATCGAAATAGACCAAGAACCCTTTGACCTGAATATCCACATAGAGGGTTAGCTCCGGGTCCTTGAGTTTCACCTGGGCCCCGGTCAGGTCTTTCACAAAGGCTCCGAGGTCCCGGTTGACCTCCTCCGACGTCATGGGGAACCGCTTGTCGGCGCGGTTAGTGGTGATGCGGAACGTGTCGAAGCTGCGGCCCTCAAGAAATTGGGGGATCCGGGCCTTCAGGCCGTCCAGGTCCTGGGGCAGTTCATAGGCTTTGTAGAACTTGGCCACGCCGAATACATCTTTGATCCGGGACTTGACCTCCGGCCAGCAGGATTCATCGGTCAGGGTCAGGCCGACAAACAACTGGCCTTGCCAGACGCGCTCAACACCCGCCCCTTTGGTGGCGGTCCGGAGATTGTCGGTCAATTTGCGCATGAACCAGGGGCGGTTCTTGCCCTTCAGGGCCAGTTCATGGGTCTTGACGATGGCGTGTGATTTGAGGTCTTCCATACCGGGCTATTGTACCCGATAAATCCCCAAATCCCCCCAATTCCCCTTTATCCCGATTCGGATCGGGGGGATTAAGGAAATGTCCCCCTTTCGCAAAAGGGGACCACTGGGGGATTTCCCCACTTCGCGAAAGCGCGTTTGGCCAAAGCCCAAAAACCGCAAATTCAACCAGGACATCTAACGCAGTGAACGACTTGATTACGGTCGGCAACGAGAAACGCCTGGGGGAAGGACCATGACCACATTGGCACAAAATATTCCGGTAAGGGCCGCTTTGAATACCCGGTCTCTGCTTTGGCTGGCTACCGTCGGGATTCTGGCAGCGTCACTTGCCCTGCTGACCAAAACTATCATGGACAATCCGACTCCATCCCAGGACATCAGGGTCATGGATTGGATCGTCGGTTGGGACCTGCGGGGCCTAACAACATTCTTTGATATAGTTTCATTCGTAACCGGCCCGGAGCCTGGGATTATCTATGGCCTGATGGGAGTGACGTTCCTCCTGTTACTGGGGAAAACGCGGCCGGCGATCGTGTTCACTGCTGTCGGCGTTACCATCGGCGCCGTGGCCATCTTGGGCGACTTCACTCTGGGCGAGATCGTGGACCGCGGCCGGCCTCTGGCGTCATCCGATAACCCGGCACCCGCCTTTCCCAGCGGCCATGTCTTTGGCACCACGGTATTCTTCGGTTTCATGGGATTCTTGGCTGTTTATTACAAGATGAAACCGAAGATTCTATTGCCGGTCCTGGCCGTTTTTGGAATCATCATCGTGGCGGTCGGACCATCACGAGTCTACGTCCAGGACCATTTTCCCAGCGATGTGGCCGCCGGGTACCTGCTGGCTGCCATCTGGCTGCTGATCATAATCCCCACATTTATGTACGTCAGGGGAACGAGATGGATGTCCGCCTGGCAGAACAAGGAGAATCCCGGGGTTGTGGCCTGTGACAGCTGCACGGTCGCGAGTTCCATCGCAAGCGTGGTTGTGTTGGACCCAGTGGAGGGAACCGCGACCAAGGTCTACAGGCCCCCACCGCTGGTCCGGGTGCTTTATTGGTTGGCGTTCCAAGCCAAATTCCCTTATGAAACCAATAATGCCGCACTACAGGCCGGGAAATACCGCCGGCAGATCGCCAGCTTGTTGACCATCCATCGCTTTGGCAAAGACCTGGTAGCACCGGTGACCGACATCGACTGCGAGCACGGCAATTGCCGGTTCATCACCGAGTTTATTCCGGGAGAGGTAGCGGAGAATGACGCGCCGGCCCAGAGATTCATGGGAGAGGTCTCCGCGATCTTCGCCGAGGCCGGATTATCCGTTTGGCAGGTGAATCCGCGCAATCCCCATGCCCACACCAACCTGATACTTTCCGCCGAGGGAGATTACACGATCATCGACCTGGAGTCGGCGGTGATCAGCCTGTTTCCGGCGCCGGGGCAATTCCGGTCCTCACTGAAAAGTGGGAACCTTCCCATCTTCGACGACATCGATTTCCCGAGACTGCGGGATTTCACCAGCGCCAACGAAGCCGCCCTCACCAGCAGCCTTGGGTCCGATGGGGTGAAGGCCCTTAAGCACGCCACCGACCATGCGGAGGAAGCGATAAACACCTGGAAAGCCGCGGAACCCCGTGTCTTTGGACACCTCATCGCCGGGACCTATCGCTTGTTGAATCTGAAAGCGCGGTTCCAGCACCTGATGAGCTCACTGGCCGGCGCCGATGCCGCGGCGGAACTCTTCTTGAACAACGGTATAGACCGGTGGGAGAAAGAAAACAGAATCGCTCCCTACGAAGCCGCTGCGTTGCGGGTCCGCCTGGCTTCCGACGCTGCCAGGCTCGCCACCCGCCACCTTGGTGTTCACCTGATTTTGAGCGTGGCCATCGCCCTTCCGATCCCCGGCATGCGAAGTTTGGCGCGTTTTACGTGGACCCTGTTTTTCTGGACCAAGGTCCAAATCAGGCGGTTTAGGCGTGACCCTGAGGCGGGCGCTGACCGGCTACCCAACGTCCATACCCCATTGGTCATGGGGTTAGCCCTGCTGCCCGCGGTTGGAGGCGTAGCCTATCTGGCATCCGCGCCGTTGCGAAGCAAAATCTTGGTGCGCCTCATGCTGGACCAAGCGGCTTGGAAGCTGCCGTTCAAACTCTACCGAAGAACGCATATCGGCCGCTGGCTGGCACCGCCGGTCATGCATCCGGAGGCGAAAAAACAACGTCCCCCTTTCGCAAAGGGGGACCAGAAGGGGATTTCCCCACTCCGCCAAGGTCAATCACCACACCCGACTACCTAACCCTAAGCGAAGATCGCGTCTTTGATCGCCAGAACATCATGGCGTATCTGCCCGTCCTCGGCGACCTCGCCGTTGATCTTGCCGGCGCCGTGAATCACCGTGGAGTGGTCGCGCCCACCCAACAGCCGGCCAACCTGGGTGGGGGAAAGCGCCAACTCGTAGATCAATAGATACATCGCGACCTGCCGGGCCAAGGCCACCTTCTTGGTGCGGTTCTTGGCCATCAGGTCCCTCACCGAAAGAGCGTAGAAAAGGGCCACCTGCTCGAAGATCCGCTGCGGATCGATGGACCGGGCCGCCGTCTCGGGGGCCATGTCATTCAGTATCTGCAGGGTCATTTCCAGAGTGATGTTCACGTTCATCAACTGGGAATAGGCCACCATCCGGTTCAGGCTGCCCTCCAGTTCCCGCACGTTTCGCTGAACGCGTTTGGCGATCAACTCAATGACGCTGTCTTCCACCTCGACCCGCATCTGGCCGGCCTTGCTGGCCAGGATGGCCATGCGGGTCTCCAGGTCCGGCGGCTGGATGTCGGCGATCAGGCCCCACTCAAAGCGGGAGCGCAACCGGTCTTCCATGGACGCCAGTTCCCGGGGTGGGCGGTCCGCGGAGATGACCACCTGGTTCCCGGAGTTATGCAGGTCGTTGAAGGTATGGAAGAAACCCTCATGGGTCTGTTCCTTGCCGCTCAGGAACTGGACGTCGTCGATTAGCAGCACCTGGACCGAGCGGTAGCGGCGCCGGAAGTCTTCGGTGGTGCGGTTGCGAATGGCGGAGATGAACTCGTTGGTGAACTGCTCCGAGGTCACGTAGAGCACCGACATGCCCCGGCTGGCGCAGGTCTTGCCGATGGCCTGCAGCAGATGGGTCTTGCCCAGCCCGGCCCCCGAGTGCAGGTACAACGGGTTGTAGACCTGGCCTGGGGATTCCGCAACCGCTTTGGAAGCGCTCAGGGCCAGCCGGTTAGACGGCCCGGCGACGAAGGACTCAAAGGAATACTTGGGGTTGAAGGACCGCATCTCGAACAATGGAGGGGCAGTTGGCGTCGCGCCCGCTGCCTGGTCCGGCGCCGGCGGCGCTTGCTCCACGGCGTAAAAATCGCCCTGGGACTTTACCTTTAATTCCAGTTCGAGTTCACGGCCGGAAACCTTTTTAAGGGTCTTCTGGAGGGCGTGATACATCCGGCGTTCCAACCACTCCACGGCAAAGGAGTTGGGCGCCTCAACCACGAAGGTATTGCCGTCGTAGGCCACGCCTTCAGTGGGCTTCAGCCAGGTCTCAAAGGTAGGGCGTGGAAGCTGCAACTGGAGGTCTCCCAACACTGCCCGCCAAACCTCACGGGCCGTAGGCTCACTCATGAGCCTGCTCCCACCCCAGTTGCAGCTCCCACACTCTCCCCCCTCATCACTCCTCGCATGCGCGGCGCATCCAGTGCGCCGGGCCAGATTTTTGTGTTCAGATACCCGGATTTTCCGCCGGGTTTCACCCTGAAGCCCTTGGAAAAGGCAACAGGATATCCAGGGACTTAAACGCCCTAATTGAAAATCGCCAGACCAGATAGGGTACTTGGGGTAACGGCCGGGCCTTAGTAAGGACCGTCGCGTGTTATGTTTTGCCTTTGATCTACTGGCCACCTGCGGCAGCGGCCGTCATCTTGGCCGGGTGGAAATTAGTTGTTCGTTCCAGCCCCGGTGTCTTCGCTTGCGCCACCGGTGCACCGGCGTTCCGATGCCAATCGCCTGTGACATGGGGACACTAGCAACATCCGCGGGAAAAAGTCAATGGTGAATCGAGGCAATTTGGTTTTTTATTATTTTGAAATTTTGACTGTATTCTGGTCAAAATTGACCCGGCAGCCGGTCCAACAGCCCCATCTTGAAACCGCCATTGGCGCCGCTGAGTCTTCAACCTGGTTCAGAGCAGGCCAGCATCGACGGAGATTTGCCGTGCCCCTTTTCGCCATATATAATCCTGGCACCAGGCAGACACGAAAATAAGCGCGGATTCGACTGCCGGGCCCGAGTCAGTTTTCATACCGGGGCTTCCGACCAGCCCCAATTCTATTTTCTGAGACAGCCGGGCCGTCTCCGGACCCGCCCCGGACTCGTCTTAGATAAAGGGAGCAGCAATGCCGAGGAAGCGGACGACCCGCGCTCAGGCCAGCAGCGGCAGCACCCGGACCGCTGGCGCAAATGGGGCGCGTTCCAAATCCCCACTTCCCAAAGGACTCAAGACCGCCGACCTGGTGGACTATTACACCAGGATGATCCAAGCACGGTCTCTGGACGAGCGTATCTGGGCATTGAACCGCCAGGGGAAGGTGCCCATCGCAGCCTCCAGCCAAGGCCATGAGGCCGCCCAGTTGGGCAGCCTTCTGGCCGCCGAGAAAGACGGCGACTGTTTTCTATTCCCCTACTACCGGGACCTAGCCCTGAAGGTCGCCGCCGGGCTGACTCCGGTCCAGGTGATGATGTCATTCATGGGCAAGGCCGGGGACCCATACAGCAATGGCCGGCAGTTCCCGCTCCAAGGCGCGGACCTGCCCCACAAGATCATCCAGATCTCCAACGTGGTGGCAGCCGGGCTGACCCAGTCGGTGGGTTACGCCCTGGGATGCCGCATGGCGGGCGAGAAAACCGTGGTCTTGGTCTATTTCGGCGACGGGGCCACCAGCCAGGGCGAGACCCACGAAGCCATGAACTTCGCGGCGGTCCACAAACTGC
>JADFNR010000039.1 GCA_022563275.1 Chloroflexota bacterium | reverse complement strand
CCCCAGACCACAGTATTCTTGAGCCATGCCTTCGAGTCTGTCTAAGTCTTCTTCTATTTTTAAAGCTTTCAGGTGATACTTCTCCGCTTGGTCTAAGTCGCCGCGAGTTTGGTAAATCAATCCTAAATTCCCCAATAAACAACTTTCTTCAACCGTTCCTTTTTCCACTATATGTAAAGCATAGTGAAGCAAATCAAGAGCGGAATCCAGCCTCCCTAATAGCAATAATTTTTTACAACATTCATTAATCACCACATCAAAAAACGCTTGGTTTCCGTTGGCGTGTAGTTCGTGTTCCGGCAGGCGGGTTAGGGCGAGAGTATCGGGTATCCCGTCTTTATCCAATTGTTTGCGGTAAATCTCAATTGCTTTTAGGTGGTAGTTCTTTTTGTCTTCATCATTGATTTGTTCGAGGATGTAATCTGACAGAATTGCGTGATAGATGCGTCTGCCTGCGCTTTCGTTGCGAAGCAGTCCGGCTAAGTAATTATTTGACAAAACCTTGTTGTGTTCTTTGCGGTTTAATTCACATACTGGCTCAACCACATCATCCGGTACGGGAACTTGTAAAACTGCGTACGCCTCGAATAAGGATTGTGCGTTTAAACTTTCACAGACTTTTTTCCATTGAAATTCGGCGATGTGTGTCGGGTCGGTGGGAAGTTCAGATAATGGAACGCTGTTTTTGAGTAAGTTTAACGCTGCCTGCACGGCGAAGGGATGCCCCTTATATTTTTGAATGGCTTGACGCACATCTTCTATATTCTCATTAATCTCCGACGCTTGTATGTCAATCAGTTCATCCACAGCGGCTTCATTCAATTCGATCAATCCGATATCCGATAGTTGCAGCCCGGTTTTTTCCAGCAGTTTCTCAATTGCCGGAACCGGTCCGATGCCCATGATGGCAGGATCAACACCGGCACTGCTATAGGCAAGAATTTTAACCAGCGGCTGCAGGCCGAGTTCATCATCAGGCAGACGACACAGAACATTTCCGACGAGATTCGGGCTTCGGTCTTGGAGATCTGCAACAATCTACTGCCAGTCGTGGCAGAATTCGGTAAGGGGTTGGCTCCAGATGGGCTGAACGCCACCAGGGACGATTCCTCCGTGGCGACCGAGGCACCGATGTTGGAAAGCGCCGACTCCGATGACGGCCATGCATCAGCCACCAATGGCATGGAATCGAACAAACCTAAGGCAAAGGCCTCCAAAAAGAGCATAGCGGCCTAAAACCATTGGGTTTGACCCAACCTGGAGGCTTCCTCCAAGTAGGGTTAACGGTAAACTGAAATGACCCCGGCGAAATTCGATTCGCCGGGGTCGATTTTCGTCCGCCACGGGAAAAAAATCTCAGACCCACCGGGACCGCGGCGCCCGCGATCGGTCACTCCGCTGGAGAATCCTTTTCTGAAGGACCATTCCCCGAATCCGACCTCAGTTCAACCACCTTTGCCAAGTCCCTTTCGGATTCTTCATACCGGCCCAGACGGTGA
Source organism: Chloroflexota bacterium (assembly GCA_022563275.1). The sequence goes on along the minus strand of JADFNR010000039.1, from coordinate 24,774 downwards.
AAGGCGATCCCCCGGTTGTGGTACGCATCTGAATGATTCGGCTTGATGCGGACCGCCTGGTCGTAGTCCTCGATGGCGCGTTCGTACTCTTCCATCCCAGTGAGGATGTTGCCCCGGTTTATGTAAACATCGGGATCACGGGGGTCGAGGCGGATAGCCTCATCGTATTCCTCGATGGCGCGCTGGTATTGCTCCAGGTCATTGTAGACATTGCCACGGTTGTTGTAGGCCGCGGCATACTCGGGATCGATGCGGATCACCTCATCGTAGTCCTCGATGGCACGCTCATTCTCGCCCAGGGCATGGTAGGCAGTCCCCCGGTTGCTATAGGCCGCCACGTTTTCGGGGTCCAGTGCGATGGCCTCGTCGTAGTCTTCGATGGCGCGTCCGTGTTCACCCACGGCCAGGTAGGCGTTGCCGCGGTTATTGTGGGCCACGACATACTCGGGGTTGATGCGGATGGCCTCATCGTAGTCATTGATGGCCCGCCAGTGTTCGCCCAGGTCGTAATAGGCGATCCCCCGGTTGTTGTAGGCGGCGGAATACTCAGGGTTGTGCTGGATGGCCAGATCGTAGTCCTCGATGGCACGCTCGTTCTGGCCCAGGTCGTGGTAGACCTTCCCCCGGTTGTGGTAGGCCTCGGAGTACTCGGGGTTGATGCGGACAGCCTCGTCGTAGCCTTCGATGGCGCTATCAAATTGACCTAGCGCATAGTAGGCGATCCCCAGGTTGTAGTAAAACCCGGCACGTTCGGGTTTAGACTTATTCATCGACATGTCTCACCACACGCTCAGTTCGGCCCTGGGGCCACGGGCAAAACATAACCCATATCACCTATTTCCAACGCCCCAACGCCAAAAGCCGAGTATAACATTCCGGGCGCACACTCTTGCTGCATCCCGCCAGACGACAAAACCCGAATGTTAACCCGCTGAAGCGGATAAATCCGCTGCCGGCGCGGTTTTCGTATCAATATTCCTACCTTACGGACGAACACAATTAGTTTCAAGTCCGGGGGCGCCTAGGTACGGTAAAATATGATCCGCAAGCATTGATCCGTCCACTTGGACGGTTGGGGATAAATCGGAATGTCACGACTACTAGCCTTGCTTCTCATGGCGGTTGCACTTGGGATATCGGCCTGTGGCGCCTCCGCGACGGAGGCGCCACCAGCCTCAACGGCGACGGCCACGGTTGAGTCCGTGTCTGGCTCCGGGTCAGTCGCAACACCGGCGATCCCATCTGGTCCCACGCCTATTCCAGGATTGACTGCCCCGCCTGGCCAGACAACCGTGCCTATCTCGGCGTCCGGGCCTAACTCAACCGAAGCTCTCATGACGGCCGCACTGCCGCTTTCCACGCCAGGACCAACGTCCCCGCCAGCTATCGCACCCGCAAAAGCCGCGATCATAGTCGACCAGCCGGGGCTTGGAACAGACGTGGGCCAGACCTTGCCGCACTTTCAATTCACGCTGTTCAGCGGCGCCAAGCGGAATACCGCCCAGCTATCGAGCCAAGGCCGGCCGGTGTTCCTGTTCTTCTTCGCCACTTGGTGACCGGTCTGCCGCTCCGAGTTACGGAGCATGAAGGATGTCTACCCGGAGTTCGCGGACAGGGTCGATTTCTACGCCATCGGTCAAAGCCCGTTCGAGAGCATCGAGCTATTGGAATCGTACCGAAAGAAAGAGGGCTATCCGTGGCCCGTGGCTGAGATAGAGTCGAGCGTTCTAAAGGACTTGCAAATTCTGCTGCAATCCACCAAGATCGCGCTGGACCACCAAGGTATCATCTCTTACCGGGCTGGCTACGCTAGGGGAGGTCCCACGGAATGGAGAGAGGTGTTTGTTGACCTGGTGGAACGGGCCGGCAACTGAGTGATTCGGCGGGATTTTTTCCGTCAAAGTTCTGCCTTGATTGATTCCCTGCATCGCCAGTGTTAGATTCCAGCAAACCAATTTGGGCAGTTCCGGCTGAGATAAAACCCGCCGGAGACGGGGGATTGCCATACTGGTTAAGCCGCTCTTCAAGACCTTCGACCTGCTCCAAGGCCCAAGGGTGTTCGAATTCGTGTGGCATCTGCTGGCCGGAGTTACCCGGTTAACGGCAGATGAGATAGAAGCAGCCGGCCGTGTCTTGGGCCCGGCCGCCGTCCAGTACTCAGCGGTAAGGGTGGCGGAGGGCCGGATATTACGCCTGGTCTTCAAGTTGAACGGCGATCGGGCGGTCACCATGTTCCACACCATCAACCTTCCCGCTAAGGGACATCACTCAAGGGGCAATCTCGATCTGCTGGTCCACGAAATGGTCCATGTGTACCAATTCGAACTGGCCGGGGCCGTTTACATCTGGCAGGCTCTCAGGGCGCAGAGGACCGGGGGCTACCGCTACGGGGGATGGGACCAACTGGCTGAAGACCGTCAACGCGGCCGCCGCTTCAGCGGTTACAACCGTGAGCAGCAAGGGCAGATCGCCCAAGACTACTTCAAGCAGGTGCTGACTCCGGACTTGCCGTCGGACAGTCCAGTCCGGTTGGCGTTCCAGCCTTTTATCGACGACCTGCGGGCAGGGGTCCTTTAGGCCGCCGGACCACGATAGACCGGCGGTGGGCTGCGCTGGATCCGGGTCCGGCAACGCTGGCGGTAAAAAGCTAAATACGATTAAATAACAGACATACCCTGACAAAGGCCCAAGGAAACAACATGAAGTTTAGCAACTTCCTATTTCCGGAGAGCAAAACCCCCGATGGCGATTTCGCCGTTATCGACGAGTCCCTGCGGGAGGCGGAACTGTCCGAGGAGCTTGGCTACGACGTGATCTGGCTGGCGGAGCACCATTTCGACGGAGGTTGCGCCTACGTGGACCCCACCACTTTCGCCGCCGCCATCGCCGCCAGGACCAATAGGATCAAGATCGGCTTTGCCGTGGCCCAGATGGCCCTGCATCATCCCATCAGGTTCGCCGAGCAGATCGCGTTGATCGACAATATCAGCAAGGGCCGCATGATCGTTGGCGTGGGCCGGGGCACCGCGTACAACTTCTACGAGTTCCGGGGGTTCGGCATCAATCCGGACGATGCGCACGAAATGCTCCTGGAAGTGGAAGACATCCTCATCAAGGCCTGGACCACCGAGAACTACAAGCACGACGGCAAATATTGGCAGTTGGAACTGCCGGTGCTGCGGCCCCAGGTGTACCAGAAACCCCACCCGCCCATGATTCGCGCCTGCTCCGGCCTGGAATCGACCCTGGAGATGGCCCGCGAGGGACGCCCATTCATGATGAACCTCCAGAGCGACCAAGTGACCAAAGAGCGGATGGACCAGTACCGGGCGGCGATGTCTGAAGCCGGGCACAGCGATGAGACGGTGGCGCGTAACGTGGCCGACTCGTGGGTCTGGCGCAACATATTCGTGGCCGACACCGACGCGGAGGCTGAAGCCGTGGGAGTGCCTTACTTCCAGGGCATGCGCGAGTATCTGCAACTGAACCGCGACCGCATGAACACCCCGGCCGAGCTTGAGGCCCAAGCGTCTAGGATCGTCGGCTCCGCCAGGGACTCACTGGAGCACGGTCTGATCGTTGGCTCGCCGGAAACCGTGTGCGAGCGGCTGGAGAAGGTGAACGATATCGGAGTCGGCGGCTTGATCATCCACTTCCGCCTCGGGGCCATGCCCTATGACGCCGCCGCCAACAGCTTGAAGCTATTCGCGGAGAAAGTGGCGCCCAATTTCCGAGGCTCCGCAGCCGCCTAGTCCCTAGGTTCGGAAATAACCGTCACGGCCATCCGTTCGTCCTGAGCCCCGTCGAAGGGCCTCAGCTTCTGCGCGGTCTTGGTTCGACGGAGCCTGTCCTGAGCGCATCGAAGGGCTCACCACGAACGCTGGCGCCGCGCATTGCCGATCGGAAGGACTGGTCCGGTTGTTGCCCGCTATTTCAGTTCCAGCAATTCCACTTCAAACTTGAGGGTGGCGTTGGCGGGAATCACGCCCCCGGCGCCCGAGGCCCCGTAGGCTAGATCGGGTGGAATGATCAACTCCACTTTGCCGCCCACATTCATGGTCGCCACTCCCTCGTCCCAGCCCTTGATCACCCTTCCGGCGCCCAGGAGAAACTCAAAGGGTGTGCCCCGGTCCACAGAGCTATCGAACTTGGTCCCGTCCAATAACCAACCGGTGTAATGGACCACTGCGGTCTTTCCCCCCTCCGCCGTATCTCCGGTCCCAACTACGAGTACTTTGATCTGCAGCCCGGAAGCCGTGGTAGTGGTTTCGTCTGCCATGGTTACCCCTGATTTAGATTCGGAATCGGAGGACGGCCCACATGCGGCTCCCAAGGTTGCCAGAAATGCCAAGACCAAGAGCCAACGCATGTGCCTTCGCCCCCCGCTGTTTGTAAATCGCGCCTGATCGCGCCCAAAGATGTTAGCACAACGATATGTTGGATGAAGCAGCAACCGTATCCGATAGGAGCCATTTAGATTATGATGTCACCTACTTCTGATTGGGAGGCTAGATCGATGACCGATGATTTCAGAGCGCGGGTAGAGGCCGCCAAGGCCCAGACCACATCCGTTGCCGTTACCGACGCCAAGAAGCAGATGGACAAAAAACCGGAAGTCCTGTTGATCGAGACACGGCTCAAAGAGAATGTCCCGCTGAGTGAGCAGGCGGACAACGTGGTGTTCATGTCGGTGGAAGACCTGGACGCGGCGGCGGAAGACCGTTCCAAGTTGGACCCGCGTTTATCGGACCCGAACGTGCAGATCATCACAACTTGAAGACTTGGACTAAGGGCCGCCGTGGGCGCCCAGATACTCCAAGAGATGGGATTCAAAAACGTGAACTACATGGAAGGCGGCATGAAGGCTTGGAAAGAAGCCGGGCTGCCGACCAAGGAATAGGGCTGAACGAATAGAGGGGGAACCATGGCTGAGCGAGTCTGGGACAAGTTTCTAACCGAGCAGGACAAGGCCCACGTGGCCATGGGCGAGAACAGGCAGGTGGGTTTCGGTGAAAAGCCGGCCCTGCTGCTGATCGACCTCTACCGCTGGGTATTCGGCGACAGACCCCAGCCGATACTGGAAGCAACCAAAGAGTGGCCGGCCAGTTGCGGCCTGGCCGCCTGGGACGCCATCCCGGCCATTCAGACAGTATTGACGGCCGCCCGGAACGCCGGCATCCCGGTGGTGCACGCCACCGGCCGGGACGATGACGGCCTGGCCGGTTGGAGCACCGGACGCCAGATCTACGGCAACTCGGACCGCAGCCCGGAGGCCCTGGAACGGCGCAACCGCCGCTACGACATCATCGACGAGGTAGCCCCCATCGACGGAGAGCCGGTGATGCGCAAGGACTCGCCCAGCGCCTTCTGGGGCACCCCGCTCATCGGCCACCTGACCGCCCACAACGTGGACACCATCATCGCCGTGGGCGAGACCACCAGCGGCTGCGTCCGGGCCAGCGTCTTGGACGGCTGCACCAACCGGTTCCGCATGATCGTGGTCGAGGAGGGTGTGTTCGACCGGCACGAAGCCGCCCACGCCATAAACCTCTTTGACATGAACCAGAAATACGCCGACGTCCTGCCCCTGGCCGACGTGCTGGAGTACCTGGGAGAGGTTGGCGCCAAACGGGGCACGGCGGTCTAGCCTGAGGCCCGCCGGGGCGCCGGGCCGGTTGATTGGAATTCGTGCCTGTGGTAAATTAGCTTTAACAGATTGACCGGCAACGGTTGGAGATTCGAATGGCATATGTAACTCCCCGTGAGGGAGAGAACCCGGAAAGCCTGGTAAACCGCTTCCGGGCCTCAGTACAGCATTCAGGCATCCTGAGGGAGCTTAAAGACCGCCGGTTCTTCCGCTCCAAGGCGCAGAAAGAACGGTTGGCCGCCCAGAGGGCAGCCCGCCGCCGCCGCCGCCAGAACCGCCGATAGGCTTTTAGGGACGCCCAGGCTGGTTCTGCGCACGTTTCGCCATTGGGAGTCCACCTCATAAAAATGCTATCACTAGGCGGCTATAAAAGCCGCCCGCTTGCCAAAAAGGCCGGTCAGCGGCCTTTTTTCTTTGCTAGGGGCCACCTGTTGTGGCGCCCGCAGACGCGTTGACAGCTATAAGTGCCGCTGTTAAATTGGGTAGGTTGCCCTTAGCACTCACCCGTTGGAACTGCCAACGGGTAACTACATTCAGGAGAGTACCCGTGCCTCGATACGACTACCGCTGCGAAAGCTGCAAATCTGAATTTGAATTGGTGCAGACCTTCGCGGAAGCTGGCAAAGGCGCCTGCCCGGCTTGTTCCGGGGCGGGCCAGCGTGTTTTTCACGCAGTTCCAGTCATCTACAAGGGCAGTGGTTTCTACACCACCGACTACGGGCGTCCCAAGCAGGCGTCGGAGAGTAAGAACGGCGCCAGCGACGACTCGTCGTCATCTGACTCCAAATCCACCAGCGACTCAAAGTCGACCGGGGACTCAAAGTCAGACACGGCCGCCAAGTCCACCAGCGACAGTTCAGCCAAGTCTTCGTCCGACTCCAGCGACAGCGCCTCGCCCACTCCCGCCAGCTCCAGCTAGCCGGCAAGACCTATATCCACAAAGTCGTCCCACGAGACCTTTTTACGACGGTTCCCTCGTGGTTTTTCCACAGAGTCTTCCCGTATATCATTTTCAATTCCGAGTTTTCCGGGTTTTTAATGAGAGCATTGGTCCAGAGGGTTACCAAGGCTTCGGTTGCGGTTGCCGGCGAGACCGCCGGGGAGATCGGTCCGGGCCTGGTCATCCTGTTGGGAGTCTCCAAGGAAGACGACGAGGCCGACGCCCGCTATCTGGTGGAGAAGATCGTCAATCTAAGAATTTTCGCCGACGATGAGAACCGGTTCAACCGCTCCGCACTGGACGTTGGGGCCGAGTTTTTGGTCGTGAGCCAGTTCACCCTCTACGCCGACACCCGCAAGGGGCGGCGTCCCGACTTCAACCAAGCGGCGGGACCGGAGGAAGCAAAGCTCCTCTACGAACATACGGTGCAGTTGTTTCGGGACACCGGGATAACGGTGGCCACCGGAAGGTTTCAAGAGCACATGCTGGTCACGCTGGAGAACGACGGGCCGGTGACCCTGATGCTGGACAGCGCGGACCGGCAGCGGCCGCGCCGTGGTTCGACAAGTCCGATTCCATCGAGACCCTCGACCTTAGGTCGGGGCTCACCGTGAGCGGAAGATGGGCGATGTTTGCTGATGGGCAGCGCAAATCCCCCTAAATCCCCTTTGTCCCGATTCAGATCGGGAGGGGACTTGAACTTCCCCCTTTCAAAAAGGGGGATCGAGGGGGATTTTTTCGTCGAACTCGCGAAACAACCCTAACGGAACCAACCCCTGCCGCCGTAGAAGCCCCGGAGATAGCCTATCTGACCACCGTGGGCCACGGTGTCCCAGACCATCTGGCCCATGCACACCGACACCGTGCGTGGTTCCGGCACCGGGTTCATGACGATCTCCCGCTCCAGTTCCTCGGTTGTTATGTTGGCCAGAAATTCTCTGGCATGGTTCTTGACCGCTTCATGATGCGCCAGTTGCACTTCTTTGGCAGGCGGGCGCCACTGGGCGACCTGAGAGGCGCTCCAGCCCACTCCCCGGTCTTCTTCATCGGCGGGCATTCGGAACTTCTCATGCCATCCTTCAGACACCCAGACCTGGGTCAGGTCACGGAGCCGGGTGTGGATAAACATGTCGGTCACCCGGGTCAGGTGCCACAGTATCCAGGCCACGGAGTTGCACTGATCGGTGGGTTGGCGGGCCAGGGCCGCATCGTCCAAACCCTCAAGGGCCGCGTCAATCATCTCCCAATTCCGCTCCATCGCCAGAATCACCGGGTCAACCGGACTCACCATGGGCCCCTCCCTTTTCCAAAACCTTTATTACATGGCGAAATGCCGCGGGTAAATATCACGCGTAGACTAGTCGAATTCCAGGTCTAGGCTGATGTCCAGGGCATTCACCGAATGGGTCAGCCCCCCGATAGATATCAGGTCCACGCCCGTTTCCGCCACCGCCCGGACCGTGTCGTAGGTTATGCCTCCGGAGGCTTCGACCACGGCCCGGTCACCGATGACCTTCATGGCGGCGGCCATCTCCGCCACCGGCATATTGTCCAGCATGATGATGTGGGCCCCGGCCTCCAGGGCTTCTTCCACCTGCTCCATGCTTTCCACCTCCACCTCCACCTTGATGGTGTGGGAGGCTCGGGCCAGGGCCAGTTGGATAACGTCTTTCAGCCCCATGTCACGGAAGCGGTTGGCCTGGATGTGGTTGTCTTTGATCAGTATGCCGTCGGCCAGGTTCAGCCGGTGGTTGTAGCCGCCGCCCATGCGCACCGAATACTTGTCCAGATAGCGGTGACCGGGGACGGTTTTGCGGGTGTCCACTATCCTGGCCTTGAGTCCCTGGACCGCCTGGACGTAGCGGTTGGTGTCGCTGGCGATCCCGCTCATGCGCTGCATGAAATTCAGCGCGATGCGCTCCGCCCTCAGGATACCGGCGGCCGAGCCGCGGACCACGGCGATATCATCTCCGGGAGAGAGCGGCGAACCGTCTTGCAAGATAGCTTTGGCATCCAACGTTTGGTCCACCCGGTGAAAGACGGCGATGGCCACGTCTACCCCCGCCAGCACTCCAGTGGCCTTGGCCCGCAGCATGCCGGTGCCCTGAATCTCCGGCGGGACCACCGCTTGGGTTGTGGGGTCATTGAAGGTCTGGTCTTCGGCGACCGCGGCATCGATCAACGCGTAGACGTCGGGGGGGAACTGACTCATGTCACGCCTTCCTTACTCCCGGGATGAAAGCTCAACGAAAGCCGGATCAAAGCCCGGTCAAGCTATGAAAGCCCGATGAAACGGTGGACCTGCAGGCACAATTGTACTGCAACCGCATCTACTGGGCTACAAAAAAGGCGGACCATGCGGAAAAGGCGTGAGACTAAGGGGACGCCCGTTACGTGAGAGACAACATCCGCTCAAGGGCGATCAGAGATTCCCGCTTGATGTCTTCCGGCACCGTGATCTCGTTATTGACCTTGCCTTCAAGCAGCCCGTCCAGCATCCATAGCAGATAGGCGGGGTGGATGCGGTACATGGTGGAGCAGGGGCAGGTCACCGGGTCCAAGCAGAACACGGTCTTATCGGGGTTGTTGATGGCCAGCCGGTTGACCAGGCTGACCTCGGTGCCGATCGCCCACTTGCTGCCGGGCGGGGCGGAGTTGACCTTTTCGCGGATGTACTCGGTGGAGCCAACCATGTCCGCCGCCTGGACGGTCTCCATGGGGCATTCCGGGTGGACCACGACGTTGATATCGGGGTGAAGGGCCCTGGCCGCTTCTATCTGGCCGACTGTGAACCGGGTGTGCACAGCGCAATGGCCCTGCCAAAGCACCATCTTGGCCCCGCGGAGTTGCTCCGGCGTGTTGCCGCCCAATTGGCGGAACGGGTTCCAGATCACCATCTCGTCCAGGGACACTCCCAGTTCCAGAGCCATGTTGCGGCCCAGGTGCTGGTCGGGCAGGAAGAAGACCCGCTCGCCCTGGGTGAAGGCCCACTCGAGCACCGCCCTGGCGTTGGATGAGGTGCATACAGCGCCGCCGTTACGGCCGCAGAGGGCCTTGATCCCGGCGATGGAGTTCATGTAGGTGACGGGCACTATGCCGCCCGGCCCCAGGACCTCTTGCAGGTCGGCCCAGGCGTCTTCAACGTCGTCCATCGGGGCCATGTCGGCCATGGAACAGCCGGCGGTTATGTTGGGCAGGATGACTTTCTGATGGGGGGCGGCCAGGATGCAGGCGGTCTCCGCCATGAAATGCACGCCGCAGAAGATTATGTAATCGGCGTCGGGACGGTTGGCCGCTTCACGGGACAGAAGGAATGAGTCGCCCTGGAAATCGGCGTACTTGATCACCTCTTCCCGTTGATAATGATGGCCCAAGATGGTGACCGAACTGCCCAATTTCCCACGGGCTTCGCCGATCCGTTGGTCCAATTCCTCAGCGGTGTAGTGCAGGTATTCCGGGGGGATCTGCTGCCACCGCACATTTACGGCCATCTCTTCGGCCAGGGGCTTGGCGGGGAGCTTGTCTTCGGTCCTACAGAATGCCGAGTGCTCAATCTCGGTGATCGGCACGGTTGGCCGGCGGCTTTTTACAGCCATTGATCGTCGCCTCGATGGTTTACCGGGTTAGCATTTTCGCTTCGACAGCCAAGGTTCCCTGCAGGGACCAGGGGCTGGAGCGCTCAATCTTAATCGTGACTAGCTTTCCTTGATGATACGCCTCATCCTCGAAGAACACCAATTTGTTGGACCGTGTGCGTCCCTGCCACTTTCCCTTCCGGCGGCCCTCCACAAGTATCTCTTCGTAGCGGCCCACCAATCGGGCGTTGATCTCAGTTTGGATCTTCTCTTGCAGACGGTCCACCATCTGGCGGCGGCTGGTCTTCTCGTCCTCGGGAACAGCGTCGTCCATGGTGCGTGAGGCGATGGTGCCGGGCCTTGTTGAGTAGGCAGCACAGTGGACCTTGTCAAAACGCAGGTCCGAGAGCAGGTCTAAGGTCTGCTGAAACTGTTCTTCCGTCTCACCAGGAAAACCCACGATGATGTCGGTGTTCAAGGCAACCTCGGGCATGGCCTCCCTGATCCGGCCGACCAAGTCCACGTATTCGGCCCGGCTGTACTGACGCCGCATCTCGTCCAATATGCCGTCGTCGCCCGCCTGCACCGGCAAGTTGATGTGCTCGCAGACCTTGGGCAGGTCGGCCACAGCCTGGATTATCTCTTGAGTCATGAACTTGGGATGGGAGGTCAGGAAGCGTATGCGTTCGAGTCCGTCGATCCCGTTGAGCCTGGTAAAAAGATCCGCCAGGTTGGGTTGGTCCGGCAAGTCGTAACCATAGGCGTCTACGGTCTGACCCAGCAAAGTGACCTCTTTCACGCCCCTGGCGACAAGGGTCTCCACTTCCAGGGCGACCTCCGCAACCGGGCGGCTTACCTGGCGGCCACGGCGGTAGGGGATGATGCAGAAGGTGCACATCAGGTCGCAACCGTGGATGATGGGTACGTGACAGGTGACATCGGGCCGGGCCGGAATCAGCGGGCCGACACACCCCTCCCAGTCAACGCCAAGCCGCTCTCCCACCAACTCCAAAAGCGGTTCGAACTGCTGGGGCCGCATAAAAACGTCCACATAGGGGAAGCGGCGGGCCAGATCGTCGGATTTGGGACCCACCATGCAGCCCATGAGCGCCAAGATGCGCTGGGGCTGGTCCTTTTTCAGCGGAGCCATCCAGGCCAGATTGCTGACTACCTTGTCTTCAGCACCCTGCCGGACGACGCAGGAGTTGAGCACGATGACATCGGCGTCAGCGGCCTTCTCCACCGGCTCCATCCCCAGCTGCTCCAACGCGGCGCCCAGCCGTTCGGAGTCTGCGGTGTTCATCTGGCAGCCGATGGTCCATAGGTAATAACTGTTCATGAGAAAGGGCTAACGACCTTTGAATCTGTCATTGGCTATGCGATACGTAAAACGTCAATCAATTGGACGAATCATGACGAAAAATTAGAATAGATGGTGGCGGAAAGAGAGGGATTCGAACCCTCGGAACCTTTGCAGGCTCACGCGATTAGCAGTCGCGCACAATCGTCCACTCTGTCATCTTTCCCTGCACAGAGTAAATGTTACCAAATGGGCCAATACCCATCAATACCCAACCCAAAGAACTATCTCCAGAGACCGTCCGCCATGCCTGGACAGCCCTACGGACACCCCATTGTGGCGAGCGCTGGAACATTAATGGACACCAACCAGACAACATTGGTCGAGATTCGGCCATTTGCGTCAGTATCTGATAAGATTTCGGTGTTGACACCCCTTAAGACCGGCCATATGATTGCGCGGGACTTTTATGACAAGGCCACGGCGCACAACCGAACCAACCGGCCTTCAAACCACGGAGAGTGACACCCATGGATGAACTGGACCGAAAGATTATCGCCCTGCTGCAAGTTGACGGCCGGGCGTCCAACGCGAAGATCGCCCGCGAGGTCGGCGTCAGCGAAGGAACCGTCCGGCGCCGTTTGCGCCGCTTGGTCAATGACGACGTAGTCAAGATCATCGCCGTGCCCAACCTGGAAAAACTGGGTTACGCCACCACCGCCCTCATCGGTCTACAGACCGACCCCGGCAAGTCCGACGCGGTAGCTGAAGAAATCGCCAAACTCGATGAAGCCCATTACGTAGCCATCACCACCGGCGCCTACGACGTGTTCATCTGGGCCGGCTTGGAATCAGCAGAGGGACTGGGCACGTTCCTGCGGACCAAGGTCGGCGTCATCGACGGCGTCCGGCGCACCGAGACTTTTGTGAATCTGTCGATTAAAAAGCGCACCTATGGCCTAGTCCTTTAGACCTCCTGTCTCTCCAGATCACCGATTCCGCAGCTACATACACCGCACTCCGGTCGGTGGTTATTCTAGGCCCGTTCGTCTTGCAATGACGTAGCGCTATGCTATAATTTTATTGTATTTTTCGTCAGCTACACCCAGGCTCAACCGCACCCATGCGAGCCGGTGTTTATATTGAATCGAGAGGAGTCCCTCAACATGACCTACATCATTGTCGAACCTTGCGTTGGACTAAAGGATTCGGCTTGTGTCGATGTTTGCCCCGTGGACTGCATCTACACCCGTGACGAAGACGACATGTTCTACATCAGCCCGGACGAGTGCATCGACTGCGCAGCTTGTGAACCCGTCTGCCCGGTGACGGCGATCTTCGCCGAGGATGCGGTTCCCGAAGATATGACCAAATACATCGCGATTAATTACGATTACTTCAAGAACGTTGACCCCTCTGAAATGAAGCGCAAGTAACACCGGCCTCCGGAAGTATTCGCAGATCCTCAGACCGGTCTTCCGAGGCTATTCTGCTGGACCGGTCATGATAAAACCTTTAAAGGGACGACCTTTAAAGGTTTTATATCGTCAGCCAGGAATCGTATCTCCGGGGCTGTTGTGAGTAGGGGTTGTGGGGGAAATGTGCCGTAGGCGCTAATGGCGGCACGGCTAAAAATCCATGGACAAGAACCCATGCCTAGGCCGGCAGCCCGGCTATCGCCCAGACGGCCCCGGCTGATAAAGATAGGAGCTCCAATATGAACGTCGACTCAACCCCCCAGTTTGTAGAAGAAGCCTACAAAAAGATGGAGCGCAACCTGGAGGTCGTCCGTTCCCGGTTTAACCGGCCGTTGACCCTGGCCGAGAAACTGCTCCTAGGTCACCTGGACGACGCCCAAGGCGCCGAGCTAGACCCCGGCGAAAGCTACATCATGCTCAACCCGGACCGGGTTGCCCACCAAGACGTCACCGGTCAGATGGCCATCCTGCAGTTCATGCAATCCGGCCGCAATGAAGTCGCCGTGCCCACCACCGTCCACTGCGACCACCTGATACAGGCGCGGGTCGGCGCGTCATCCGACCTTCAAGACGCCCTCGATGAAAGCAGCGAGGTCTTCCAGTTCCTGGAATCCTCCTGCCGCAAGTACGGCATGGGCTTCTGGAAGCCCGGCTCCGGCATCATCCACCAAGTTGTCTTGGAGAACTACGCCTTCCCCGGATGCCTGATCATCGGCACCGACTCCCACACTCCCAACGCCGGCGGCCTGGGCTCCCTGGCCATCGGGGTGGGCGGAGCGGACGCCGCCGACGTGATGGCCGGCCTGCCCTGGGAGGTAAAATACCCCACCCTGGTGGGCGTTCGCCTCACCGGCGAGCTAAGCGGCTGGACCGCTCCCAAAGACGTGATCATCTACCTTGCCGGAGTGCTTACCGTGGCCGGCGGCACCAACGCCATCATCGAGTACTTCGGCCCGGGCGTAAGCTCCATCAGCTGCACCGGCAAAGCCACCATCACCAACATGGGCGCTGAACTTGGCGCGACGGGCGACGTTTTCCCCTTCGACCAACGGATGGCCACCTACCTGAACGCCACCCGACGCCCGGAACTGGCCAAGCTGGCGGAGCAGTACAAACACCTTCTCACCTCCGACCCCGAGGTCGAGAAGGACCCGTCCCAATACTACGACCGAATCGTGGAGATCGACCTCTCCACGCTTGAACCCCACATCACCGGGCCCCACTCCCCGGACCGCGCACGCCCCATCTCGGCCATGGCCAAAGAGGTCAAGGAGGAGGGCTTCCCCGATAAGATTTCAACGGCGCTGGTCGGCAGTTGCACCAATTCTTCCTACGAAGACATGAGCCGCTGCGCCGACGTGGCCCGGCAGGCCACGGAGCACGGACTGAAGGCCGTGTCCGAATTTATGATCACCCCCGGATCGGAGCAGGTGCGGGCCACCATCGCCCGTGACGGCCAACAAGCCGCGTTGGAAGAACTTGGCGGCATGGTGTTGGCCAACGCCTGCGGCCCCTGCATCGGTCAGTGGAAGAGGGACGGCATGCCCGAGGGCGAACCCAATTCCATCGTCACCTCCTACAACCGGAACTTCCCCAAGCGTAACGACGCCAATTCCGGGACCATGAACTTCATCACCAGCCCCGAGTTGGCCGTGGCCATGAGCCTGAGCGGCAGCCTGAGTTTCAATCCGCTCACCGACACCCTCACCGGCGCCGACGGCAAAGAATTCATGTTGCAGGCGCCCAAACCCGCTCCAGAGGTCCCGGCCGATGGATTTGATCCCGGAGAGGAGGGCTACGTAGCCCCTCCCGAGGACGGCAGTGGTATCGAGATTTCGGTGGACCCCAATAGCACTCGCCTGCAGGTCTTGGAGCCGTGGCCGGCGTGGGACGGCAAGGATTTCAAAGACATGCCGGTACTGGTCAAGGCCACCGGAAAATGCACCACCGACCACATCTCTCCGGCCGGGGCTTGGCTCCGCTTCCGGGGACACCTGGACAACCTCAGCGACAACATGTTCTTGGGGGCGGTGAACGCTTTCACCGACGAACCCGGCACCGGGAAGAACCAACTCTCCGGCGAGCAGATACAACCCATCCCAGAGATCGCCAGGGAGTACAAGGCCCAGGGGATGCAGTGGATCGCCATCGGCGACAACAACTACGGAGAGGGCAGCAGCCGCGAACACGCCGCCATGTCTCCCCGCATGCTGGGCGCGGCGGCAGTCATCACCCGCAGCTTCGCCAGGATCCACGAAGCCAACCTCAAGAAGCAGGGGGTATTGCCCCTGACTTTTGAGGACCCCGGCGACTACGACCGCATCCGGGCCGATGACCGGCTAAGCATCATCGGCTTGGCTGACCTGACTCCAGGGCGGCCGCTGGTCTGCGTGGTCACCCACGGCGACGGGGAGGAGGAGCGCATCAACCTGCGTCACACCATGAACCAGGGCCAGATCGATTGGTTCAAGGCCGGCTCCGCCATGAACCACATGAAGAACATGGCCGGAGGCGGCTAACCCCTGATTCTGGTTCCGGCCACATGATATTGGCTTAAGCCAAGCGGTGGTTCGACGGGTCCGATTCCATCGTGACTCTCGACTGCGGTCGGAGCTCACCACGAACGGTTGCGAAGTTGCACTCGAGATTCCGTTCGTCCTGAGCCCGTCGAAGGACCTGCATCAGTCATCCGCTCGTCCTGAGCCCGCCGAAGGACCTGCAGCCAGCCGGCAGAGCTAGATAAGACAAAAAAAGGGCGTCCCGGTCATTCGGGACGCCCTTTTTTGCCTGACTATTTGCGGCGCCGTCTAACCCAGGTCGTCCAAGCAGGCTTCCACGGATTTGCTGATGCAGGAGAAGATGGGGGTGTCGATCAGGGTGAAGGGGCGGGCCTTGGACTCCCGTAGGTCCATCACCAGGTCCAAGAAATGGGACGGATCGTCGGTCTCGAACCCCAACACGAACTCTTGGTCATCAAGGCCGAATGAATACGCCGTGCTGATCTTAACATCGGGGTATTTATGCCCGATGACGAAGTGCTCGTTCATCAGGCTCTGGCGTTCTTCCTTGGGCAGTTGGTACCAGTCGTGGGTCTTTACGAAGGGGTAGATAAACAGGTACTTCCGGCCGATGATGCGCATGGTCGAAGCGCCCGTACCCTCCTGGCCTTCGTGCTTGTGGTCGTCGATGTAGGGCGACCGGCGGGTCATGGCCAGGTAGGAATGGGGCACGGTCAGGTACCGGGCCAGTTCTGTGTGGTTAACCCTGGCCATCAGTTCGTTGATGGCCTCCAGGGACTCGCTCACCTTCCAGAGCAAGAAGTCCACGTCGCCCCGGGTGCCCACCAAGCTGTAGCTGGACAGGGACACGCGGTCGGAAAACTCGCCCAGGACCTCGGCGAACTGGGCCTTGCTGTCCTGGCGTTCTTTCTCCGGAAGCCGGCGCCACTCAGGGTCGACCTTGAAGAATGAGTACTTAACGAAATCTCGCCTGACTTGTTCTGCCATCTATCCCTACCTCGCGGTATCCATCGTGACCCCGCAGACTTGCAATCACTGCGGTTGTATCGAGATTAATGATAGCAACGCCGAACTGCTTGTTGCAATGCAACGTTCGCCCTGGCAGCAGTCTTCCTGGTAATAGCAGTAAACACCAAGAAATTATCAAGTTAATAAATATCTATATTGACTTTCTTAATTTTTATGTTATTATAACTTTACTTTATCAAGGATGTTGGTATGGCTCAGGATTGGCAGCAACTTACACGGCTTACCGGGAATCGCCCGGTATTGGTGGAGCGGGTCCGCCTGGATGGCGAAGACACCGTCATCGAAGGCAGCTTTGAACTCCCGCCTCTAGCCCGTCTGACGGGCGACGACCAGATATTCGTCATAGCTTTCCTCCGCAGCCACGGCTCCATCAAAGAGATGGAGCGAGTCTTCGGCATCAGCTACCCCACGGTCAAGAACCGGCTGAACCGCATCGCCGAACAATTTGAATTCGTCGACACCGACCCCCAACCACGCCGATCGGAGGTCCTCTCCCAGTTGCAGCGGGGGGATATCAGCGCGGCAGAAGCGATCGAGAGGCTTTCATCATGATCTGGCCCCCATCGATCTTGCGAGTCGAGATCAAAAACGAGTCCCACGACTTCAGCCTTTGGCTTCCCTTATTCGTGATCTGGCCGTTTCTGCTGCTGGCCGCAGTGGCCATGGCTCCGGTGGTCTTGGCGTTGGCCATCGTTCTCTGGTGGACCAGATGGGGAAGACCGATGCTCTACTCCGGCCCAATGTTCTTCGCGGTTTTCTGCGCATTACGCGGCCTGGAGATCGATGTCCAACAACGGAACCAACGCGTGCATCTGAGTTTCAGATAGCAAGATTCCTCCGGCTGACGCCGCGAGGATAAATATGGAGAGATCGATCATGGAAAACAACACCAGGCAGATATTGGACATGTTGGCCGAGGGCAAGATCCAGGTGGACGAGGCTGAACGCCTCCTATCTCTGGTATCGACTGAAGGTGAGCCCGCAGACTCCAGGCGGTCTGGGGAAAACAACCGTTCCTCCGCCAAGTATCTGCGTGTCTGTGTGGAGCCGGGAGAAGACGCCGATGAAGACCACGCCGAGCGCGTCAACATCCGGGTCCCCATGGCGCTGATTCGCGCCGGGGTAAAGCTGGCGTCCCTCATCCCCAGATCGTCGGCGGATTCTGTCAACGAAGAACTCAGGAAAAAGGGAATAAATTTTGATATCGGCAGCCTGAAGGCCGAAGACTTGGACCCCCTGATCGACGCCTTGCAAGACCTGGAGATTGACGTGAAGGACGGCCAGCACAAGGTGCGGGTCTTCGTCGAGTAGGCCAGCGTGGACGTCACGGACATCAAGGGGGTTTGTAAACCAGGGGTCTGTTGGATTCACAACGCTGAGGAACCTCCTTCCCGAAACTATGGCTTAGCTGATTTCAATCGACAGGGCTTGAGGAGCGATATGAATGAGAGAAAAGGACCTAGTTCAATCGGCGTCGGGACCGTCAACGAGCGGAAATTCGCGATGTTCCTTTTGACTCGAGCCGTGGAGATTCCCGAGGCGGTGGTGCGATTCATGGCGGGCCCGCCCATGACGGAGCGGGAGCGGTTCAACCAAAAGGTGGCCGAAGCGCGAAACAGGACCGATTGGTTGAGGCCTCGTTAGTAGGCCGACGTGGATCCGCATCGTTGATTTACCGCCTGGCGGTGCTACAATCTCCGGGTGCCCCTTCAAGGGGCTAAATCCACCCGGAACATGGCGCGATCGAGGTTGTAGCAATGGTCACTTTGGGCTCAGGGTCCTTCACCTACGAAGTAGAAGAGGGTTGGGGCAAGCTCCCCGACGGTTGGTCCTTCAAAGAGTGCGCCGCGGTGGGCGTGGACTCCCAGGACAACGTCTACGTTTTCAACCGGGGCGAACACCCCATGATCATCTTTGATAAGGACGGCAATTTCCTCCGGTCCTGGGGCGAGGGTGTGTACCCCCGGGCCCACGGCATCACCATGGGGCCGGACGACAGCATCTACCTGACCGACGACGGCGACCACACCGTGCGCAAGTGCAAGCTGGACGGCACCGTCATCTTCACCCTGGGCATCAGCGGCAAGCCGGCGCCTTTCATGAGCGGCGACCCCTTCAACCGCTGCACCCACGTGGCCCTGGACCCGCAGACCGCCGAGCTCTACGTGACAGACGGCTACGGCAACGCCCGGGTCCACAAGTACTCGCCCGACGGCAAGCTGCTGTTCTCCTGGGGAGAGTCGGGCACCGGACCGGGACAATTCAACATCGCCCACAACGTCTGCACCGACAAGGACGGCTGGGTCTACGTGGCGGACCGGGAGAACCAGCGGGTGCAGGTCTTCGACAAGAACGGCAAGTTCGAGACCCAGTGGAGGGACATGGCCCGGCCCTGCGGCCTGTTCATCGACACCAGCGGCGACCAGAGGGTCTACGTGGGCGAGTTGGGCGTGGCCATCGGTCCCAACGACCAGGCGTCGGGTCTCGGCCCCAGGATCGGAATCATGGACCTGAAGGGGAATTACCTGGCCAAGCTGGGCGACATCGCGGAGAGCGAGGAGCCCGGCAGCTTCATCGCCCCCCACGGCGTATGCATCAACTCCAAGGGCGACATCTTCGTGGGCGAGGTCTCGTGGACCCACACCGGCAGCAAACTTACCCCGCCCCGTGAGGTCCGTTCCCTACAGAAATTGACCAAGAAGGGTTAGGTCCCTGGCGAGGGACCACCCCCATCTCCAACTACGTCGAGAGCCGCCCCGATACATCGGGGCGTCTGGACCGGACCCAACCGGCACATCCCATACGGAGCAGGCAACCAGATGGAAGTTAGACTTGGCAGCTTGGTGCGAGACGCCCAGGACGCCCAGGGGACGGCGGTCATCATCGACGTGTTCCGGGCCTTCACCACGGCCGCCATCGCCTTCGACCGCGGGGCGACGGAGATCACCCTGGTGGCCGAACCCGAGGAAGCTTTGGAACTGCACCGGCGGGGCATCGGCGACTTCCTCATGGGAGAGGTGGCCGGCAAGCGCCCCGAGGGTTTCGACTTCGGTAATTCGCCCCACGAGATATCCCAGGCCGACCTGGACGGCAAAACCTTGGTCCAGTCCACCAGGGCCGGCACGGTGGGCGTGGCGGCGGCCGTGAACGCGTCAGAGATATATCTGGGCTCGTTCGTGGTCGCAAAAGCCACGGTGGACGCCATCAAGAAAGATGGGCCCGAACTGGTCTCCATCATCGCCATGGGCGACCAGGGGTTTATGCGCTCCGACGAGGACGAGCACTGCGGCATGTACCTCTGGAACCTGCTGGAGGGGCGAAACCCAGACTTCGATGCGGTCAAGTCCCTGGTTCTAACGGGCGGGGCAACTCAGAAGTTCTTCGACCCGCAGCAGACCCAGTACCATCCGGAGGATGTGGCCCTGGCCTTGGAGGTAGACCGCTATTCGTTCGCCATGAAGATCAGCCGGGAAGACGGCCTGCTAGTGGCGCGGAAGCACGCCGTTTAAACCTTGGCCGGGAACCGGTCCAGCTTCAGGTGCTCGGCGCCTTCCACATCAGATTTACCGGCATCGATCAGGTCCAACACGATATGGGCCATGCCCGTGCTCCAGAGGATGCCTTTGCGGCCCGCCCCGGTCGCGACGTAGAGGTTATCCCATCCGGTGACCCGGTCCACGATGGGCATCCCATCGGCCGATAAGGGGCGCAGGCAGGCGGTCTGCTGCAACAGTTCGGCATCCTGCATACCGGGAATCATCTTCAAGAAATCGGCCATTATGCTGTCCCGGGCGGCGGAGGTGGTGCCCTCATCGAAGCCGGCCTCTTCCTCTGTGGTGCCGGCCCAGATGAGACCGTCGGACTTGGACGCCACATAACTGTGCGCGTAATTAATGGCTAGTTTGAGGGCATCGTGGGAAGTCCGCAGCCTTAGGATCTGCCCCCTAAGGGGTGTAACGGGTATATCCACCCCGCACCAGGCCGATGCCTGCCCGGTCCAAGGACCCATGGCCAGCACGACGATCCCGGCGTTGATGCTGCCATTCTCCAACGTGACCCCGGTGCACCGGCCGCCGTCACTGATCAGACCGGTGGCCCGGCGCTGGACCATCTCCACGCCATAGCGTTCACCCGCACGCATGGCGGCGAGGATGAACCGGTAGGGCTCAAGGGCCCCGGGACTCTGCTCGAGGAGCGCGCCCGTGCACTCAGGACTTACCTGGGGCTCCAATTCCCTGGCCTGGCGGTTGTTCACCCATTCGACGTTGAAACCGCCCACGTCCTTCATCCATTCAATGTCCTTCTTGGCCGCGCGGGCTTCCTCGTCGGTAAACGCCAGGCTGAGCCGGTCCCGCAACTCAAATCCCACACTGATACCCGAGGCTTCATGAAGCTCTCTGGCCAAACTCCGGTGACGGCCGTAGCACCACAAGCCAAACTCCAGCAGAGGCTCCGGAACACCGACTCCGGTCAGCGGGTCCAGTCCCCCAAAGGCGAACCCTGAAGCGTGGCTGCCCAGGGAGTCCTTTTCCAAGATCGTAACCTTATAGCCCCGGCGGCCCAGGAGGTAGCCGCTGAGGCAGGCAACGATCCCTCCGCCCACGATCACCACATCACGCGAACCAGTGGTCAATTTGTTCCTCTCTCTTTTCCCGCCCGTCTTTAGCCCCAGACCAGGCGGACTGGTATGTCTGCCACCGAGCTTATCACAGGCGCGGCGGGAGGTTGATGATCTTGTGGTGCGAGCGCCCTAACGCACCCTGTTTACAGGCCCTTGAACCAAACTTCGAACTGGTCCAGGCGGGCGAGATCGCCTTGGACGGTCAGCTTGCCAAGGTGGAGTCCCTCGGCGGCGGTCAGCCGTCCATAGGTGAACAGCAGGTAGTTCTCGGCGGTGGCGGTAAGCGCAAGGTCTGCCTGCGGCGCTTCTTCATCGTCTGCCTGCGGCGCGTCTACGGTGCCCATCTGAAACGCGTCGCCCGTTACGGTCATCCGGTAATGGTGGGAACCCACCCCAGTATCCACAATAAAGGCGTAGACCACGGGCTTGGGCAATGGGGCCGAGGGACGGAAGCACATGCCCAGCCACCTGGGCGACATGTCTAAGAGCACCGGCACGCAGCCGGGGTCGAGACCGGCGCCGGGCTGGAACGCGGAGCGCATGTCCCAATCGTGGATGGCCAGTTCCTGGATGCGCAGTTCCACGTATGACGCCGCCGTCATGGCGCCCCGGCGAATGTGCCAGCACAGGGTGTCCCATGAGCTTTTAGCGAATTCGTCGAACTCTTGGTGGAGCTTCTCGTAACTGGCGTCGAAGGACTCCAGGAAGCGCCCGGCCAGTTGCTCGCGGCGGTCGATGTCCCGCTGGGCGTTGGCGGCGGAGAGCGCCCCCGGTTCCGGGGCCACGAACCCGGCCGGCGGGTTGGAGTCGCCGCCCCGGCCCCGTTCCATGCTTTCGGCCTGCCGTTCGGCGCCGCCGATCAGGTGACTCACCACGTCCCGCACCTGCCATTCGGCGCAGGCGCTGGGCAATTCCCACTGCTCCGGAGTCAGTCCGCCCAAGTACTCCCTGATGTTTGCCGCCAATCCCTTGGCCACCGCCACGCGGCGCTCGATCTCCGTGGTCTCACCCGCCATTTCACCCACTCCTATGCTCATATTCCACGCCGGTGGCGTCAACATCGGCGTTCTTGTACAATCTCAGGCAACCCGCCGACAAGGAAATTCAGCCATGAAATTGTGCTTCTTCCACCTGATGCCCTACCAGGACCTGCCCGTTGACTTCGAGAAAGATTATCACAGCGTGTGGGTCGACGCACCCAACTCCCTTTTCGACCCGGAAAAGGGCCACCACATGTACAACGATTTTCTGGACGAGTTGGAATATGCCGAGGCCGTGGGCTTCGACGCCATCTGCGTGAACGAGCACCACGGCAACGCCTACGGGATGATGCCCTCGCCCAACCTGATGGCGTCGGCCATGATCCGGGCAACCTCCAAGGCGGCCATCATAGTCCTGGGCAACAGCCTGGCCCTCTACAACCCGCCCATCAGGGTCGCCGAAGAGATGGCCATGCTGGACGTATTGAGCGGAGGCCGGCTCATCGCCGGTTTCCCTTTGGGCACCTCCATGGACACCATCTTCGGCTACGGCCAGGTGCCCGCCACCCTGCGGGAGAAGTACCTAGAGGCGCACGACCTGATCATCAAGGCCTGGAAAGAGCGGGAGCCTTTTTCCTTCAACGGGAAATTCACCCAGCTTCGTTACGTGAACATCTGGCCCCGGCCCTACCAGCAGCCCCACCCACCCATCTGGGTGCCCGGCAGCGGCAGCCTGGAGACTTGGGACTGGACCATCAAGAACGACTACGTTTATTGCTACCTCAGCTATTCCGGGTACAAGGTGGGCAAGACCATCTTGGACGGGTTCTGGGACGAGATGGAGCGTCAGGGCAAGGAGTTCAATCCCTACCATGCCGGCTTCCTGCAATTGGTCGCGGTCTCGGAAACCGACGAACAAGCCCAGGAATACAAGGACTCCATCGAGTATTTCTTCAAGAAGAGCCTGCACATCCCCGCCGGCTACGCCAACCCGCCCGGCTACCGCACGGTAAAGACCAACGCTTCAGCGGCCAGCGCCACCACCATGCAGTCCCGGACGAATCAGCACAAAGAGTTCACCTGGACCGACTACCTCGAGGCGGGCAACGTCATCGTGGGCAGTCCGGAGACGGTCCGCCAAGAGTTGACCCACGCCATCAAGGAACTGCGCGTGGGCAACCTGATGCTGCTGCTCCAATTCGGCGACATGCCCAAGGAGTTGGCGATGAAGAACACCACCCTGTTCGCCAATGAGGTCATGCCCCATATCAAGGACATCTGGTCGGAGTATCAGACCCGCTGGTGGCCGGAGAAATTGACCAGCGCGGCCCAGAGCGCCGGCCGGTAAAGGGGCCGGACCCTCCATCACGACGAGAAACGATGACCCAAGAAACGATCTCAGACAAAGACCCCCATCCGCGTAAGCGCATCGCCACGGGCGGGACCGAGATAGCTTATGTGGATACCGGCGCTGGGGACCCGATCGTGTTCCTCCATGGGAACCCCACGTCGTCCTATCTGTGGCGCAACGTGATACCCCATCTGGAACCACTTGGCCGGTGCTTGGCCCCAGACCTGATGGGCATGGGCGAATCGGGAAGCTCGCCCACCGGCTCCTACCGGTTCGCCGACCATAGCGCTCTCCTGGACCATTGGTTCGAAGATCTGGGCCTGACCAGCGGCGTCACGCTGGTGGTGCACGACTGGGGCTCGGCCCTGGGTTTCCACTGGGCCAAACGGCATCCGGAATACGTCAAAGGCCTGGTCTACATGGAGGCCATAGTTCGTCCCGTGACCTGGGAGGACTGGCCGGAAGCCGCACGCCAGGTGTTCCAGGGGTTCCGCTCGCCTGCGGGCGAGGAGATGGTGCTGGAGAAGAACATCTTCGTGGAACGGGTCCTCCCCGGCAGTGTGCTGAGAAAACTAACCGAAGAAGAGATGAACGTCTACCGCCGTCCCTACCTGGAACCCGGCGAGTCTCGGCGGCCCACCCTAACCTGGCCCAGGGAGATTCCCCTCGACGGCGAGCCCGCCGATGTGGTCCAGACCGTGTCCGAATACGGAGAATGGCTGGCCAGCAGCGAAGTGCCCAAGCTGTTCATCAACGCCGAGCCGGGAGCCATCCTCACCGGACCCCAGCGGGAGTTCTGCCGCTCGTGGCCGAACCAACGGGAAGTGACCGTCAAAGGGATCCACTTCATCCAGGAAGACTCGCCGGCTGATATCGGGCGTGCCATCGCCGATTGGTACGGTGGGCTCTAAATCAACTTCTCCTGATTGTCACAGATACGGCTTGAAAATAGCCCCTGCCCCATCCTAACCTTCCCCCGGCGCGGGGGAAGGGATAACTCGACGGAGAACGCATGCCTGAGACCCTGAATATTTCCCTGCGGGGCGGCGATTTCGAGGCCGAGGTGTTGAAAGACGGCAGCGGCCCCCCTTTGCTGTACCTCCACGGGGCCGTTGGGCAGAAGGGCTGGGCCCCGTTCTTGGACGCACTGGCCAAGAAGTTCACGGTGTATGCCCCATACCTGCCCGGCTATTCCAAGTCCAACGGCCTGGAGAAGCTGGACGACGTAACCGACCTGACCCTATATCAGTTTGAGCTCTTGGACGCTTTGGGCGTGTCCAAGGCCCATGTGGTGGGCCATTGCCTGGGCGGCATGATCGCCGCCGAGATGGCCG
>JADFNR010000159.1 GCA_022563275.1 Chloroflexota bacterium | reverse complement strand
TCGGCGAGACCATCGTGCTCGTGACGGCAGTTATGTCCAGCAAGCCCCGGGCGGAGGACATAGACTTCCTGCCCCTGACCGTTGACTACGAAGAGCGTCTTTATTCTGTCGGAAAGATCCCGGGGAGCTTCTTCCGCCGGGAAGGCCGCCCCGGACAGGACGGCACCCTGGCATCCAGGCTCACCGACCGTTCCATCCGGCCCCTGTTCCCCAAGGGTCTGCACAACGACATTCAGATCACAATTACCATACTCTCGTCCGACCTGGAAAATCCTCCCGAGATTCTGGGCATGATCGGCGCTTCAGCCGCCCTTTCCATATCCCAGATTCCCTTCAACGGTCCCATCGCCTCCTGCCGCATCGCCTATCTGGAGGGTGAATATATCCTCCACCCTACCTACGATCAGAGCAAAGAGAGCACGTTGAGCATGGTGGTCAGCAGCTCCCGCGACGCGATCTTGATGGTCGAGGCGGGCGCCAACGAGGTTTCCGAAGAAGTGATTCTGGAAGCTATCGGCAAGGCCCAAGACGCCAATACCGCCACCATCGATATGATTGAAGACCTGACCCGCCAGGTAGGTAAGCCCAAGGGCGAAGTGGAATACGACCAGGCCGCCGCCGACGCCATCATCGCCAAGATCAAAGAGATCGTCGGCTCCCGTTGGGAAGACCTCCTCAGCCGCAACCCCGGCATGTACGAGATGGACGACGGCGAACGAGAGATCTCCGCGCTGGTTACCGAACAACTGAAAGACGATTACTCCAAGAACGCCATCGGCGACGGTTTCAAAGCCGTGTTCCGGGAGGCCGTTCGAGGCCGCATCCTGCAACAGCACGTGCGTTCCGACGGTCGGGCGTTGGACCAGGTCCGCCCCATCACCTGCGACACCGGCATCCTGCCCCGCACCCACGGCACGGGACTATTCACCAGGGGCGAGACCCAGGTCCTGTCCATCGTGACGGTGGCCTCCCTGAGTTTGAAGCAAACACTGGATTCCGTGGGCCCGGACAACACCAAACGGTTCATGCACCATTACAACTTCCCGTCGTATTCCACCGGCGAAGCCCGGCGGGCCATGTCCCCCGGACGCCGTGAGATTGGACACGGGGCCTTGGCCGAACGGGCCATCCTTCCCGTCCTGCCATCGGAAGACGATTTCCCCTACGCCATCCGCATCGTTTCCGAGTGCCTTAGTTCCAACGGCAGCACGTCCATGGGCAGCGTCTGTGGCAGCTCTTTGAGTCTGATGGACGCCGGCATCCCGATCAAAGCCGCGGTGGCCGGAATCGCCATGGGCCTGATCACCGGCGATGACGGCGAGTACGCCATCCTCAGCGACATCCAAGGCCTGGAAGATTTCCTGGGTGACATGGACTTTAAAGTGGCGGGCACCGCCGCCGGCGTGAACGCCCTGCAGATGGACGTAAAGACGACGCATCTGACCTATGACATCCTGAAAGAAGCCTTGGAACAAGCGCGCCAGGGCCGCATGCACATCATGGACAAGATGAACGAGGCGATCTCCGAGACCCGTCCTCAGATGAGCGAGCACGCGCCCAAGATGGTCCGTCTGAAGATCAAAGTCGAGAAGATCGGTGCGCTCATCGGTCCTGGCGGCCGCGTGATCCGGGCCATCATCGAGGAGACCGGCACCACCATCAACGTTGAAGACGACGGGTCAGTGACCATCGGCGGCGTGGATCCCGTCATGCTGGAACTGGCCCAATCCAAGGTGGACGCCCTCACCCGCGAGTTGCAGATCGGCGACATATTCACCGGCAAGGTGGTGCGCATCACCAACTTCGGCGCCTTCGTCGAATTGGTCCCCGGAAAGGACGGCCTGATCCGCAACGGCGACCTGGGCGACATGGAAGAGGAACTGTTCGAGGGTCAGGAACTCACGGTCATGATTCGCGAGATCGACTCTCAAGGACGGGTCAACCTTTCCCGCAAGGCCCTGTTTGGCGACGATAGTCCCCCGGCCCCACGGCCTGAGCCCAGCGGTGGGTTCAATCGTGACCGGGGCGGTGACCGGGGCGGCGACCGGGGTGGACGTGGTGGGTTCGGCGGTGGACGCGGTGGTTCTGGTGGCGGCGGCCGTGGACCTAGCGGACCTCCCCGCAGTTCCGGAGGCTCAGGCGGCGGACGCTTCCAAGGCGGAAACCGCTAGCCGGGCGCCGTTAAATCAGCCAACCAACAGCCCCGATTTTCCATGGTTCCATGGATCATCGGGGCTGATTTATTTCTCCTAGATTCAGGCTGCATGCTATTATTTGAAGAGGATTGGCTCGGTGGTTTGGGAGCAAACCCTCCAGTTCTGGTGCGTAAACCAGGGTTATTATTAAGGGAACATGGTTAAAGCGCAGCAGTGGTTCGACAAGCTCACCACGAACGGGGGAGACCAGTTTCCGTTCGCCCTGAGCCCGTCGAAGGGTGCGCATCGGTCATGTTGACAGTTCCTTGGCTCACTCAGCAAAGTCCCCCTTAGGAGCCGCCATGGCATCGATAAAAGTAGTGATCAACGGCGTGACGGGCAAGATGGGCGCCGAAACCTTGGCCGCCGTCTCAGTGGAGAGCGATCTGGAATTGGTGGGCGGCGCCTGCAGACGAGATAGGGGCCCCACACTGGGCACCCCGTTCAGTACGGTGATCCCCCTTTCCACCGACCTGGATTCTCTGCTGGAACAGACGCACCCCGACGTGTTGGTGGACTTCACCAACGCCGCCGTGGCCATGGAGGCCGCCGCCAAAGCCGCCGCCCGGAAGATAAACATCGTCATGGGCGCCAGCGGGTTCTCCGAAGACCAACTGAAGCAGCTTGACGCCATGGCCAACGACAATGGGGTCGGCATCATCGTCGCGCCCAATTTCGCCCTGGGCGCCATCGTGCTCAAGAAGCTGGCCGAACAGGCGGCGCCCTATTTCGATTACGTGGACATCATCGAGTCCCACCACGAAGCCAAGATAGATTCGCCCTCCGGGTTCGCGCTGGCCCTGATGCGCAGCTTGGGTGATATCAAGCAGTTCACCCGCAACCAGCCGGAGAAAGAGAACCTGGCCAACACCCGGGGCGGGGAGCACAACGGGATCTCGGTCCACAGCATCCGCATGCCCGGCAAGAGCGCCCACCATGAGGTGATCTTCGGCGCGGCGGGGCAGACCCTGTCCCTGCGCCACGACACCCTGGGCCGCGACTGCTACATGCCCGGCGTGGTGCGTTGCATCCGCGACGTTGTTAGCCATCCGGGCCTTGTGATAGGCTTGGAGAACGTGCTGGGCCTCTAGGTCGTTTTAGGTTGAATCCAGGCTGATATCAGGCACGAATCTTAGAATAAACAGAGACCGCCAGTGCAGGACCTAACCATCGCCGTAGTAGGCGCCACCGGGGCGGTGGGCGCCGAATTTCTCCGCATCGTTGAGACCCGCTATTCCAGCATGCCCAAGCTGAAGTTGCTGGCGTCCAGCCGCTCGGCCGGCAAGCGCATCAGCGTGGGCGGGAAAGACCTGATCGTGGAGGAAGCGACGGAAAAGTCCTTCGACGGCGTGGATGTGGCTTTCATATCGGCCAGCGCAGAGGTCAGCCGGAGGCTCGGCCCGGCGGCGGTGGCCGCCGGCGCGGTGGTGATCGACGACGGTTCCGCATTCCGCATGGAAGACACGGTGCCCCTGGTGGTGCCCGAGGTAAATGGGGCCGACGTCGAATGGCACCAAGGAATCATCTCCATCCCCAACTGCTCCACCACTCCCTTGGTGATGGCCGCCCACCCGCTGCACCGGGCGAACCCCATCAAGCGGATAATCGCCGACACCTACCAGTCCGTCTCCGGCGCGGGCGGCGGGGCCATGGCTGACCTGCGGGAACAATCGGAGCGGCTGCTTGACGCCGACTCCAACACCAGCAAGTCCGGCGAGGGCCAGATCGCCTACAACGTCATACCCCAGATCGACCGTTTCCTGGACACGGGCTACACCTTTGAAGAGCAGAAGATGCGGCAGGAGTCTCAGAAGATCCTGCACGCCCCGGAGATACAGATATCCGCCACCTGCGTGCGGGTGCCGGTTTACATCTCCCATTCCGCCTCAGTGCACATCGAGTTCACCCGGCCGATGCCCGTGGATGAAGCTAGAGAACTTTTGACGGCCATGCCCGGCGTGACCGTGCTGGACAACCCCGAGGCGGGCGAATACCCCATGCCCTGGGACGTGGCCGGCGAGGACGACGTGTTCGTGGGGCGCATCCGGCAGGACCTGTCCCATCCCAATGGCCTGGTGTTGTGGATCGTTTCCGACAACCTGCGTAAAGGCGCGGCCCTCAACTCGCTCCAGATCGCCGAGGAACTGGTCTCCCGGGGCCGGTTGAAGCCCAAGCACACCAGTGGAGTGACCGGCTAGGCCGTAGCCGCGGCAGGTCGGGGTACTCCGGAGAACGGCCAATTCTGGCCGTTTTTCTTTTCCACGTCAGGTTCTGCTGAGGCCGATAGGCTGCAACCGAGGAAGAGATTATAATCACCTAATCCCTAACCAATTGAGTTTCATGGAAGGGGAGTTGGTTTCTTTACCGTTTCCACAACGTCATGATTTTAGTGCTCTAGGTAGCTCGATGGAACTGCTGAATTCGCCGGGTAGGACGATCTAATGTCAGTCAACTGGAATTATCTGCGACATTGGAATGGAGACCAAAGGAACAGTTTTGAAGAGTTGTGTTGTCAATTGGTTGCGCAAGAGCCTGTTCCAGGCGAGTCACGCTTTTTTCGCAAGGGTCGGCCCGATGCTGGCCTAGAATGCTATTGGCGTCTCCCCAACGGCGATGAATGGGGGATGCAAGCGAAGTTCTTCTTGGTGACACCAAACAGTAGCCAATGGACGCAAATAGATAATTCGGTCAAGAAAGCTCTGGAAACCCATCCAAGGCTTACCAAATATCTCGTCTGTCTTCCGATTAACCGATCGGACGCCCGGATTGGGAACCAGAAGAGTTTCCAGGACAGGTGGGATGAGAACGTAGCGAAATGGGAGGTTCTTGCTAAAGATAGAAAAATGGCAGTCGAATTTGAATATTGGGGTGAAAGCCAAATCGGTAACCGACTGGCCTCTGAGCAAAATCGTGGCCGACACTGGTTCTGGTTCAACGAGGAGCGATTCAGCAACGAATGGTTTCGTAATCGAATCGACGAGGCAATAGACAACGCCAAGGATCGCTTTTCTCTAGATTTCAACATAGATCTTCCGATTCGTGCCGAATTCGATGCCCTCGGGCGCACACTGCCATTCTTTGAGAAATTTTTGCAAAATGATTACGCCATAGTTCTAATTCCATTATTTGCAAATTTTTTATCAAATGTGTTTCTTAATGATTCCCAAATGGAATATCCATCTGGTCTGAGAACAATAAGTCCCTTAACTGGGGCATAATCGGCAAGTTTGGCTTTAAGAACTATTTGCGTATACCATTCACTAAAATTTTCTTTTTTTGAAACTGTAATTCCAATATCCTCTTTACTCAAACTAGAATTCAAAGAATTAATTTAACTAATGAGCCTTTCGTGAGAATTTTGATGTTTTAGATTTGTTTGTATTATAGCGGGTCGCCTTTGCAAAGTACTTTACCCATCACTCTGCTTTGGAAATTTGGACATACAAAACATTGGACAAATTGAATGTCTTCTTTAAAAACTGGGCATTCCACATATTCTAGTTTCATTCTTTTGAGCATTTTGGGACTAACTCCTTTTAACTTTAATTTTCCTTTCTCATCCATCATTCCTGATGCTTTTAACTCGTCTTTCACTTTATCTGGAAGTTTTTGTTTTTTTTCTGTAGTCTTAATCTCAACTTCGTACTTGTGTTCTAATTCTCCCATATCCATTAGAGTAATATTCGGTGATTTATTACTAACGTTTTTTAGATTTTAAGAAAAGTTTAAACTTTAATTAAAGTAACCGAAAAAGGGTTTAAACTTTAATATAATTAGCAATTTTTTTGAAAATTAGAAATCAATTGCTAATAATTTTTGATGTTGAAGGTGTTCTGTATGATGAAGAATATCTTCCTCTTCTTTCAGAACAACTCAACAAAGAAGATGAGATTTGGG
>JADFNR010000038.1:6931-26388 GCA_022563275.1 Chloroflexota bacterium | reverse complement strand
AAACTGGCGCTTGGGAAAGGTTATCCTCCCAAGCGCCAGAGCGTTTCCAACCGGAAAAGCGTTGCTGGTTATACCAATACCGGCTCGCTGTTCTTCTGGTAGATCTGGAACCGGTGCCGGGTGGTGTCCGCGATCAAGACACGGCCGCGGTGATCGACGCGCACCGCGCAGGGGGCCCACAGCACCTTTTCAGGGGTGTAGTCCCGCACACCATTGCGCTGACGCACCATGTCCGGGTTGGACTTGATCTTGTCGATGCCCAGACTGGACAGAGCCGCGTTTCCATTGAACTCGGTGATGAACCGGCCATCGGCCGTCAGCACCTGGACCCGGTTGTTCAGCCAGTCGGCGATGTAGATGTCGCCGTCGTCATCGACACAGACGCCGGTGGGACGGTTGAACTCGCCAACCGGCACGTCGACGTACATCCGGCCGCCCTGCTCCTTGGCGATGCTGCAATCGCCGCCGGTGCCGGGCCTGCCGAAGGTCGCCAGCCATTTGCCGTCATTGGTGAAGGACTGTATGCGGTCGTTGCGCCAATCGGCGACGAACACGTTTCCGTCCTTGTCCAGGCAGATGCCCCAGGGCAGATTGAATTCTCCATCGCCGGCGCCGGCTTTGCCGAACTTGCCCAGGAACTTGCCGTCCAGAGTGAATTTCTGGACCCGGTTGTTGCGGCTGTCCACGATGTAGACGGTGCCGTCTGGGCCGATGGTGATGCCGGCGGGGCGGTCCAATTCGCCGTCGCCGGAGCCATGAGTCCCCCAGTGGCTCTGATACTCGCCGTCTTTGTTGTAGATGGTTATGCGGTTGGTCCACTCGTCGGTGACGTAGACGTTGGTGTCCTTGTCCAGGGCGATGGCCATGGGCCAGATGAACTGGCCCGGTTCCTCGCCGTAGGAGCCGAATTCGTTGATGTACTCTTCCTTGTCCTCGCCGATGCGGAACACGTTGATGCGGGTGCCGTCCGCCCGTGACTCATAGGAGCGGTTAACGATGTAGACCAAGTCGTCGGGGCCCAGGGCAAAGTCCATCGGGTTGCGGAACCCGGTGCCCTGAAACTCGGAGCGTCCAGCCGTAAAACTGTAGGTGAACGTCCGGTCGTTTATTCCCAGGAATACACTGGCCATAACTACTCTCCTCAAGGATTCGAGGCCTAGCGCCGTCCGGCGCAGAGGCCGATTTTCTAGTTTCAGTGCGAAAGGCCGGCTTTCTGCCGGACCTTTAGATGAAGTCCAGAGGCTCGAAGTTTCCTCCGACGATCGCCTTGGCGTCCAGGCCCATCCACCGGTCCAGCAAGGTGGTGTAGGCGGAGCGGAAGTCTACGTTGTGTTGCAGATTGCCGCCGTCTTCCAGCTTATTGGGTTCCAGGGAAGGGTACTCGCCGTAGAGGCCGCCCTTGACGTGGTCGCCGAGGACGAAGGCCACGCCGCCGGTGCCGTGGTCGGTGCCGGAGCCGTTGTCCATGGCCCGCCGCCCGAACTCGGAGTAGAAGAACAACGTGACGTTGTCGCTCTTGCCCAGTTGGCGGATGTCGGCCATGAACGAATCGATGCTGCTGGCCACGTCCTGCAGCAGGTTGGCGTGTCCCACCATCTGGTTGGCGTGGGTGTCGAAGATGTTGTAGGGAGCGGTGGTGAACAGCACCCGGGTCCCGAAATCGGCGTTGTGGACCTGGGCCATGTCGCGGAGGTAACCGCCCATGGCGCTATTGGGGTACTCGACCTCGGACTTGTACATTCCGGGAGCAGTGCCCAGGATGTCGGCGCCCTTCAGCGCTTCGATGCCGGTGCGGCGGATGTAGTCGTCCACCACGCCCTGACCGATGGCCGGAGCGTACATGCGCCCGAACAGGTCCAGGGCCTCGGCCCGCTGGGCTTCGGCGCCGATCTCGGTGAGCAGGCCGTAGGTACTGAGGTCACCCACCGAGGCGACGGCCACTCCCTCCTTGGCCAGGGAGCGGGGCAGGCCGCGGCCAAAGTTGACGCCGGTGAGCACATTCTCGCCCGTTGGGTCGACGTCTTGGATGACGCTGCCCAACCAGCCGGTGAGACCCAATTCCTCGGGCTCACAGGTGGCCCAGATATCCATGGACCGGAAGTGGGACAGGCTGCCGTTGGGGTAGCCGATGCCCTGGATGATGGCCAGATTGCCTTGGTCCCAGTACTTCTTCAGGGGGGCCATGGACGGGTGGAAGCCCAGTTGGTCGGTGATGGGTATGATCTGGTCCTCTGGAACCCCCAAAGCCGGGCGGTAGTCCCGGTAATGCGGATCGGCGTAAGGGATGACCGTGTTCATTCCGTCGTTGCCACCGGACAGCGAAATCACTGCCAGGACCGGTTCTTTTATCGTTGATACCATTCGAATTCCTCCGTTGGATAATTCATAAATATCTAGATCGTTGGGTCAGGGGAGTTTCTAACCGAATTGGAACTCCGAGGTGGTGGCGATCATCTGCAGGGTCTCGCCCGCGCGGCGGGAGAATTCACCCTGCTCGGCCTCGGTCCCATGCTTCAGGGCGCCGCCTGCGTCAAGGTGGTCCGTCAGTTGGCCGTGGGTCTCCGGGGCCAGGTCCATGGGGCCCAGCAGGTCCAGACAGCCGTCCAAGAACTGCTCGGAACTGGGCACATCGCCCAGGGCCATCAGCCGGTTGATTATGGACCGTACGCCGGGCAGATCGGTGTTGCCCAGCATGGAAGACGCGAAGTTGATGCGGTCGATGAGGCTGCCGCTGTTGATCCACTCGCGCCCCATGTGCCAGCCTTCCACCGTGGGCGGGTTCATCAGGTCCAAGCCCATGTACTTGGGCTCCATGGCCACGAAGAACAGGCCGGGTTTAGGCTCGAGGTGGTCCCCCACCATGCGCATGGTGCCGATGACCACGTCGGCCGGGCTCTTGACCTTGGCGAAGCGGACCGCCTCGTCCTTGAAGAAGTCCGAGTTGAACAGGACCTTCAACATGGCGGTGATCTCATAGCCGGAGTCGAAGTAGGCCTTCTCCAGGCTCTTGATGGCCGCCATGTCCCGTGGCTCGGCCAACCGCCAGGAGGGCACGGGCGGCTCGTCGGCGACGAAGAAGTCGTAGAGTTTGCGGGCAACGAACCGGGCCGTGGCCGGTTGCTTGCAGAGGATGTCGACGATGTCGCCGCCGTCCCAGTTGCCGGTCTCGCCCAGGAAGGTCTTCTCTCCGTAGTCATGGTCCGCCGGGTCGAAGCGGAACTCGAATGGTGTCCGGCCGTAGGGGAAGACCGGGATGGTGGGTGCTAGGTTCCAGCCGGTGAAGGCGCGGGCGCAGGCCTTCACGTCATCTTCGGTGTAGTTGAACTCGTTATCCATGCCCACACCGATGGAGAACAACTCCAAGAGTTCCCGGCCGAAGTTCTCGTTGACGGCCGTCTTGTGGCTCTCGATGTTGTCCAGGTAGTAGAGCATGGCCGGGTCGGTGGCGAGCATCATGAGCAGGTCTTTGAAGTTGCCCATGCCCATGTCCCGGAACTTGTCGATCTGGATCGCGGTGGTCCGGGCGTTGTCCACCTTGTTGTCGCCGGCGCAAAGGATGGTGTGCCAGAAGAGGGACATCTTCTCTTTGAGCTGGTATTTGTTGTTGATCATCCGGTAGACCCATTCGGTCTGACCGGTCTCGATGGCGGCCTTATCGAAGTAGGAGGGATAGGCGCGGTACATCAGGTCTTCTTCGATTCCGGGGTCGTCTCCGGGGTTTAGAAGCTCTGCAACCACACTGTCATATCCCTGGGCTACTTTGGCCTCAATCTCGTCGCGGCTCGCCCCATAACCGGCGCGGCGCAGAAGGTGGGCCATCAAAGCAATCTCTTGGTCAGCCATTCATTCCTCCTTCTCCACGGTGAACAGGTCTATCGTTAACGTACTTCAGGTTCTCAGCAGATTCCCGTGCCCGAAATAGGCGCTAACGCCAAACTCAGGCGGGAAAAACGGTGGCAGGCAGGTGATTCGATGCTCCGAAACCACCATCCCCTTTGAATACGCTCAAATTTTATTAATCTGGGATGACTAAGTCAATACTCAATATCATTCCCGCCGAGGCTGGCACAGGGACTCAGGCGGTTTCTTTATCAGAAAATACCGATTATTGGGAAGACACCGGGCCGGGTGGTTGAAATCGGCCAAGGGGAGTCAGTGAACGAAGCCAGGCAGGTCAGTCGATCGCGTAGCAACAGTCCCGGCTGGCGATAGTTGGCTAAGTCCCGCCGCTAAAGGCATTTCGCTCACCACCTCGTGCTACAATTTGGCCGCCCAAACCGGACCACCCCCAGGCAGGAGGGCTGCGCGATGAATAAGCCGGTGATCCCTTCCATCTTATCTTCCGGAACTCCCCTCGAGTACGCCTGCGATTGGGGTAAGATCGCCCGTTTGATAGTTCACGACTCCCTCAAGACGCAGCCGGGCGAGAAGGTGATCATCCACGCCGACCCAACATATTTTCCGGAACTTACCGAGCAGGTCCGGATCGAATTGGTCCGTGCCGGAGCGGTTGAGTTGGCGGTGTCGATGGTCAATTCGGGCGCTCTGGAAGCGGTGCGGCGCAGCCACCGCCGGCGGGAAGACCCTGACCTCGTGGATATGGAAGACCGGGCCATGGCTTCACTTTTCGACCTTGCCGACATCTACATCTGGCTGCCCACTCTATGGTTGATCAATCCAGGTCAGACGGAGAAGATTCTCAAAACCTGGTCCGGCCGCTCCATACACTTCCATTGGGTGATAGACCCTAATGACCCGGTGGAATTTCGCCTCCTTTCCCAGATGTACAATGAAGCCCTGTTCGTCGACTATGAGGCACTCGATTCCCGGCAGCAAGATTTGATCGCCGCCCTGCGCGATAGCACCGTGCACATCACCAACCCGGCAGGCACCGACCTGACCTTTTCGCTTCGGGAAGCCCATTTTCACCGGGGCAACGGCCAAGCCTCCAAGGATTTTATCGCCTCCTACGCCCGGACGGGCAGCGCACGGGACCGGGAGGTTGAGCTTCCGGCCGGCGCGATACGCACGGTGGACGTCACAAACACCGAGGGCCGGTTGGTTTGTTCAGATGAAACCTTTTTCGGACGGCAGGTGGGGGACCTGGTCTATACCTTCCGTGACGGGCGTATCACCGGCGTTGAGTCCCAACACCACAACGATTACGTCCAGGCGATGTGGGGCATTCAGACCGGTGATAAAGACCGCATCGGCGAATTCAACCTGGGAGTCAACCCGGCCTTAACACTCTTGGCGGACTACCCCAAAAGCATCCCATATTTTGGTTATGGCGACGGCGTGCTTCGGCTAAGTCTGGGTGACAATCAGGAGTCGGGAGGCGGCAATATCTCCAGCTACCACCAATGGATGTTTTTAACCGATGCCACGGTGGAAGTGGACGGTAAAACGCTGATGGAGCAGGGGAAGTTGACCGGTTAAGAAAGTCCAAAGAATAACGTCAGGTCAATTACGGATCAGCAGTCCCGGCTGGCAATGGCGGCAGTAACTGGTGATGCGTTGGTTGGCGTTCAACTGGGTGATGTTGCCGCCGCACTTGGGGCAGGGCTGGCCGCCTTTGTTGTGCACCATCAGGAAGTCGCGCACCTTCTTGTGGATGTCGCTGCCCATGCGTTCTCTTAGGACCTCAGTGGCCTCTTCCAGGACCTGACGGCACTGAGTATGAAGCGCCTGTAATTCCTCGGGCTTCAGGGCCCGGCACTTCTTGAAAGGCGATATTCCGGCGGCGAAGAGTATCTCGTCCGAGTAGGCGTTGCCGATGCCGGATATGAAGGCCCCACGGGTCAGCACGCCCTTGATCTCGCCGTTGAACTTCTTCAGCCGGGCTTTGAACTCGTCGAGGCTGATTCCGGAGAGCACGTCCGGTCCCAGGCCGGTGTACTGGGGAACCAGCTCATCCTGGGCGTCGCCGCCGGCCTCGCCATTGTCGATATAGTAGACCTTGCCCATCTGACGGTCATCCAGGTAGCGCAGGTCCATCCCCCCGCCCAGGCTGAAAGTTACGCAGGTCTTCTTCTGGACCCGGACGGTTTCGGCGCAGTGTTGCAACGCCCCGGTGAGCATGGGATTTATGACCAGACTACGCCCGCCGGAGAACCGCAACGTAAGAAATTTGCCCCGCCGCTGGGCGTCCAAGAACGTCCGGCCGGGCAGGTCGCCGGTAACGTCCCCCGCCAAAGACCGCACCACCGTGGGCCGCAGGATTTTGCAGGACTCCACGACCGCGTGTTTGAGGTTCGCGTTCAGATAATCCTTGACGACTTCCAGGTCCGGCGCTTCTGGCATGGCGTTAATATACCGCAAATGGAATAATGGGAGTCATGCTGATCGGCGTGGTATCCGACACCCACGGTTTCTATGACCCGCGCGTGCCGCCGCTCCTGCAAGGGGTGGAGCACATCCTTCATGCGGGAGATATCGGCACGGGCCGGATCATCGAGCAGTTATCGGAGATCGCGCCGGTGACGGCGGTGCGCGGCAACAACGACCGCGAAGGGCCGGAGTCCCAGTTTCCCGAGGTGGAAACGGTCGACCTGGGCGGCTGCCGCATCTATCTCACCCACATAGTCAAGGTGCCCAAGGAAGGGGACGATGCGGGGTTCTCAACCTATCTGGACGCACGGTCCGACGTGGTGGTGTTCGGGCACAGCCACATGGCGTTTCACGAACAGAGGGGCGGGCTGACCTTCTTCAACCCCGGCGCGGCGGGCAAGCGGCGGTTCAAAGTTGTGCCGTCAATCGGCTTGCTGGAGTTGGAACCGGGACGGGTTCAGGGGCGGATATTGGTTCTTTAAGGTTTAATCTCCCTCAAATCTATTAAAACAACTAGCATCTGGATTTAGCTGCCGCGCCCGCCTGTCACCCCGATCCCGACCGGAGTCGGGAGAGGGGTCTCATTGCTCTGGTCGAACCTGTCTGCACCGCAAAACGAGATTCTTTCCCGACCAGTCGGGAGCGCTCCTCAGAATGACAGTATCGGGGCAGGGTCCCGCCGGGGGAGAAGGGACTGAGTGAAGCGGAGCTTCCCTACTGGTTCAGCCGTATAGCTTGGGCGCCCAACTGGGGCCAGGCGGCGGGGGCGGCGGCCTTTTCCAGGCGTTCTTCCAGGGGTAGGTCT
The DNA here is from genome assembly GCA_022563275.1 of Chloroflexota bacterium. The sequence continues at coordinate 19,253 of JADFNR010000038.1, read as the reverse complement.
TCATCCCAGTGATAACCGATGATACGCTGGCCGTTAACGCCGTCCGACGCCTCCGAGGCCAGCCAGACGACGGGCCCCTGCATCACCTCGGGTTGGATCATGTCATCGCGGTCGTAAACGGTGTCATCGGGGATCAGGTCGGTGTTGGCCCTGCCGCCGGGCACCAAGACATTGACCGTGACCCCGGTGCCCTCCAGCTCCCTGGACGCCATGGCGATCAGGGCTTCATGGGCTGCTTTGGAGGGGCCGTAAGGCATGCCTCCCTCGCGGTACATGGTGTTCATGCTGGTGGTGACGCCGATGATCCGGCCCCAGCCCTGGGCCAACATGTGGGGCACCACCGTCCGGGTCATGTAGAACGGGCCGCTGCTGTTCACCGCGACGACCCGGTCCCACTCCTCGGCGGGCACCTCCCAGAAGTTGTTCTTGGTGTCGCCGCCCATGAGCATGTTCCGGGGCGCGATGCCCGCGTTGTTGACCAGTATATGGAGCCCGCCCAGCTCTTCGATGGTGCGCTCTATCGAACGCTCGGCCTCTCCTATTGAAGAAACGTCGACCACCTGGGCCATGACGCAATCGTCGCCGCCGATCTCCCGCATGTAGTTGGAGGTCTCGTCCAGCCATTTCTGGTTGATGTCCATCATGGACACCCTGGCTCCGGCTTTCACCAATGCTTCGGTCATGGCCCGGCCCAAACCACGCGGACTGGCCGCGCCGGTGACTATCGCAATCTTTCCCTCAAGCGGTTTATGCTGCACGGCTATTCTCCCTCAATTTCAGCTAGTTGCCCCCACGAAAACGCGGCTGAGCCGCCTGAGCCGCCTATTGCGCTAGGTAGCCGCCGTCGATAACCAGTTCGCTGCCGGTCACGAAGGACGATTCGTCCGAGGCCAGATAGAGCACTCCGTAGGCCACGTCGTCGGGTTTGCCGGTCCGGCCGATGGGAATGCGCGCGATGGACTCCGCCTCCGCCACCGGGTCGCCTAGACGGTCGGCAGTCATGGGAGTGTCGATGGGGCCGGGGTGGATGGAATTCGCCCTGATGCCCTCCGATGCGTATTGGATGGCGGTTGACTTGGTGAAGATGCGCACCGCGCCTTTCGATGCGTTGTAGACGGCCGAAACGTACGCCTGACCGGCGATGCCCGAGATCGAAGAGATATTGACGATGGAACCGCCGCCGGCCTTCCGCATCTCGGGGATGGCGGCCTTGGTGCCCAGGAACACACCCTTGGCGTTGATGTCCATGACCCGGTCCCACTCCGCGACGCTGATGTCCTCCACCATGAGCCTGGACACCACGCCCGCGTTGTTGACCAGGATGTCTAGCTTGCCGAAACGGGTCACGGTCTCCGCGATGGCCGACGTCCAACTCTCTTCGCTGCTCACATCCAGGTGGACGAAGAGACACTCGCCGCCCAATTCGTTGATCTCAGCCTCGGTCTTGCGCCCGTCTTCGTCCAGCACGTCCCCGATGACCACCTTGGCGCCCTCTCGTGCGAACAGTTTGGCCTCGGCGGCGCCCATGCCCCGGGCCCCGCCGCTCACGAAGGCGACTTTATTTTCCAGACGCATATTTACCCCCTGCCGCTCGGTTAGCCGGTCCAATGGCGTCATTGGGAACCTAGATAGTTGGCAAGATTCTAACCGTTGGGCGCGGTTAGTCAATGGCATGGGACGCCTGTGGTGGTTGATGAGATAGGGAGGCCGGGAGCAGGGGACTCGATCGCCGGAGCTACCGGAGCTAATTGACGGCGCAGACGCCGACCGGCTGGTTGCCGTTCACCGGGCCGGTAACCGTGCCGCCACAAAGGTTGTTCATCGTGCCGGCATTGATCAGGTTCCGGTTATTGATGATCGAACCCGAGTTGTTGATGGTGCTGTTCTCAAGATTGGAAACCGAACCCGCATTCACGAAAACGCCGCCGGACCAGTTTTCTAACCGCCCCCCCAGGTTCTGATATGAGCCGAAGTGGAACACTTCCATCGTCCCCGAGTTCTCGATGGTCCCGCGGTTATCCAGCATGCTTTCGAACATGTTGATGCGGCCTGTATTGGTGATCTTGGAGCCCGCCAGGTTGGAAAACACACCCAGGCCGCCCTGGTTCAAAGTGCCGCTATTAACCAGGGTCCCGCCCTGGTGGTTCACGAAATCGCCGGCCCGGCTGGATGTGTTGAATAGCCCGGCGTTGGTGAAGGCGCCGTTGTTGGTCAGCGTGGCGTAGTCGCCGAGGAAGAAGTTCGAAGCGGCATCGATGACCACGGAGCCGGAATTGATGAATCCCGCACCAGCCCCGTTGAAGAACAGGCCTCCGATGATGTTGATCTTGCCGCCGGCCCGGTTAAACAGAGAACCGCCCTCATTGTTCAGGGTACCGCCGTTCACGATGATGGTCCCTGTGTTGGTGATCAGACCGGTGTAGCGGTTGTGGAGCGTGCCGCCATTGATATTGAGGGTGCCGATTATCCAGATGGAGCCGCCGGGTGATTGACTGGTGATGCGCAGGGTAACGCCCTCCGGAACGTTCAGTGTCTGACCTGCCGCCACAGTGAGGATGCCCTGTGCGTTGAGGTCAAAGGATGCGTCCAGGTTGACCACGGTTACAGTCCCTGAGACATCGCGGATCAAGACCGGGTCGTCGGATGTTGGCAGCGTGTCCGAGTCCCAGTTGGCCGCTTCGGACCAGTTGTTGGTAAGACCGCCCCCGTCCCAGAAACAGGCGTCCGGCACCATCGCGGCGCCGGTAACGCCGCCGGAAGGGCCGGATCCCCGGCAGGCGACGCGTATGATGCCGCCTAGGTTGTCGATGATGGCGATAGGGTCGCGGCGCAGACTGGAAAAATTGGAGACCGCCACCGTGCCACGATTGGTCAGCACGCCGCCGGGTTGTTTGATCGACAGGGTCACGTTTGCGTCGGCCCCCGAACCACCGGAACCGATAGTTAATGTGTCGCCGCTCGCCACGGTCAGGGACCGGGACTGAATGACCAGGTCAACATCAAGAATGACATTGGCGGCCCCGCCGCCTTCCCCGTTGATCAATACCGGGTGATCTTCGGGAGGGACCAGGCCGTTGACCCAATTGGATGGGTCCGACCAATGGTCATTGCCGCCGGCCCCGCTCCAAACGCATGGGGCCGGTAAGACCGTGCCCAACGCGCCGGAATCGTTGATGGTCCCGCCGCAGACGTTGGTGATCACACCCACGCTGGACCCTCCCGTGGAGTTGTTCAACGCGGCGCCCATGCGGTTGATGAAACTGCCGGACGCTTCGGAAACAAAGATCACGGCCTCGTTGTTATAGACACCCTTGTTGATCGTTCTGCCGTCGTTGAGAAGGTCGCCTTTGGCGTTGACAGTCCCGTTGTTGGTGAAAGTTGCTCCAGCGGCCACCTTGAGCGTGGAATGGGGGCCGATGTCGATCGTACCGGTGGTCAGAGTGAAATCGGCGTACATGATGGGGGACTCGGTCTCGGAAAGGCTCCCTTCGATCACGAACAGATCATCGCCTGATGGCGCGCCGGGAGGAAGCCAGTTGAGCCTTTCGCTCCACGACTGATCGAACCCCCCCACCCAAGTCCTGACCGTCTGCGCCGGCGGCTGGGGTGTCGGGGAGGGTGCCGGAGTGGGCGTGGGCGTCGGCGCGGGAGTAGGGGCCGGGGCCAGTGCCGCTGTGCTTACCGGCTCCGCGCTTTCCAGGCCCGAGCCCCAACTGTAGTTGACGCTGACGTTGCCTTCCTGGTAGCCAAAGACCTTCATCAGGAATGAATTTTGCGTGGTGCCGGAGATCCGGATGAACTCGTTGCCCTTCCGGCCGTCCACTCCATCCCAGCCGCTCCAGAATATCCTGACTCCGCCGTAAAGCCCGGTGACCGGAGAGCTGCCGTAGATCAGCGATTTCTGTCCGTTCACCTGCCAGCCGACCACGAATCTGTCTCCGTCCCAGAGTTCGATATCCAGGTCCTTGTCAGCGGCAAGGTCGATCCGCAGGCCATCGACCCCTGCTGGGATGGTGCCGATCACGGCCCGGCCGTTCTGAGGAACGGACTTGGAGAAACTTCCTGCGCCGCTGGAGGCCGGGACTCTGACGCCGGCGCCCACCCAGGAATATTTGACCTCGACCGTCCCCGCCTGGTAGCCGAATACCTTCATAAAGAAGGTGTTCTTGGTCGTTCCGGAGAGGGTGATGGACTCGTTGCCCCGCGCGCTCCCATCGCCGTCAACGCCGTTCCAGCCGCTCCAGGTGATCTTGACGCCGTTGTACTCACCGGTGGTCTCTGTTTCGCTGTAGATCAGCGCCTGGCCGCCGTTGGCCTCCCAGCCGACGACGAACACTTCGCCGTCCCAGAGTTCGATATCCAAGTCGGCGGTGGCCGTGAGCTTGATGGATAGGTCCTTGATGCCCACCGGGATCTTGCCGATCATCGACCGGCCGCCTTGGGGCACGTACTGCCGAAATTCACCCCTGCCGGACATCGCCCCCGCGCTCTCGCCGAAGTCCAGCTCGTCGGCGGCGACGCCGTTGGGCCAGGGCACGAACAAGAACAGACCGGCGGCCAAAACCGCCAGTCCGGTTATCCCGAAAACCCTCAAAAATAGCAGCAATTTCCCGGTCGCCACCATACAAACAGGCTTTCATGTGGGGCCTGCTAAGTCGAGCCTGAGCGGGTGGCGCCGTAAGGGGAATGACAAAATTGAAAAGAGTTAGTGGAGCTCAGCAAAGGAACCCCGGCCGCGAAGGAAACGCCACTGCGTGGCCTAGCGATTATTCTTGAAGAACTCGCGGTTCCTTCGGAGGAACTCACGTTGATCGGAAGGGACTTTGAACTCGTCGAATATCGCGTTTACCGGGCAAACCGGCTCGCAGTAGGTGCAATTGATGCACGTCTCCGAGTCGATGTGATACATCTCCTCTTGGTCCGTGGTGCCGATACAATGCACCGGACAAACTTCCAGGCAGGACGCGTCCTTGACCCCGATGCAGGGTTCCGTAATCACAAATGTCAAAACATCCTCTTATTGGTGGAAACAACGAGCCGCACCGGAGGTACGTCCCGGAGTTTTATTCAAGTGATTAAAGGGCGGATTTCAGATCTTCAGGTCCCGCACCTTCATTGGCGTAAAAACGCCGAAGGGGTGGGGAGAATCGAACGCCCGACCCCTTGCCCCCAAAGCGCGTATGATTCGGCAGCGGAGAAGATGACTTTACTCGTTTCGTTCGCCAACGACAAGAAGCATACCTAGGGACTGACAAATAGTGGTGAGTATCGGCTCAAGGAAAACCTTGGCCGATCCTGGATCAGTACGTGATTGAGGAACCTGCGTGAAACCCTACGAGATACCCACCGAACGACGTTGCCGTAATTGCAGCGCGCGTATGCCAAACCCCGCTATGTGGGTTTGTGGAGCGTGCGGCGCAACTCAGACTCCACCGTCTCGGCCGGGGGGAATTCGGGGATTCTTGGGAGAGGTTAACAACCTAAAACCTGTAGTGTTTTTCTTCACGTTCTTAATTGTCGTGGTGGTTGCCTTCTTTGCCGCCGGCTGGGGGCAGTATTTGGTTCGAGGACCCATTTGGGCGCAATGATGTATCAACCAGATGACCGATCAAACAAAAAGTTCCCGGATGGCGCCGGCCGCCGCCATACCTAGGCCGGAAGCGGGGCCTGTTTGCTAAATTGGCCGCCCCCTGGTACGACCCGTGAAAGCATGGGCAGAAAATAAATTGGGTTTATACCCCAGTTAATTTATCTTTGATACGTTCATGCCATTATCAATCCATATGAGGCGGTGTACCCGGCTTGACCGTGCAGGCCGGACCGCCGAGTATTGAATTAATGAAATCATCCAGGGGTGGCCCCTGTTTGACACATCCGCGGTATGTGTTTGTGTCTATTCCGTCGAATCTAGCTGGTTTTAGCTCTAACTCGTCAAGAAGGGCTGCAGAGATTCACTCTAAGCTTTGCGATAATCAACATGAACCCTTTCGGGGTTTGAGAACTCTGGTCTGCTCCGCCGAGGTGCCCATATGGTGAACGTGAAGAGCAAATGCGCCATGATTGGTTGTAAGCGTCCCATGTTCCGGGTCTTATCCATTGCCCCGGCGACCGTAGTCGAACTCTGCGCCGAGCATTTCGCAGAGGAAAAGGGCAACTCGGACGAAAAATCGCTCAAGACGCCTTCCTCATCGTCTAATTACTGACCTAGGCAGAGTGGTTGAGACTCTCTTCTGAGGTTTCCCCGACAAAAGCCCCCTCGGCACTCTCTCCTTGACCGATTTATACCCTAAAGTATGTGGCTTCGTACTTTCTTGGCGGTTGTGGGCAGACCCTGAGGAACCTACGCTGCTGATTTGCCATGGACGGCCTTATTCGTGGCGCCCGGAGCTTTGGTTCCAGGCCAGCTATAGTCAGGCGCGGAATTCTGAAACTCCCTTCGATGCCCGCATAGCTGACACACGCCTTCGCTGACCGGACCGTTGGGGACTGCAATCACCCAATGATGGGCACAATGCGAGACCACGAACTCGGACACTTTGCCTTGGTTCGTGGTTGACGGGACGACGCCGCGATATACCCAATCCTCGGCCGTCTTGAGCGGCACGTCTAGATCGAGGGCAAACTCCCGTACTGTGAGTCCTTGAGCAGATAGCCAGGGTTTTAATTCCACCATACCAGTCAGTTTACTACGGTTCTTCCTTCGGCGTATCCCTGGTATTATGGTCCGCGGCCCCACAGGTCAGAAACCACGTTGCCTTACGTATGGAGCCGGATGCACTTCGTAAAGCGAATGAGCGTGCGAAAGCCGAAGGTAAGGCTTTGGGACGTCGGCTAGGAGAGGCGATTCGGGGGAAGCTGAATTGACATAGAGGAAGGGACGAGCAGGAACGAATTATCTTTACGCAAATTCGCCACGGTATTTGGCGCGATCTAGCCGTTCTTATCGCAAGTGCATACGGGTAAACGACCCCTTGCCGAGGCCCAAAAACCTAAGGCCGACGCCCTCGGCGCCTATCATTGGCTTATGGGTGATAAGCAGACTGAGGCCGAAATCGGCGGCGGAGCCGCCGCGAAAGAGACAATTACGGGCGCAGGTACGCTGGTCGGGGTGGGGAGAATCGAACTCCCGACCTCCTGCTCCCAAAGCAGGCGCCCTACCGCTGGGCTACACCCCGATTAAAATTTTGACTAAGGCGCACTTTTGCCAAGCTAGATCAGGATAAAACTGGAGGTCCGCTACGGTTTCGCAACCATCTAGTTCGGACATTAGTACGCCTGATTTTCGTCATGAACCAGTCTCAGATGAAGATGTGATTCGCGGTTTTATTCTAGCCCTGAGGGCCGGAGGCCGCAAGCAGAAGACACTACGGACATGGTTCGGTCACATCTAACGTCCTGGGAGAGTGGAGGAGTCAGCGTCACCAGTGTCGCCAAGCAAATAGGTCTCAACCGGCGGAGAACTCTAGGCGTTCGTTGGACTATCTCAGGGGCGGGCAGAAAGAGGATGCCAATGCTGGGTCTGATCCATAGCTAACGAATCAGTCGACCGAGGCTGGGCAGAAAGAAAGTCATTCCGGCCACGCTGCGGTCTTCCATGAGCACGGAACGTCTCCACCAAATTCCGGTTTAGACACCTCGATAGATGGCCAGGATTCGAGGATCAACTTTCTAGGCCGACTTGATGGCTCCACCTCGCCTCATCGGACCGTCACGGGTTGTTCTCACTCTAAAATTATCGACAAACAAGAATAGAAGTTCGTGGGCCAATACCCATTAAAAGAGCGTTAAATACCGCTCGATTTCCCATGGAGTTACCTGGCGGCGGAATTCCCGCAGTTCGGCTTCTTTCAGGGCTACAAATTCTTCGTAGATGACACCCAATGATTCTTGCACTACTTCGTCTTGCTTCAACTCCGCCAATGATTCGTCCAATGTCTGAGGCAATAATCGAATTCCACGAAGGCGGAGCTCCTCAGGGCTTAAACTGTATAGATTCCCCAGATTGGGCTCTCCAGGATCTAGATTCCTTCGTACCCCATCCAGGCCCGCCATAACGTAGGCGCTCAAGGCGAGATAAGGATTGGCGGCAGACGACATGCTGCGGTCTTCGAGGTGGCCAGGTCCAGGCGTACGGATCATCTGGGTCCTGTTGTTGTCCCCATACGCTATATTCGCAGGCGTCCACAGGAAATCAAAATCGGTAAATGTTATGCCAGGTTCCACCTGCAGCCGCTTGTAGCAATTTACGGTTGGCGACATGACCGAGCATAAGGCTGGCGCATGGGCGAATATCCCACCGATAAATTGATAGGTGAACTGCGACAAGCCCAAGCCTCTAGGGTCTTCCTCGTCAAGAAATAGGTTCTCACCCGTCAGTGGGTCCGCCAAGTGATAGTGGATGTGGCCCCCGTTACCTACCTTATTGGTGAACGGCTGGGCCATGTGGGTGGCGATCGCGCCGATCTCATGGGCGAACTGGCTCGCCATCATTTTAAAAAATGTGTAGCGGTCTGCCGTTGTCAAAGCCTCCGAGTAGGCGAAATTTATTTCATATTGGCCGTTGCCGTCTTCGTGGTCGGACTGGTAAGGCTCCCAGCCCAAGTCACTCATGGAATCCATCATTTTTCGAAGGTAACTGGTCGCGTTTGAAGTCCCCTTAAAGTCGTAGCAAGGATTTCGAAGATTATCCACATCGTTCGGGTCCCACACGACTATCGAACCGTCCTTCTTTTTGGAGACAAGGTGATGCTCGGGCTCGATCCCCACGTTGAATGTGTAACCGTCCTGGCGTACTTTTGCCAGGACGCGTTTTAAGTTTTGCCGAGGGCAGAACATGTGAGGCTGCCCGTCTACGAATAAATCGCTGGCGAAGCGGGCGATGCCATCGGTCCATGGGACAAGGGTGTAAGTATCCAGGTCTATCCGAGCCATCATGTCATGCGAGTTCGGAGACTGCCCCAGACCTGGCAGAGCGGCTCCGGCGAACGCGGCTCCTTCATCAATTAGCTTGTCCAATTGGTCCGCGGGAACCAGTTTCACTTTAGAGGAACCGTGCAGATCAACGAATTGGGCAAGCAAATAGTGAACGTTGTCGTTCGTTACTCGTTCTCGAATCTCTTCTCGCGTTGTCATCGTTAAGGGAGTTGATCCGGCATCGGCAAAGCTGTTGGGGTCTGTTGCAACGAGATAGACCGAAGAGGCCGGCGAACGGCCGATGGTTCAATCCCGGACCGCAAGGCGCTTAAAACGCCCGCAGCCTCCCAATAATTCTCGACGATATGCAACTGCCCACTTGCCCAGGGAAGCGCTTCTAGATCGTTCTTCATAAGATTAATGTTTTCTCGGACAGCGATGACCGGAATCCCCTGTTCCAAGGCCGCTAATGTCGGTAGGCCGAGGCAACGATCAGGTATCACCAGACACGAGATATCTCGTGCCGTCAATATGCCAGGCTCTCGCATGGCCTCCTTGTCCGCAATTATTTTCGGGCTTCTTTGAAGCCCTTTAAGGACACATTGCAAGAAACTGACCGAGATGACCTCCGCGGCCATTCGAGGATCGACAACACCGGTTTCTATATCTAAAACTTCCTGCGATTCCAGCATCGGAGCGTGTGCCGATGGTAAGTTATACAGGCTTGAAATCGTATGAGTCAGCATGGATTCAACCCCTCCCCATGGGTTGACCATGCCGCCGTCACTCCAGAAATAATCGCTGTAATAATGCAGAGGCGTCGAGATCACAGACGCTATAGCCACGGCGTCATATTCTCCGCGGTATTTATCAAGGAGATAAAAAAGGTTCTCAAAACCTTCGACGCTGCCGGCAGCTCTTTCGGATTCGGTGTACTCGGGATTCATCACCAACGGGCGGTCCATCTCAATCACTTTCGGGCAATTCAGCCCGTAGGAGGACCGGGCCGCGTTTACCGCATTGACCGCTAGGTCCGTGAATATCCGGTCAGGGTGTGGATGCAGCAGCACCAACACGCGATTTCCCCGGACCGGTTGTATTCCAACCGTCCCCATAATCAGCCGGCACAAAACGCTCCCTTCTACATAAAGAGCATTCGCCGGCATCTCGTTTATGTCAGATGCATTCACAACGTTGGGGTGAATGATCAGGTTGTCGCACACCGAGGCCAGTAGTTGGGCCACCGGCGTTGCGTCTCCGGCATGTCCGCCGATGGCGGCGCCGATTCCGGTTGGAATCAACATAGCTACGTTGAAATGACCGGTATTCTCCGACTGGCGCTTGCGAAATTCCAGCGCCATGCCGGACGGAATCTGATGCGCGTCTCCGCCAGCTTGGTAGGTGGTAGCCTCGCAATTGTAGAATTCCTGGTTCGACTCAGTGATCACCAGCCGGACCAGCTCCTCCCCGGCAGGAAGTTTCTCTTGGGCCTGATGGGCCAGCCATTTAAGAATGCTGCCGCCATCGGGAGGGCAAGGCAACTGAAAATCAATTTCGGAAACACGCACTGGCTTTAAACCCCCATCTCAAAGATTGCTCTTCCAAAGTGAATTCTTTCATCAACGTGACTTCACCGTCGGCGCCAAGGGAATATATCGAGGGCAATGGAAGTCCGTTGAACGTATGGGCCTTTACCAGGTTGTACGCCCCAACGCCATACATCACAACCGTGGACCCGATCTCCAACGGCTCGGCAAACGCATATTCGCCAAAAACATCGCCCGCCAAACAAGTAGACCCGGCGATGATATAGGGATACCGTCCGCCTTCAACGTCCAACAATATGTCAGGGCGCCAATCATATTCGAAGGATTCGGGCAAATGGTTCACAGTTGTATCTAAGACCGCGATTGATTTGTCCTCGCTCTCGATCAGGTCAAGTACTTTGGATACGAGAAACCCCGCGTCCCTCACGAAAGCCGAACCGGGCTCAATAAAAACTTCCAGACCATATTTCGTCTGCAGGGAGGCAACGGCCTCGTAAAATGCATCTTGATTAGTGCTGTCTTTGTCGAACAGGTAACCACCGCCTAGGTTGATCCACCTCAAACCTGCCAGCACGTAATCGATTTCCCTTTCCAATTTTTGGACCGATACCAAAACCTCTTGAAGATCTGGCGAGTTGCAGTTGTTGTGAAAGAGCAATCCGCTGATACCGTGGGACGCCGGGGAACGTCGGCCCAATGCCTCTTTGATGGCGTAGGCGGATATACCGAGTTTCGAGTAGGCTCGGCAAGGGTCGTACCGAGGGTCGTCTAAAAATGAGACTTCTGGATTCACGCGTAGCCCAATCTCCAGGTCTTCCGAGACGTCATCCTTGTGGCGCAGCCACTGGGACACAGTGTTGAAGGCGATGTAATCGCAATTCTCTGATATTTTCCTAACTTCATTCGGCCTCAAACCCGGAGTCGTTAGATGAACGGTACCTTCCGGTGAAAGGACATTTCTCGCGATAGTTGCTTCGAACAGCGAACTTGCGGAGAAGCCGTGAACATGAGGTGCGATCAGTTCCAATACCCAGGGCAAAGTTAACGCCTTGATCGAGTAGAGGAGTTTGCAGTTCGCTTTGCCGGCAATCTCTTTGAGGTGCTGGCACCGGGATTCGATGAACGCATCTTCATAAACGAACGCCGGCGTCGCGATGGAATCTGCGGCGCCCGCAAACACCAATGCCAACTCTGCTAATTCGTCTATTGTCGTTTGATTAGGATTGGTGCTCAAAATCCAACTAATTCCAATAGGGTCTAATAGTCATGGGCAGAGAGCTTCGCCAGGTCCGCACTTGCCGCACACGCGATGAAGTCAAAACCGCATTTGCGGCGGGGGCTACACTGGCGGCTACGTGTTCTCGTTTGCGTGGGCCGAGGAATTATTCAGGTGATTCATCCATTAACCTAACCAAATTCACCAGGAATTCGTTTGACCGGCTCCAGCGTGCCCACTACAATAACAAAAACCGTCAGATAGGTCGATATCTTTCATAAATTTCTCGATCAATGTCTAAAATTTACTCTTACATCTACTATGATTCGAATCGCGGAAGGAACGTTTTTCAGATGGTAAAGCAATGATAGACGCATTTATCGACACACTGGAAATTATCCCCCGGGGATTGGTGTTTGTTGGGCTGGGGTTGGTCGTACTGGTGATCGCTAAGTTAGCGAGGGATATTATCACCCCCTACAAGATCGATGAGGAAGTCGTCACCAAAAACAACCTGGCGGTCGCATTGCGGCTTAGCGGCTACTTCATGGGCGTCATCCTCGTATTTCTTGGTGCTTTGTATCAGCCTTTTGCGGCGACCGCAGTGGATGGCTTGGGATTTGACCGGGAGTACGCCGAGGACATC
>JADFNR010000038.1:0-6832 GCA_022563275.1 Chloroflexota bacterium | reverse complement strand
AAGAGTGTTTCTATATTCCCTAGCGGGCATCGGCGCTCTTAACATAGTGAGGATCTTTATGAACCGGTTGATACTTTACCGGTTCGATATCGAAAAAGAGGTCGTCGAAGGCCAAAATGTCGGCAGCGGGGCCGCTGAGTTCGGCATGTACATCGCCACTGGGCTGTTGGTCGCCGGCTCCGTGGCTGGAGAAGGCGGTGGGCCGGATACGGCAGCGGCGTTCTTCGGAATGGGGTTGGTGCTCCTGGTGATATTCGCTCTGTTTTACCAATTGACAACGCCATATGATATGCATTCCGAGATTGAGAGCAAAAATACTGCCGTGGGTATCGCGTTTGGGGGGAACCTGATCGCCATCGGCTTAGTGACTTTTAAGGCGGTGTTCGGAGATTTTGACGGGTGGAACGAGGGTGTCGCAGCCTTTTTAACCTTTGGCGTAGTTGGTTTCGCGCTGCTTTACGTGATGAGATTGCTACTGGATAAGATGCTGCTGCCCACGGTTTCCGCGTCAAAAGCGATCGCAGTCGACCGCAACATGGGGGTGGCGTTTATAGAAAGCGCTGTGGTCATCAGCTCGGCAATGATACTGTTCATAGCTATCTGAAGAAGCCGGCTCCGTTACTTTTTCTCGATTCGCCGGAGCAATTCTTCCTGAGATTCTACTTCGATATCCGTATCGAATCGTGCCTCAGCAAAGTTGTATCCGGCTTCGATGACCGATTCAACCATGTCTTCGTCGATACGCGCCCCGTTGGTTACCGGGCTTAAAACTTCTCCAAAATATCGCTCCGAGTGGATGGAATCACGCCAGGTTGCCAAGTCTTCGTCAAATGTCCCGTCGTAGAGCCGGAGCAAGAAGATGACCCGTACCGGGTCCCGGTCTTCGTACTCATAGATCTGAACTCTTAGGTCCTGTCCTCGTCCAGTATCGAACTCAAGCGCCCCGCTTCCGGGATCGTAGTACACGTCTTTAAACACATCGTATTGATTTATGTAGGATTCAGTCTCAGCGATCGTTCTCCCGATCGCTTGTCTGCCTTCCTCCGATATCTCAAAGATGGGCTCTAGGTCAGACGGTGCGATTAGGTTCACGGATTGAAGCTTCTTGGCTATGGGAGCTAGTTTTTTATCGATGTCATCTATCGGCGCTACTGGAAGTTTGTAATTATGCTTTTCGAGAAAGTACATCAGCATGTTGGTCTGCATGAACTCTATCGTCGTCTGTTTATTCTTGATGTAGCCAGCGGTCGTCAGGTAATCCAGTACGTCTAGATTCTGGTCGATCACCAGGTCCAACAGCGGAGTCTCTTCGATCCGATGCTCCGGCGATCGCATCAGACTGAGATGGTCGTCCAGCCGGTCGGTTACTTTGATCTCTGGGCCCTGGTTGATAAAGAAATTAAGAGAGCATTTACCGTCACGCCACTCTGCGAATATTTCTAGCAACGCAGCATACATATCCGGAAGGTCTGGGTTTTCTTTAACGTCGAGCATGGAGCTGATTTTTGATTGTTGCCTTTTGTTCCGGGGGAAAGCAATGTCGAGGAAGTCCCCGAGGCGGAAGTTGACGTATTCTGGTCCTAGCTCCACCCAAAATGCGTCTTCAAGTTTCATTTCCCCAAGGGTAACCTGGAGGATAAACGGGCGATGTTTAACGTAAAAGGCCTTAGCGGGATCGTAGTCTATGGAGAAATCCGCTAAGACTTTCTGATATTTGGAATGTTGTGCGGCCATTATTCGACGCTCCCCAAGGGAGGTGAGTCACTACCTCAAATGACCAATGATCACCTGTGCGCCACCGGCACCCCTTGCTCCTCCAAATCTTCCTCCAGACCTTCCAAAGCTGCTTCTGACTCCGGTCCTGCTGGTCCTAAATGCTCCGCTGGACTTCTGGTTTCCGATATAGCTCTGCCTGGCTTGGCTCAGATTGCGGCCGGCGCTGGTGTAGGAACTTCGATTAGCCGAGCTTTGTTTGCTGTAATATTGGGAGTTTTTCCCAACCTGCCCTCCGCCAGGCCCGCCCGAATAATTCGTTGAATTACGGTAACTAGTCCGATTTCTCTCCATCTGCGGTACCCGGGAACGAGGCGTGTGGTAGCCGTAACCACCCCGTGTGATCGACGAGAAGATCAGGTAAGTAAAGAGAAAACTCCCGCCGCCCCCAAAGGCACTGTAATGTCTGTTTGCGCCGCGTCCTCGTAGCTCGTTGCTACCATTTTCATTCGTGATGGTGAATAATAAGTCGTCTTTTTCTGGGTCTAGATCACTATTTTTATCCAGGTCCTCAAAGGCTTCGATGATGCGTTTTCCGCCCTCTTCCTTGGCCCGGATCAACACGATGCCGTCGCCTTCGTAGATCTCATTTAGACGCTTTTCGAATTCCTCGACACTCGTGGATTTCTCAAACGCCTCTTGGACCGCATCCATGTTGATCCTGCCGATCGCACCCTCGGTGGTGGCCCATTCATCCGCGCTCACGCCGGTGGAACAACCGGCTATTACCGGGCCGGCTACCATCATGGCAGAGCCCAGGATAAGCGACATCCCCATTCTTTTTCGTTTAACCATGTCTCATACCCCTTCCCATAAGAATCTGTCTGGTCCCAAGGTCCCAGCGGCGTTCATACCAGAATCTGCGTGACATCCTGAAATAGCTCTACCTCTGGTGGCTGCGGCCCGCCGGTTGCCGCACCAGGGAATCCGGCCAGCTTTGGCAAGAATGAATCCACGATGCGAGTTTGAAATAGGTCATATGACTCAAAGCTCGTTAGTGTGAAAGCGGCCATGTCGCCTCTTCCTTGGGCGCCGCACAACTGGGTGCTTAAGATCAAGCTTTGGACGTAGGAGATATGGTCTTTCCATAGCTCGTCACTTGTCTGCAGATATAGCAGAGTGCTCAATTCATTGAACTCCCTGCTGGTGAACCTTTCCCTTGCATGGTCCAGCCGCTCATTGAGCAATTCGGCGATTCCCTCTGCCAACAGGTTGACGTCTACACCGTGCAAGCTGGAGGCTGAAACCTTGTAATCCAGGTCTAGTTCCTCGCTCAGGTCCAAGAACTGACGCGTGTAGTCATCAACCTGCTTTTCCGGGAAGTACTTTTGTGAGAGTTGGGTTGCTTTCGTGGCGACCAAGTCTTCAAGGTGGGCTTGGAAGTCCTCCATGCAAAGGATCTCCCTCCGCCCACGGTAGTAGGCGAAAGATTGGGCTTCGAAAACCCTGGTGTACTCTTCGATCCTCGCACGACGTGACTCAGCATCCGTCTCGGCATTTTTCTGGAGTCCTTCGAGATGGCGATTCAGTGGTGCACCCGCCCGGAAAGTCCGGCCGGCTGAGTCTATCCTGGTATCGGCCGACGTCGATGAAGCTGGGCCGGTGCCCTTGAGGAGGCAGTCTTCTGCGGACAAGAAGAACTGTGAAGTTCCAAAAGCTCCCTGTCTCCCGCTTCGCCCCATGAGCTGATGGTCAACTCTTGCGTTATCACTGGCTTCGGCGCCGATCACATACAGGCCCAGACCGAAGTCCATGGTGATCGTGCGTCCACGCGCAGATACATCATGAGCCTGCAGCACAACTTCAGTCCCATGGCCTTGGGCCGGAGCGATAATTCTACATCCCAGACCACCAGCGCTGACGGCAGACAACAAGATTTTGGCAGCTTCGTTGGTGGGACAATTGAGCGTTATAACGCCAACGCCGTCGTCCAGCAATTGGCCTAGCAATCTGACGTAGTTGCTTGTGATTTGGCCGTCCAATCCGGCTTCCAGGATGATGTCAGTGCCTCTACCTGCCATGTCCGTGGCCACGGTTACCGAACCTAAAAGGCCCGCCTCATGGATGATTTGGTCCTCTTCAAGGTCGTTGGCGGCGTTGAGTAGATTGTGATCTATTCCATCGCTGGTCAATAGTTGGGAGATCGCGTCGCATTCAACGATGGAATGCGTGCCGATCAGGACTGGCCTGCCGACCTGTTGGCAGAATCGAACCTCGTCTAACATGGCCTTAAACTTGTCTTGCTTGCTAAAGTACATTCTGGGCTCAAGGTCGGTGCGTTTGACGCGATTGCTCGGGGCCACGGGAATAACATCCAAGCCATAGGCACGCTTAAACTCGCTCTTCGAAGACATGGCGGTCCCGGTCATTCCCGACACCATGGCATATTGGGAGATATAGCCCCGTACCGATATCTGCCCTAGGACTTCGTGTTCTGGCTGCACCGGAACACCCTCTTTTATTTCTAGCGCGGCCTGTAGCCCAAAATGATAACGGGTATCGGGCCGGCCCCTCCCCGTGTACTGGTCGATCAGGACAACCTGATCATCTCTCACTAAATAATCCACGTCCTTTTTAAGCAGAGCGTATCCCCAAATCATTCGAACGATCTGGTGTATCCGGTTCTGCTTCCGGGCAAGTTGCCGATTAAGTCCGCTGATCTCTTTTCTGCGTGAGACCAATGAAAGACCGTTATCGGTATGGGAACTACTTAACTGGTCTATAACAACGGAATCTTCGGACATGGGACCCAAACAGGACTCAACAAAATCCTGACCTTTCCCGGTTAAGCATAGAGATTTTCCGTCGTTGTCGATCCAGTAGGAAAGGCTGCTGGTCAAGCAGTCATATTCCTCGTCAACGCGATACTCGGAGATAACCCGCTGCACCCGTTTCAAACTTTTTGGATGGGACACAAATTCTTGCCGCAGCGATGCATTGTCAGGATCTGCGAGATAAAGTTTAGCCAAGACAAGCAGCTCAGCGTCTGAACCAGATTCAACGATTCCCATCTCTTGCTCTAACGCGGAGACCGCGGAGCGTTGTAGTTCAACCAAGTTCTCAATGGTCGTCCGGAGTTTGGCCGGTATCTTAGGGATTTCACCGGCGCCACCAGTGATAATCAAAGGGATATTAGCCTCATCGATCAACGCGTGATCGGCCTCATCTACGATGGCCACATCCAATTTTCGTTGGACCACTTCAGCAGATGACAATTTCAGGTTATCCCGTAAGAAGTCGAACCCGAATTCCCTCATCGCGCCATAAACGATCGTTTTCCCGTAGGCTATTCGTCGCGCTGATTCGTCCATCACCTCCAAAATGGCGCTCACACTCAGCCCGAGGGACTCAAAAACCGGAGCCAGCCACGCGGCATCTCTGCCGGCCAGATAGTCGTTGGCGGTAATCACGTGCACTGTTCTTCCATTGACCGCGTGCAGCACCGCGGGGAATACCGCGGCAATGGTTTTGCCCTCACCGGCGTTCATCTCAACGATCTGCCCTTGGTATAGGAGGAGGCCGGCTAGGACCTGTGGGTCGGACACTTCAAATGCCAGCTCTCGTTCTTCGTCGATTCTCTGAAGCGTCTCGTAGAAACGAGCGGGGAGTAGTATATCGGCCGTAGATTCCACCTGGCTGCGTTGACCCACGTACAGGACCGGCCCAACCAAGGTCTGCTCCCAGGATTCCAATCCCTGGGGGGCCAAAACCGGAGCGATGGTGTGGTCGAAGCTCTCCCAGCAATGGCTGTCAACGGACGCCAACTCGCTGATAGCATGCTTGTAATCATTGCTTTGGGAAATGCCGGCCGCCAGTTCGTGAATCGCCAGAAGTTTTTGATTCTTGATGGTCGAGTCGAAAAATCGCCATGCTCCCTTGCGCCTACTAATGGCTTCATTGGCGATGGCGAACACCTGAGCCAAATTATCTTCGGCTGATTGTGCGTGTGTTTTCCGGGTAAGCTCAGTTATCGATTCCCGCAATTGAGCATCGGAAAAAGAGGTGAAGTCCTGGCTCCGGATCTCATTCAGACGGGTTCTAGCCAATCGGTTAGAAGATCCAGTCGTGGCATTAACGGACCGCGAAATGCCATTGAGCCAATCTAGGGCCTGGAACCTAGCGATTTTTGTGCTGCCTATCATTTGTTTCGATCTAGGTCTACCTACGCTTCCTGGCTAACTTCCTGGGACACCGGGGCCAACGTGGTTTGAACAGAATTCCAATCCAACCGGGAGGAGGCAATATACACAAGTACGTCATCTTTCATGGGAAAAAGGCCTGTGAACTTGAGATGCACGGTCCCGTCACGGACGATTCCCACCACGTTAACATCGATGTCCAGCATGTCTTTGGCCAATTTCGGATAGGAGACCGTTTGGTCTGGCATATCTTCTAACCGGATGCTGAGCAGGGTGCCTTCCTTCTTATTACTGGTGATGACTTGGGCCAGCAGGCTGACACCGGGATCTTGAGACTCTTGCACCAGAAGATTGTTGGCCATCTGTAGTGGGAAAACCAGAGAAGTGTTATCCATCCCTTCGAACAGGATTTCGTGCTTGGGATTGATACATTCAACCGTGGCGATGATATTAGGGTTTGAACGGTGCAGCACGGACACAGCAGAGGCCACGATGCTGTCACTGTTTGGATCGTCGTAACCGGTGCTCAATATGATCGCTCGTTGAGCCTCGGCGACCGAGGCCCTGTTGTAAGTATCTATCTCCAATGGCGAGCCACGTAAGAAGTGAACGTTAGGATGCTGGAACGGCAACGATTCAACCCGGTCCGTTATTAAAGTGATTTCGTCATTTTCGTGGCGGGAATCTGACGTAAATTCATCGATGATGTTACGTACGCGAGACTCATTGGGGAAGTTGATTATCAAAATGTGATTTTTCAGATATAGCCTCCCAATGCCGGATCGCTCTCTAACCTGTACCTCAATCAGCCAGTTGATTATCATGCCGGCTGCAGCCGTGAACGCGGTTAGACCCAATATCGTGATAAAAAGGATCGTTCCGATCCTAGCTCCAAGAGTTGTGGCGGAAAGGTCACCGTA
>JADFNR010000158.1 GCA_022563275.1 Chloroflexota bacterium | reverse complement strand
CGCCGGTGGAAGCCCTGACCAAAGCGACGGTGGCGGCTGAAGGGTCGGCCTGCCGCACCATCGGGAGAAGGCCGGTCAGGTAGCGGCTGGCGGGTGTCAGTATCCCCACGAGCCAGCGGTGTCCCTGGCGGTAGACGTTGTCCGACGCCCCACCCTGGTTCCAAAGCAGTTTGCCGTGGCCCTCCGCGACCTGGGCGGCCGCCGATGTAAGAACGCTGGAGTAGGGGCCGATTAGTATATCGACCCGGTCATCGACGATCAGACGCAGGGTGACTTCCCGCACGGTGGACGGATCGCTGGCGTCGTCATAGTGGAGCACTCTGAACGAGTCTGACGACCCAGTATTGGCGTCACGGGCCCAAGCTTGCAGTCCGGCCAGCGCTTGACGTCCCTGCGCCTCGAACTGCCCACTTAGCGACGCAGGCATGCCGACAACGAGCGTCAAGGCGTATTACCAGGGCTGCCCGAAGTCTCCTTCAGAAGCACATGCTTCACCTAGCGTCCCATGAAAACAAAGCGGGCTTTCAGAGCTTGGGGCGAAATAGACCGAAGGAACTGGTGTATCCGTGGAGGAACGTGGTGCCGCTCACCGGACCGATCTCGCCGTTGCAGAAGAAGCCGCCCAGGGGCACGGCGCCCAGTTTCTCCCGGAATATCTCGGTGTCGTGGTTGGGCCTGCCGTAGAGGTACTGGCCCCGGCCCAAACATGAGAACAAGAGCGCGCCCGGAATATCGTTCTCCCGGTGTTCGTCAGCGTAGCGGCTCAACACGGCCTGCAGGTCATCGGCGGAAGTCTCGGCGTCGCGCAGATGGAACTGGACCAACTGCCCTTCCTTAAGCATCTCGCCTATCGCCAGGCCGCCGGTGTTCTGGTCCATCCCCACCACGTTGCGTATGAGGAAATCACCCTGGACTGGGTTTTCAATCAACTCGTCCATCACCACTCCCAAGAAAAGGGAGTGCCCCAACAATTCCTGGTCTCGTTCCGGCAATTCTTGGACCATGTTCCGTAGCACCGTCATGGGAGGTTCGCCATCCAGTTCCACCAACATGTTGCGGTCGCTCTTGGAGACGCGCATGGGTTTGCCGATGGGACGGCAGCCCTGTGCCACCACCGTATCCACGGTGATATTGCCATCGAGGGCCAGGCCAATGGCCCCGGTGCGCAAGAACTGGCCGTCCAGAAACAGGGCGTTCCCTCCCTGCCGGTTGGCCCCACTGGCCAGGCCGCCGATCTTGGTTGCTCTGGGATAGGCGAAGTCCATCCCCATCAGCAGGTCTTGTACCGGGAATGAATAGGGGTCGGCCAGCATGATGAAATGCGGGTCTCGGTCTGCGGGGACTCCAATAAGATCTTCCCATTTGTCCGGGCCGGCATCCAAGTCGGGAAGCCGATGCACCTGAAGATGGAACGGTTTTATGGCCACGCCGGGGAGAATGGCGGCGGTAATCGAGATGCCGGCCCGCTGCTCGATCTCCTGGCCGTTGCCGATCACTCCACCCCCCGAGCAGCCAAACACATGTTTGGCGCCCAGATTCTCGGTGATCAGATCGGCCACGCGATCGTACGAATCCTCGTGATGGGGCGATATGAAAGCTACCGCCAGGTCGAGGGCCTCATCCCCGATGGAAGCCTTTATAGCTGCACCGCACTCCGCGACGGCGTCGTCTAAAACTGGTTGTTCAGAGAGCGCTGAGGCCCATTTCATGCGTAACCCCTTCTGATCGCCGGTCTACGGGCTAGCCGGTCCGTCGTTGGGAAAGTATATCAACGTGGCGCGTTAAATGCGATTGGGCAGGCCTTCAGATATCACTGATTCGCTATCAGGCCGGCAAATCCCGGTGACGTAAGCAACGCCACCGCAGCCGCCACCGCCCCTTCAAGCAGCTCAGGCTGTACGAATTCGAGGGTATCACTGTCTGAGTGAATGCGAGAGAAATCTTCCGCGAAAAACATCAGATATGGCACTCCGGCTTCCCTGAAGCTGGCGTGATCGCTGGTGCTCCCATCGAGGCCACGGGTCACGGCTACCTCGACGCCTATCTCATTCCCCACTTCCACAGCCAATGCGGTGAGATCCCGGTCTCCCAACACGCTCACCCTAGAACCGCTGCCCAGAGCATCAAAATTCAACATCGCCTTGGTGTTTCCCAATTCTGATTCACTCAGCGACTGGATATAGAACCGGCTTCCCCGCAGTCCCAGTTCCTCCGACCCGAATGGAACGATCCTTAGGGTGAACGGCAGGTCAACTTCAGCCAGCATCCCAGCGACGGTCAGCAGAACTGCGGTGCCTGAGGCATTGTCGTTGGCCCCCAGAATTTCTGGCACCGTGTCGTAGTGTCCCCCCAGGACCACCACCGCGTCGCCGGGACCTTTCTTCTCGGCGATCACGTTGCGGGAGGGCCGGTCTTCCAAAGTCAGCTTGATGGAAGCCTGTATCTCCGAGTCTGCCAACAACTCCTCGATCGTCTCTCCGTCAGTTCTGGAGAGGGATATGACTGGAAAATCGGGTTGAGTGGCCAGCACGCCCTGAAATATACCGAATGTGTTGTTGTAGATCACCAGCCCCACCGCCCCGGCGGCGAAGACATTCTCGGCCTTGATTTGAAAGGTGATGGTTCCGCGCTTGGCCAAAGCGATGCGGCCTTCGAGACCGGCATCCGGTATGTCTCCGGACATCGCCAGACCCACCGGCGTCAGAATCCCCGACACGTCTCCCAGGCCGGTTTCAACCAGGGGCAAAGCGGTGAACTCCATTTGCTCAGGCGTATTAAGCGTCAAGCCCAGTCCGGCCAACGAGAGTTGCTCCACCGTGAATGATTGGATTTCCGTCGCATAACCCAGATCCTGGAATCGGGTCTGGAGGTACCGGGCGGCGGCCAATTCTTGATCGGTGGCGCTCTCCCTGGGCCCCAATTCCTCCAGGAACTCCGTCAGCACAGTAAAGGCTTCGTTTGCGGCCGGCTCCGGGTCCACGGGCTCCGGAGTAGATGTGGAAGCGGGCATGACGCCCGGAGTGGGCGTCACGGCAGGAGTAGGCGGCATGGTAGGAGCGGGAGTTGGCGCAGGCGTGGCGGTTGCGGCGGTGCAGGCTAACCCCAACGCCAATAACGTTGCGGCGAGAACCATCGCATATCGGCGTGGGCCTATAGAGATAGCGGGTATTTGTCTTCTCATGGATGCCTTTTGGCTACGGCGAAGGATACCATCTCATCATAGTTACGCCCCGCCCTATTCGCCAGATGCCTCCGGGCGGGGTGCACACCGGCTCGACGCTGGACAGGGCCACGGACCGGGGCTATATTGTCGCAAGAATTTCGGCCCGCTAAACTCGGGTCAAGACCCTCGAGGTGCACCAAGATGGCGGTGGACAGAAACACGGTCAGCGAGCTGGCGATTCTGGCTGGGATCGAGATTTCCGAAGACGAACTGGACGAAGTAACCAACCGCTTCAGCAGCCTGATGCAGGAGTTGGACAGACTCAAAGAGCTGGACCTGGCCAACATCCATCCGGTGACGATCTTCCCAGAAGACGGCCAGGTGTGACAGCTGCTGCCCAATTCCAATCGCCGTTCAATTCCTTGTGAATCTACTTAGGAGAGGTCGATGAATCCCGCCGATATCCCTTTTCTTTCCGCCACCGAAACCGCACGGGCCGTCAAGGCCAACGAGCTGTCGCCCGTGGAAGCCGTCCAAGCCTACCTGGACCGTATCGACCGGCTGGACTCTCGCCTGGCCGCCTACATCACCGTGGTGCGGGAAGAGGCGTTGGGCGCCGCTCAACGGGTTGCGGACCGCATCCAAAGGGGCGAGGACCCGGGTCCGCTGGCCGGGGTGCCCATCGCGGTCAAAGACCAGTATTGGACCAAGGGAATCCTCACCACCAACGGCTCCAATATCTATAAAGATTTCATTCCAGACGAGGACTCAACGGTCGTCCAACGATTGAGAGAAGCCGGCAGCGTGCTGCTGGGCAAGCTCAACATGAGTGAACTGGCCATGGGCGGCACCCAGAATCCGCCCTGGGGCGTTCCCGCCAATCCCTGGAACTTCGACTGCACTCCCGGTGAGTCCAGCAGCGGTTCAGGAGTCGCGCTGGCGGCCCACCTGTGCGCTGCGTCCATGGGCGAAGACACCGGCGGCTCGGGCCGCGGGCCGGCTTCTTACTGCGGCGTGGTTGGGTTGCGCCCCACATTCACCCGGGTCAGCCGCTTCGGAATGACCCACATGTGCTGGTTCTTAGACGCCGCCGCCCCCATGACCAAGACCGTGGAGGACTGCGCGGTCATACTGGGAGTCATCGCCGGTTACGACGAGAAAGACCCTTACACCAGCCGCAAGCCGGTCCCGGACTATACCGCCCGGATGCGGGATGGGGTAAAAGGTCTTCGAGTGGGACTCATCAAGGAGCTTCACCAGACGCAGGACATGCATCCTGACGTCCGCGGCGCCATCGAGGCCAGCCTAGACACTTTCCGGGAGATGGGCGCGGAGGTGAAGGAGGTATCGATCCCGTTGGCCGAGTTGGCGGGCGCAATCTTCGTTGGCATAGCCGACACCGAAGGCGCCGGGGCCAGGGATGAGATCCTTCGCAATCAACCTGGCGACCTAGACCAGGCCAGCCGCACCAGGCTCCAGTCCGCTGCGTTGGTTCCGGCCAAGGTGTACAACCGGGCGGCGAAGGCGCGAGTCCTGCTGCGCCGTCAGGTCATGGGAGTCCTGAACGACGTGGATATCTTGGTTTCGCCGACATCTCCCTACCCAGCGCCCAAGCACACCGACCTCACCGCCAAATTCGAGAACGCCGAGGACGTGCGCAAGCGGTTCTTCTTCCGCCGCGCCTACACCGGCATCTATTCATTGTCCTCCCTGCCGGCCATATCAATTCCGGGGGGATTCACCGCCGACGGTCTGCCCATCGGACTTCAACTTGGCGCTGCCCCCTTCGCCGAAGAAACCCTGTTCCGGGCTGCCTATTCCTACGAGCAGGCGACGCCCTGGCACACTCGCATCGCACCGGCGATTCTCGACGGGTGAATCTAGTTCCCCGGTCCCAGTTTTGCAACTTTACCGGGCGGTGGTGGCTTGATTCATCTTGACACTCACGCACACCGCTCCCTAGAATCGAAATGAATCGGTTGGCGAGTTGGATCAGCCATCTCACGTCGGCCCACGAATTCTGCCATTAGAAGGCCGTTTTAGCCGGCCGGCGCCAATCGCGGCGGAGGAACATGATTCGAGCGCTTAAAGCGCTGACCAGCAGTCGGTTTCACCAGTATCTTCTTTTCCTTTTGATACCTGGGCTATCTTTAAAGCGTTGGCTGGCCGTGGGGGCCATCGGTCTTGCCCTGATCACCATCGGCGTCATCTTCGCTCTTAAGATATCCACCGGTCCCACCTTTATCTCATTCCTGGAAACGGTGAGCCTCCGCAACCAGTCTCCCTATCTGCGGGGCGGAGTGTTCATCGGATTGGGAGTTGTGGGAGCCTTTATTGCCGCCTTCGGTCTCTCACGGTCGCTGGGCCAGATTGGGAACCGCACCAGGCACTGGCCGATCCTTGACTCCCTCTATGTGGAGCGGGTCCTTGGCTCCGGACCAAGGATCACCGTGATTGGAGGCGGCAGCGGCCTGCCCAATCTGCTGCGGGGCCTGAAGCATTACACCTCCAACATCAGTGCCGTGGTGACAGTGGCCGATGATGGAGGGAGCTCCGGGCGGCTTAGGAGCGAATTGGGCATTTTGCCACCGGGTGACATCCGGAACTGTCTGGTGGCGTTGGCCGACTCTGAAGATGTGATGCAGCAACTCATGGACTACCGGTTCGAGTCTGAAGGGCAGCTAGACGGCCACAGTTTCGGCAACATCCTGATCGCCGCGCTGGCCGGTATCGGTGGCGATTTCTATCGTGGCGTGGAGATAGCTGGGGAACTCCTCGCCATACGAGGCCGAGTCATCCCCTCCACGCTCAGCAATGTAACGTTGGTTGGAAGCACGGTTTCCGGCGAGACCCTGATCGGCGAGAGTCGAGTTGGCAATTCATCCGACCGCCTCCGGTCGTTAACTCTGATCCCAGCTGACCCTACCGCACATCCGGAAGCGGTGCGGGCCATCGAAGACGCCGACATG
>JADFNR010000037.1 GCA_022563275.1 Chloroflexota bacterium | reverse complement strand
GAAGGTCTCCTGGTCTGGGTATTGCGCCGAAGGGCTGAGCCGAATCGCACGTCTGGAATGTGCGACTTCAAATGCGAACGATTTTTGGAAAGTAAAAACATCGCCTTGCTCAATTCCATCTAACGGCCGGCCCATGACAAAAACTTTCCGGTAGGTATCTTGCTCGAAATCCAGAATCGATATGGCTATCCTGTCGTACTGTAGCGTTTGCCGGACTTGAATCGCGATCTTTTCGTAGGCGATTAAGATGCTGGATCGAGAGGTAACAATCTTACCGATCTCGTGGCTTACGGGGATTAAATCGCTTTTTCGGCCGATACATGGCAACCCAAGATTTTGCTGGAGAGCACCGTCAGCGGAGGTATTCCCAGGTTTGCGGCTCATGACCCTGTCCAAGAATCTTTTAATCATGATGCCTGTCCTGCGCCGCATCTGGTGAGTCTAAGACGGCTTTTGGGAATTCCTCGTGATACCGTCGCGAAAATCCCTGATCTAAGGAAAGGCAAGCACCCGTCGCGGCTTTCATTTGCTGACTACCTAGCAATACAATTTTTAAGTGGGGTTTTGATGGCTCGTTCATCATTACTCCTCAGCCCGTCTGGTGCTTACCCACCGGGCGGGTGTTTAACTAAAACAATAATAATTTGTCGTGTCTATTGTGATTGTCAAACTAAAATCGGCGATGCCGCTGTCGATTTTGGTGATGAAATGTTTCGGCCGCAACTCCCTTTTTGTCCAGTATTTGGGCTAACAAAAACCACTATACACTTTCCAAAACGCATAGTGGTTTTCGGAATCGGGGAATCAACTAAATTGAGAGCCGATCGGTCACGTTCCCAAAGCTTGGGCCGTGTCGGGATTTTAAAGTTTATTCGGTCAGAAGGCGGAGGCGAGTGATCACGCGAACCAATTCTCCGCGGGTCCGAGCATCAAGTTTGGCTCATCCCCAAATCAATAGCTAGTCCCTGGCGAAATGCGCCAGCGGAAGCTGAATTTTGGTTTCTCAACAACGGCGACCGTTTAGTGTCTCTAGCCGCGGACCTCGCTATGGCTACCAGACCTCGGCATTCGCTACCATTATTGCCACGCCACAAGACGACGAGGCCGGACTTGGATACCTGGGCCATTTGACCCACGATATTTTGGGATTTCTCTTTGAAACTCTGTGCATCGGCAAGGATCGCCGCGACCTGATACGCGGTTTTTTACTGGCTAGCATGGGCCCGTTCCGATTCCGGAATTTATAATTGGTGGAGTGATCGTCCATCCGCATCTCGGACGAATAATCAGGATTCGGCGCCATTTAATTAGCCTCGGTTAGCGTTAAACCCACGCATCTGCCAGGCATCCGCGGCGGTTTTGATGATCCTATGAATTGCATCCGGAAATTACAGGAGTATACTACGCGGCACATCGGGGGGTGCCGAGCCTGTCTCAAAGGGCGGCGAACCTGGGCTTGGGCCGGCCGCAAATCGCAAATTGCGTCCACAACCACCCGTTGTTATAATGATGATTATCCCGAAAGGTGATAGTCCGGGGTAGTCTTGGCGGCGCCTGTAGGAAGCTCAATTTCGCCCATTGAATTTTGGGGGTGCGATATGTTCCCAGAGGTAACATTGGCAACGCCCACTCGTGAAGATATTCAGCGGATGTCTGATTGGCTTAACGATCCTGAGGTCAACGCAGTCTGGTACGGTGTTGGGGATGACGGCAAGCCCCTGCATACTACCTACACTCCGGAAGCTATTCTGGCCGGCGGTTCTGAGGAATGGGACCACGTCTTTAACGATGAAAACCGCACTATCTTCTCCGTTTACAGCGGGGACGGCGAGCACATAGGAGAAGGGCAGCTGCTGGTCGAATGGCCGCTGCAGGAAGCCCGAGCCGACCTGTTGATAGGCCGGAAAGACCTGTGGCATCACCATTACGGCACCAGCGCACTTATCGGCCTGTTGGACCACGCCTTTGGCCCCCTGGGCCTCCACCGCGTCTGGGTCGACATTCCCGAGTATAACGAGCCAGGCATGCTGATGGCCCAGCACGTGGGATTCGTTATGGAAGGGCGTCTACGCAAGACCCACCGCAAGAATAACGAGTGGTTCGATTCCACCATTCTCGGTCTTCTGTCTGATGAATATCCAAGACGCCGCGTTAAGCTGATGGAGACTGCAGCCAGCTAGGCCCTTAAAATAGGGTCCGCCCCCTTCATTGCATACCAGCACACCAGCACACCACCCTGAGGATTTGGAGGGACCAGTAATGCCGGTAATCACCATTAACGGCCCCATTGGATGCGGAGCGGTAACCATCGGCCAAATGGTTGCCGAAGAACTGAACTTGAACTTCGTTGACCGCCTGTTTTTCACCGAAGCGGCACGCATCGTCGGCACCCCGGTGGGCACCCTCATCGCCAAAGAGCAGCGCGTGGACCGGTTCCGCGACCGCCTGGGCCGGTTCGTTCAGACCATGCTGGAGCGTTCCGCCATGTCGGGAGTGAGTGGCGAACCATACTTCGGACGGGGCATCGAGAACCTGCCTCCCGAGACCTATATGGACCTCGCCGGCGAGGGTGGCGGCGTGGCTCAGAAGCTGGACGACAAGGTCTTCATCGAGGCCATGACCAAGGTGGCGCATGACCTCCACGAAAAGGGCAACGCCGTAATCATCGGCCGGGGGGCCAACCAGATCCTGGCCGACGCCTCCCACACCTTGCACGTTGGTTTGCTGGCTCCCATGGAAGTGCGGGTCCAAACGTTGATCGATCGGGAACATTTCGAACGGGAAGAGGCCGAGATTCACGTGGAAGAGTTGGAACGGGCCAGAGAAGACTTCATCCATAAATTCTGGAAGGTCCATCCCAGCGAGGCCCGGCATTACCACATGATGTTGAATATGGGCAAGATGACCCCCAAGACGGCGGCAGAGGTTATCGCCCACGCGGCAGGAGACCTGACTTCTTGACCTTGGGCAGGCCAGACCGGATACTCATTGATAGGGGAACGGGTGTCACCCGTTCCCCTATTTTTGTCTTGGGTGCGTCGGTGGCCGCCAAAAAGGCGGCGCCCAAGTGTTAGGCCCATAGATGTTTCCATTTTCCGACGCCAGCGTCCAACACCAACATTTTCCTTACGTAACCACTGGTCTGATCGGCATCAGCGTGTTGGTGTTCCTCTATGAGATGGTCCTGGGGGGCGCTGGGATCCTCACCGGCCGCGCCGGGCTCGATTTGAACATCTTCTTCTTCAAATGGGGGTTCATTGCCCAGGAGCTGACTTCCGGAGAGCCATTTGAGATTCTGAACACCAGGTTCGGCGCGATGGACATCGCAACGCCAGTTCCCACCGTGCTCACCATATTTTCCTCCATGTTCATCCACGGTGGTTTCATGCATCTGGCCGGCAACATGATGTTTCTATGGGTGTTCGGCGATAACATCGAAGACCGGTTGGGACACGTAAAGTACCTGGTCTTCTATCTAGTGGCCGGAGTCGCCGCCACGTTGAGTCAGTGGGTCATCAATACCGATTCTGAGGTCCCGTTGATCGGCGCCAGCGGCGCCATATCCGGGGTGTTGGGAGCGTATCTGATGATCTACCCCAACAATAAGATCAAGGCCTTGATTATCTTCTATCTGATCACGGTGGTGGAGATGCGGGCCATATGGCTGCTGGGGGGCTGGTTCGTCTGGCAGTTGCTACAAGGAAGCCTGTCATTTGGTCTGGCGGACTCGGTAAGCGTGGCGTTCTTCGCCCACATCGGCGGGTTCGTGGCCGGTGTGGTGTTGGCCGGGTTTTACAAATTGGCCGTCAAAGAACCCCTGATCCCGGGCCGATCACGCGTCCAGCCATGGGACCGCTGGTACCAAGCCGGGCGGCCCAAAGACTGACCAGCTAGAAGCCTTGAGAGGGTAGTTAGAAGGTGGGCTTCCCTGGATTCCAGCGAAGACTGGGATGACGGAGGTGGAGCGGCGAAAGGACGTGATTGACCTTCCATCGTAGGGGCGGGTTTCCAACCCGCCCCGCTTGGCGATCGCCAATCTCCAGGAAGCAGACCAATGCAATGAGGAGCAGCCAGACCTACCCTGTTCAGCATGGCTGCCGGTCGGAAAGTGCGGGTTAGAAACCCGCCCCTACGCAGTTTTTCCAGCGGGAGTTGGCTCGATCGTGATTGAGGCGCCCAGAACTCGGCCTACGCTGGAATGTCGATAGAAGCCGGCGGTTATTCTTCGCCGGTCTCCGACGGGTAACCACGCTCGATCCAGGCCGGAGTTCCGGCTTCGTCCACCACTTGCACGTTATCCCGGCCGTCCCGTTGCAGGATGCTTCCCGCGGTGGTGGCGCGCATCCCGGCGGCGCACACCGTTACCACGGGGAGTTCCCGCGGCAGTCCGTCCAGGTGTTCTTGCAGTTCTCCCAGCTCTATGTTCAGCGCGCCGGGGATATGGCCCTGGGTGTATTCGCTGCGCTGACGAACATCGATCACCAACGGCGGAGCAGGCAAGTCCTGGGCTTGTTTGAGACCTTCTAGGTCCAGCCGGTTGGATTCTTCGATGGGCAGACCGGCCGATTTCCACGCGTCGATGCCGCCGGACAAGAACCCACGGACCCGGTCAAATCCGATGCGGATCAACTGGCGCATGATGTCGTCGTGCTGGCCGGCGTCGGCGGAAAGGAGCACCAGGGGCTGTCCCCAGGGCACCACCCAGCCGACCCAGGTGGCCATGTTGTTGCCGTGGGGCACGGCGTAGGAACCTGGGACGTGGCCGTCGTTGAAACTGCGTTCCGGACGCGCGTCGATCAAAACGGCTTCGTTGTCCAGATGATTCCGGACCGAGAGGGCGGTCAAAGAGGCCATGCGGGGGACGCCGCCCAAGATGTCCGGGCCTCTGCGGTTGATGTCGGCCATGTATTTGTAATAGCTGGGATAGGAGCCCAGACCGGTGAGGGCGAATCTTACAAAGCTGGATTCCTCGGTTTCGGCGGCGAATGGGTTGGTCAGCCGCTCATGGGCGATGGTGGAGGGCGCCGTGCCGCCCCCGGCCGCCGCCGAGCAGAAAGACCCTCCGCCGTGGGTCGGGTAGACCTGGACGTCATCGGGCAGCTTGAGCAGTTTTTCGTGGATGGTATTGTGTAGCCAGCGGGCCAGGAATGGCGCCACCTTTGAGCCCAGAAGATCAACGCGGGCCGCGCCGCCCAGCAAGAGGGCCCCGCCGGTGAAGATGGCGGTGGGCTGGCCCTGCTCCTCCACTATGAAGGAGACGCTTTCTGGGGTGTGGCCGGGGGTGTGGAGGATACGGATCTGGAACTCTCCCAGGTCGAACTCATCGTTCTCCTGAAGGCGGACCGATGGGAACAAGAGTCCCCCCGATGCGCTGGCGCCCACCTGGCAGCCGGTCTGTTCGGCCAGTTCCCGCGCGCCGGATACGAAGTCGTTGTGAACGTGGGTCTCGAAGGCATAGACGATCCGGGTCCCGTGGTTGGCCGCGATCTGGACGTACTGGTCAACATCCCGGGCGGGGTCGATGACGACGCATCATCCGGACTGCTCGGAGCCGACCACGTAACTGTTGTTGGACAGGCTCTCGATCCTAATTGTTTCCACGAACATGGTGATCCACCTCCACTGTAAGGCTCAGTCCCATATACCTGGGCATTTATATCGTGCCCATCGTATATCACCGGTGGCTTTGGGTCTCCGGCGGCGGGAATCGACCTGCTACTGGGGTTTTCTCACGGTGATGGGAACGGAATGGACCGAGTTGACCTGGTAGCCCCGGAAGTTCCAGGCAGCCAGCATCGGTTGCACGTTGCCCTTGCTGTCGGTGGCCCGGCAGCGGAGGAGGGAGTGGCCCAGGTTTTTGGCTTCCCAGTCGATCTCCCAGTGCTGCCAGGAGTAGTTTCCCGACGGCTCTTCCAGATCAGCCGGACGCCAGGTGCGGGCGTCATCCGTGCTGACCTCGACCATGGTGATGTGCCCATCGCCCGACCAGGCCACTCCCTTGATCTTGTGTAAACCGGGTTCGACCACGGACCCCTTGGCCGGTGTGCTGATCAGAGACTTTATCTTAAGAGACGTAACACGCTCCGCCTTGGCGTCTGCCTTGCCGTTCGTTGCCGGATAGATCCGGTAATCCATCTCGTGGAACCCGCCGTTTGGGCGGTCCATAACGGTGATCTTGGCCAGCCATTTCACCGAGGCCATGCCGTACCAACCAGGCACCAGCAATCTCACCGGGTATCCGTGGTCCTGGGGCAGGGTTACACCGTTGATCTCATAGGCCAAGATCGTGTCCGGGTCCAGCAATTTCTTCAGCGGCACGCTCATGGCATAGCACATCGGCCCAGCCCCTTGGGCCTCCGCGCCGTAGTCCGCGCCTTCAAACAGAACGTCGGTGGCCTCAGACCTGAGGGAAGCCTGCTCCAGCACGGTCTTGACCGAAACGCCCCTCCACCGGGAAACGCCAACGCCCCCGTTGTCCCATTGAACGCCTTCCGCCGGGGGCTGCATGGTTGAACGGCTGTTGCCGGCGCATTCCATGAGGCTGACGATCTCGTGACTGGGCATCTGGAGCAGGTCGTGATAGGAGAGGTCCAGGGGGTTGTTTACGTCGCCGGTGATGGACAGGGACCAATCGAAGAATCTGATCTGGGGTGCGGCGAAGTGGCTGCGGATGAAGTGACCTCCGATGGGCGAGACGCCCACCTCCAGGTCAGGGAGGAAGACGCCGGCGCAAAGGGGGTCTTCACTTAGAACATTCAGACCGCCAGAGGAGTTGGAATCCGTGCTTGGCATTGAAGTCTCCTGCGTGGTTGGGCCCAGGGGGCGAGAGCCCTTGGGCCAAAACATTACATCCGGTACACAAGACCGGGATGGCTGCGTGGGTGCATGTCGGGATTTAATACCTTGCGCACCCAAAAGCAGAGGGCCAAAAGCCCCACCGTTCCATGGGCATACGGCCCTAATCCCCAGGCCTAGATACGAAAATCTGGAAAACTGGTCTAGACTCGGCGGCCGGTCTCAGATTCAGCCGGTCTCAGATTCAGATAGAAGTGATGATGTTTCTGTAAGGCTTGGTCTGCAGATCCCAGCTATTTTTGGCCGCGTCGAACTTGGAGTTGACGAATACCCGCCAGTTGGCGTCGTCGAGGTCGGGGTAGTCGGACCGGTAGTAGTATCCTGGCCACCGGGTCTCCTTACGGTATAGGAGATGCCTCAGGTGGGCCTCGCCGACCCAGGTCCGGTGGACCAACTCCCAGCACCGCATCAATTCGTGACGGTTCCGGGCTGCCAGGTGGGTTAGGTCCTCGCGGAACATCTCGATCAACTCGATGCCCCTAAGCAGGGTCGGCTCGTTGGTGGTGTACCAAGTTGATGCCCCGGCGCCGTATTCGTCCATGATCTTCTGGAGCCGGACCAGCCCCTGTTTAGGCGTCATAAAGTTGGGGTTTATCTCTTCCGCCGAGCTGGCCCCCTTGTGTTTTTCAAAGGTCTCCAGTGGCGCCCAGATGGTCTCCTGGATGTCGCGGACGTTTGCGTCGCTCACGGCTGGGGCGCCGGGATTATCCGACACGTAACCAACGGCGGCTTTGGCGGCGATGCGGCCCTCCGTGAAGGAGCCGGATGAGAATTTATGCGGCGCTGCGCCCACGCCGTCGCCGGCGGCGAACAGGCCGCGAATGGTCGTCATGCGGTTGTAGCCCCAGAAATAATCGCCGGTCGCGATGTCTTCGGGGCCGCTGACCCACGCGCCCGCCTCGCCGGAATGGGAACCCATGATGTAGGGCTCGGCCAACACCACTTCGGTCGGTGTGTCCTCCGGCGCTATGTTCTGGGACGCCCAGGTTAGGGCCTGGGAGATGGTCATATCTAGGAAGTCTTCCCAGGCCTCGTCACGGACCTTGTCCATCTTGGCGGGGTCGCCTTCAGCCAACTTCTGCATCGCCACGTCGGTCCGCATGTACATGGGTCCGAGGCCTTCTTTGATGTCCATGAACATCTGGTGGTTCCGGAGCGGGGTGGGTGTGGGGATGGCGGAGCCGTAGGGCTCGTACTTCTTCAACTCGTCGGCACGGGTGACGGTATAATCTTCGCCCTTGGAGTTGAGCACTTGGGCGTGGAAGTATTGGAACCACATTCCCACTGGCCCATAACCGTCCTTGAAGCGGGTGGGCACGAATCGGTGCTCCATCTGGGTCATTTCAGTCCCTATGGGAATCATGAGACCATAGGCGGCCCCAGTGGCGAACACCGAGTACCAGACCCGCCCCATCCCCTCGCCCACTGAGCGGGGGCGAAATACGTTGGAGGCGCCTCCGCATGTGATGATGACGGCCTTGGCCCGGAAGACGTAGAACTTGTTCTCCCTCACCGCGAATCCCACCGCGCCCGCGATCTTCTGCGGGTCGTCGGCGTCGGTCAGGAGATGGGTGACGGAGACCCGCTCGAAGAGATTTTCCGGCCCGATGGCTTTCCGGGCCGGCTCGGCGGTGATGGGCTTTATCGACTCGCCGTGAATGGGTATCTGCCACCGGCCGATGCGTTGGTATTCTCCGTTGTCCTTCTTCCAGATGGGCAGGCCCCACTCCTCCAGGAGATGGACGGAGTTATCCACGTGGCGTCCCACGTCGTAGACCAGGTCTTCCCGGGCCAGGCCCATCATGTCGTTCACGACATAATTGGTGTAGTCTTCCGGGGTGTTCCAGCCGTAGCGCTGGCCCATGTAGCAGTTGATGGCGGAGAGCCCTTCTCCGGTGGCGCCGCTCCGCTCAATGACGGCCTTTTCCACCATGACAACGCGCAGGTCGCCGCTCCAATATTTGGACTCAAATGCCGCTCCGCAGCCGGACATTCCTCCTCCGATGATGAGGATGTCGCAATCGATGGTCTCCGTGGTGGGAAGTGTCAAAACAGGCGCTCCTAGTTCTTGATCGATGGGTTATCCGAAAGCCGCTATTTTGGCGATGGTAGCTTGTCAACGCCCAGCCACAGGGAGTCGCCGGCCAAGCTTTGGTTCCTGAGTTCGGTTTGCCGGTCTTCGGTGAAGCCGTCGAATAGGACCACCGAGCCCGCGGGCTTGGTCCGCGACTGGTAGGTGAACTCCAAGGTGCGCCCGTCCCGGAAGCGCACGTTCCAGCGTAGTCCGTCTTCGGTCCGGTGGGGCTGGACCTCGGCGCCCATGGGGATGAAGTCCGCATACCCCCGGACGTGAAGGGCCTCTTCCGGGCACAATTTGACGCAGGCGTAACACTCCGAGCACATCTCTGGCTCTTGATTGAATCCCTTCTTGGTGTCTTGGTCCAGGACCATCAGGTCGTTTGGGCAGATGTATACGCAAAGCGGACCCTCGTGCTCGTCCTGGCACGCGTTGCATGCGTTTGGGTCTACGTAGGTAGGCATTACCGTCCTCCTCTTGGCCGGTCTTTCACGTCGATCGTCAGCTTGATTCGCTCATAAAAAAATCCCCCGCTGTTGTTTAGCGAGGGATAAAAATTCACACTGGCTGATGCTCACTACAGGTACAACAACCCAGGGTTGGCATCGAGATGACCGGCCCCCGGTTCTCCAGATACTCCGCAGTGACAAACGCCGAGCCGTCATTGTATTTATCGGCGCATTCACGGACGACTTCTAGTATCTCGGACCGCAAGGTGGTCGCGGCCGGCTCCTGTCCGCCATCGATGATGTTGCGGATCAGCGTGCCCGCCAGGTCCTGCTTCTGGTCGCGGTGGCCGCACAAGCCCTCGTAGGCGACCCCCTGGCACACTGGGCAGTACCACCACTCAAGGGTCAGGACGGATTTTATTCCCAGGTCTGGCAAACTTTCAAACACCTTGTGGGCCGCATAGGTCTCGTAGTAATTCCCTACGCCGGCATGGTCCCGGCCGAACATATGATGGGTGCAGCCCAGGTTTTTGCGGACGATAGCGTGGAAAACGGCCTCCCGCGGTCCGGCGTAGCGCATGTCCCACATCAGCGTGGAGGTCTCATGGATGTGGGGCAGGAAGAACCCGGCCTCTCTCAGCCGGTGATGGGCCAGCACGATGGCCTCATCGATGTAATCGCCCAGTTTTTTCTCGCCGATCACAGCGCTCACAAGGATACCATCGGCTTCCGACGAAAGCAAAGCTCCCTTCATCATCCATTCGTGGCCCACGTGGGGAACGTTGCGGGTCTGGTGGGCCACCGCCTTGCTCCATCCCAATTCGGAAAAGCGCTGCCGCAACTGGCGAGGCGTTTTCCAAAATTGGTCGAAAGGCGGATTGATGACCGGCGGGTTCACCAGAGTAATCGGTCCGCCAAGGAAGGTGTCTTCCAGTCCAAGGGTCCGCATGACGCCGGGGTGGTCGCGGTCGCTCGTCCCGTAGACGTGCTGGGCCATCAACTCCCGGTCGTAGGAGAACGCTTCGGTCACCTCCAGCACGGCCAAAGCCTGGTCCTGGTAGGTTAGCAAGACCGAGTCTCCCTGGGTCACTCGTGCTTCCGCCATGGCCCGGCGGGAGATGTCGAAGATTATGGGGATGCTCCAGACCAACCCGTTGGTCAGGGTCATGTTTCTGACCACGGAGTCTACTTCAGAGCGCACCATGAACCCGTCCAAGGGAGAGAAGAACCCATAGGCGAGGTTGATCACTTCCCTGGCGATGCTGTCGCGCACAGGGAGCCGTGGGAGACCGGCCGCGATGTGGGGGGCGTCGCTGGGAGAGGCAATCCTTTCGATCAGCTCGCCGCCGTGGGGAGACAGGGTGTTGTCTATTGCCATGGATAGGTCCCCGAATTTTTACGGTCTGGACCCAGACCCAAAGTTACGCCCGTTACCCCAAAGTCTGGGCCTGAGGGCCGGTGATTGCGCCGCTGCCGTTGTCGGCCGGGCTGGAGCCGCTGACGGTACAGCCGTGGCTGGCGGTGGTGGCCAACAAAATCGCGCTGATCAGAATGAGACCCAATAATGCCCGGCGGGCGCGTAGTCGGGGGATGCGCATCCTTGATATCCACTCCGGTTTCGGATTGCTGATGGGGAGCCAACGGGCCATCCCCAGTCATGCATGATTCGCGTTGGCAGTATATCTCAACTGACGCGGGGCAGTACAGTACCCGTTCCGGTGGACAAGACCGGCTTGTCATAACCGGTTGCCGGCCACGCCGTGGAAAGGGTCTTTACGGCCCGGCCACCCAGGGGCCGCCAGGCGTGAGACCGAGACTGGTATTGTGATAATATATGCCAAGGCTTATCGAGAATGCCGATTTAGCCATGCGATTCACGCCTGAGGGCGTCTGGATTGTTCCTGCCAATTTCACAGACTAGGAGCGTTTGAATGCTTGAGTACAAGCCCAATATGGTCCTCTCCAACGAAGAATTTGACTCGGTCGGCACCAATCCGATCCGTCACGACGGCGCCGACAAAGTAACCGGACGCGCCAGGTACGGTGCCGACACCAACATGCCCGGCATGCTTTACGGGAAGATTCTTCGCAGTCCTCACGCTCATGCAGTCATAAAATCCATCGACGCCAGCGCCGCCGAGGCCCACCCAGGGGTCTACGCGGTGGTCACCTCGGCCGATTGGCCCGAGACTTCCATGAAGCTCACCGACCTGGCGGAGGGCTCTATCCATAACCTGGGCTTCCTGAGCATGAACATCCTGGCCAGGGGCAAGGCGCTGTACAAGGGGCACCCCGTAGCCGCCGTGGCGGCGGTTAGCCCCCACGTCGCCGAAGAGGCCATGGCCAAGATCAAGGTGGACTATGAGGTCTTAAAGCCGGTGCTCACCGCCGAGGAAGGCATGAAACCGGACGCGCCGATCTTGCACGAGCGGCTGGCCGCCGTTACCAGCGCGGCCCTCCGGCCCGGCGGGTTGCTGGAAGACGACGCCGAAAGCATGAGAACCAACATCGCCAACGAATTTGAATTCAGTCTTGGCGATGTGGAGCAGGGCTTCAAAGACGCCGATTTCATCGTGGAGAAAGAGACCACCACCCAAGCGGTGCACCAGGGGTACATCGAGCCCCAAGCCGGCGTAGCCCATTGGCAGGCCGATGGCAAGTTGACGATCTGGTCCAGCAGCCAGGGGCAGTTCACGGTCCGTGACCAAACCGCCCGTTTCCTGGGCATCCCGGTCTCCCAAGTCAAAGCGGTCCCCATGGAGATCGGCGGCGGTTTCGGCGCCAAGGGCATCACCTATGTGGAGCCCGTGGCGGCCCTTCTTTCCCGCAAGTCGGGCCGGCCGGTAAAGGTCCAGTTGACTCGCACCGAGGTCTTCGAGGGCACCGGACCCACCTCGGGCACCAAGATCAAGGTCAAGCTGGGCGCCACCAAAGACGGCAAATTGATCGCCGCCGAAGCTGAACTGATCTACGAGGCAGGCGCTTTCCCTGGGTCGCCGGTCACTGCCGGCATCCAGTGCATGATGGGCCAATACGACATTCCAAACGCCCATCTGAAAGCCATAGACGTGGTCATCAACCGCCCCAAGGCGGCGGCCTACCGGGCCCCGGGCGCTCCGGCCTCCGCCTTCTGCATGGAAACCGCCTTGGATGAACTCAGCGAGAAGCTGGGGATGGACCCCCTGGAATTTCGTCTGATGAATAGCGCCAAAGAGGGGGTTCGCCGGGTCACCGGACCAATGACCCCCAAGGTCGGCTACATCGAGACCCTGCAGGCGGCTAAGGACCATCAGCATTACAACACGAAACTGGAGGGCAAGGTGCGGGGACGCGGAGTCGCCTCCGGGTTCTGGGGCAACAACACCGGTCCCTCCTCGGCGGTGGCGGTGGTCAACTCGGACGGCACCATCAGTTTGACCGAGGGGTCACCGGACATCGGCGGCAGCCGCGTCGCCATGGCGATGCACGTCGCGGAGGTCCTGGGCATCGCAATCGAAGACATCAATCCCCAGGTCGGCGACACCGACACCATCGGCTTCACCTCCAACACCGGCGGCAGCAGCGTCACCTTCAAGACTGGTTGGGCCTGTTACGAAGCTGCCCAGAGTGTGAAAAAGCAGATGGTCGACCGGGCGGCCAAGATCTGGGAGATTCCCAGTGAGGACGTGGAGTATAAGGAAGCAGTCCTCCAGCACAAGTCAGACCCCGAACTAAAACTGACCTTCAAACAGATCGCCGCGCGGATGATTCCCACCGGCGGCCCCATCGTGGGCTCCGCGGGCGTCAACCCCCCCGGTCCCGGCCCGTCCATCGGCGTCCACGTAGTCGATGTGGAGGTCGATACCGACACCGGCAAGGTGGAGATCCTGCGCTACACCGCCGTGCAGGACGCCGGCAAAGCGATCCACCCCGCCTACGTCGAAGGCCAGATCCAAGGCGGCGTAGTCCAGGGCATCGGCTGGGCGCTCAATGAAGAGTACGTATACAACGACAAAGGCGTCATGCTGAACAGCAGTTTCCTGGATTACCGGATGCCGACGTCGCTGGACCTGCCCATGATCGACACGGTGATCGTTGAGGTCGCCAACCCCAACCACCCGTACGGCGTCAGAGGGGTCGGAGAGGTGCCGATAGTGCCTCCCATGGCCGCCATATCCAACGCGATCTACGACGCCATCGGCGTCCGGATGAATGATCTGCCCATGTCTCCAGACAAGGTCCTGGAGGCTCTCTGGGCGAAAGAGGGTAAGTAAACGGCGATGGCGGAAGTATGGATCCCGCCAAAGCTGCAACAGTTAACCGGCGGCAAACAGCAGGTCCAGGTGGAAGGCAGCACCGTCCGCCGGTTGATCAACAACCTGGAGAAACAGTATCCGGGGATCAAGGAATTCCTTTGCGACGAGATGGAGGACGACCTGATTCCCGGTCTCGCAGTGGTGATCGACGGCGAGGTCAGCCTGTTGGGCATGTTGGATAAGGTGCAAGAGAACAGCGAAGTGCATTTCCTCCCCGCCATCGGCGGCGGCTGAAAAGGTTTTTCCCATGATATGACTCGGTACGAGTGTGGCGGGGCCAGCGGAAACGCCGGTCCCGCCACCTGTTTTTATCAAAGGACCGCTGAAACAGAGGTGCGGAACATGACTCAAGTCGAGCCCATCCGGATGCGTCCCAAACTTAGTTCCCAGGCCAAGCGGGAAGTGCGGCGGGACTCCCGCCTGCGGCAGGCCCGGACCTGCTATGGGCATCTTGCTGGTGTAGCCGGGGTGGCGCTCATGGATGAATTGCTCGGCCTGGAATGGCTTGAGGAAACCCCGCCGCCCGTTTCCGGCAACAGGGTCTGCTATGCACTGACCCCCAAAGGGCTCCAGGCGATGGAAGGACTGGGAGTGGATGTGTCCGCGGCGGCCAAGTCCACCGGAAATTTCGCCTTTGGCTGCCTGGACTGGACCGAGCGGGGGCACCATCTGGGCGGGGCTTTGGGCCGGGCCGTCACCGCCTTCCTGACGGAGCAGGGGTTTGTGGGCCGGACGCCGGGAAGCAGGGAAGTGACATTACAGGGCAGCCCCCGATTCTGGTTGGACGGCGCCGTTCCCCAACGTTAGAATACCGGTGCCCAAGGCAGGTGTCTGGTGTGGCTGTGTGGGGGCCGACTTGATCTGGAGGAGCGCCCATGGTGGACCAACTCACCGATTCCCAACGCAGATGGCACGACTTGGCGGCCATGCACGCCGATGACTTCTCCCAGCGGGCGGCGCAGCACGACGCCGAAAACAGCTATCCCTTCGAGAACATGGAAGCGCTTCGGGCCTCGGGCTATACCTCCATGCCCATCCCGGCCGACATGGGCGGCGGCGGTGCGTCCCTTTTGGAAGTTTGCATCGCCCAGAACCGGTTGGCCCAGGGGGACGGCGCCACCGCCCTGGCGGTCAACATGCACTTCGGACTGCCCTTCGTCATGTGCGACCTGATCAAGGCCGGAGATGACCATCCCCGGCCCCTTCTTGAGAAGATCGCCGCCGAGAGGCTGATGGTCTTCGGAGTGATCACCGATCCACTGGTGGATTCCATGAAGGGCATCACCGGCTTGGGTTACACCACGGTGAAGGCCACCAAGACCGAAGGTGGTTTTCTCATCAACGGCCGCAAAAGTTTCGGCACCAACAGCCCCGGCGGCGACCTCTTCGCCAGCACCGCCATCTACGATGACCCGGATGAAGGTGAGGTGGCCATGATCTTCGTCCTGCCCAGAGACACTGAGGGCCTAACCTGCCTGAACGATTGGGACACCATGAGCATGCGGGCCAGTCAGAGTCATAGTTGGACACTGGAAAATGTGTTTGTCGCCGAAGATGACGTGATCCGCCATAAGCCCTGGGTCTGGGACCAGTTCGCCAGGGGCCTCTGGGCGTGGCATGGCGGCAGCTTTTCCGCGATCTATCTTGGCATCGCCAAGGCCGCCCGGGACTACGCCATCGAGCAGACCAAGGGGCGGACCCGGATCCCCTTCAAACACCCAGGGAGCTATTACCCCGGCAACCAGTTCCTGGCGGCGGAGATGGACATCGCCCTGAACGCCGCCTGGGCTTTCCAGACCAAGGTGGCCCAGCGTCTGGACGGCGAGAACGGCAGGGACGACGACACCCTGATGGAAGCCGTGGGCATGCAGTATTTCTGCATGAAAGCGGCCCAAGACGTGGTGAACAAGGCGGTGGACATGGTCGGCGGCGCGGCCCTGGCCAGAGGACGTCCCCTGGAACGTCACTACCGGGACGTCCGCGCCGGGACCATGCATCCCATCGGCGGATTCGACGCCCTGGAACTGATCGGCAAACACGCCTTCGGCATCCCATTCGATGTGGAGCCCCGGTACGTCTAGTCGACCAGCCCAACCCGGAAGAAGACACTTGGGAGAATAGCTAACCGTGTACGTGATTGGAATCGACGTTGGTGGCACGTTCACCGACTTTGTGGTCGCCCAAGAAGGCCAGCCTCCCCGTTATTTCAAGACTGCCTCCACGCCCAACGACCCCTCCGAGGGGCTGATGACCGGCCTCAACGACGCGGCCTCCGCCCACGGCCTGTCTCTGGGAGATTTTCTGGCGTCCGCCGACATGATCATTCACGGCAGCACCGTGGCCACCAACACCCTGGTGGAGCGCAAGGGCGCCAAGGTTGGCCTCATCACAACCGATGGGTTCAGGGACCTGTTGGAGATGCGGGAGGGGCTGAAAGAGGACCGCTACAACCTGCGCATGACCCCGGTTGAGCCGTTGGTGCCCCGCTATCTGCGGGCCGAGGCGTCCGAACGGGTCTTGGCCGACGGCAGCGTCAAGGTGGCCCTGGACGAAGACGCACTGAACGCGGTCCTGGACGGCCTGAAGGACGAGGGAGTGGAGTCGTTGGCCGTCTGCTTCTTATTCTCCTACCTGAACCCGGCACATGAGGACCGGGTTGGCGAGATCATCCAGGCCAAGTTCCCAGGGATGTACACATCTCTCTCGTCCCAGGTCATCCCCCAGATAAAGGAGTTCGACCGCCTCAGCACCACCGTGATCAATTCCTACGTGGGGCCGGTGCTGGGCCGGTATCTGGAGAGCCTTCAGGAACGGTTGAAATCGTTCCGTCAGGCCGGCGATTTCCTGATCATGCAGTCCAACGGAGGCGTTGCGCCCATCGAGGACTCACACCGGCTGGCGGTGCGCTCCATACTGTCGGGACCCGCCGGCGGGGTCAGCGGCGCGGCCGCCTACGGGCGCTTGGTTGGCGCCTCCGACATAATTGCCTTTGACATGGGCGGCACCAGCACCGACATCTCCCTGATCGAGGATGGAGAACCCCATCTCAGCACCGAGAAATTCGAGGGCGGTTGGAAGATATCGGTCCCGATGATCGATATCCACACCATGGGCGCCGGCGGCGGCAGCATCGCCTCGGTTGGGCCCGGCGGCATCATGAAAGTGGGCCCTGAGAGCGCCGGTGCCCTGCCCGGCCCAGCTTCCTACGGCAAGGGGGGCGAGCTCCCGACGGTCACCGACGCCAACCTGGCGTTGGGTTACCTCAACCCGGACAACTTCCTGGGCGGCAGCGCGAAGCTTCAAAAAGACTTGGCCGAGAAGGCCGTGGCTGAGCACGTGGCCCAACCCCTCGGCCTCTCCATGCTCGAGGCGGCGGAGGGTGTCTCCACCGTGGTTTCCACGTCCATCGCTGAAGGCATCCGGCTCATGTCGGTCCAGCGGGGCGTGGACCCCCGCCGGTTCACCATGTTGGCCTTTGGCGGGGCGGCGGGACTACAGGCCGGCAAGGTGGCCAGGCAACTCCAGGTGGAGAAGGTGATCATACCGGCCGCGGCCGCGGTGCTCTCGGCCCACGGCATGCTGTCCACCGACCTCAAATACGACTATTCCCGGTCTTATCCGGCCGCCTTGCGGGGCATCGACCTGGACTCGGTGAAGAAGATCGTCGCCGGTAT
The DNA here is from genome assembly GCA_022563275.1 of Chloroflexota bacterium. The sequence goes on along the minus strand of JADFNR010000037.1, from coordinate 9,283 downwards.
GGAGACCGAGGGCCGGAACAAGCTCTTGGGCCAGGGCGTGCCCGAGGCGGACATCGAGATTTCGGTCTCCGCCGACATGCGTTACCTGGACCAGATCTATGACGTCAACGTTCCGCTCCCGGACCTGCACCAAGACCCCGAGACGCTGCTATCCCAATGGGCGGCGAACTTCCACCAGCGCTACCGGGAGTTGTACTCCTACAGTCAGTCCGAGCAGGAGATCCGGCTGGTGACCCTGCGGGCCACCGTTGTGGGCCGTCTGCCCAAATTTGACCCGCCTCCGTTGGATAGCGGAAACGCAAAAACGCTCAAAGAGAAGGCTCGCCGCAGCATTTATCTGGGTGGATGGACTGAGGCGCCGGTCTACGAGATCGGGGACCTGCCGCCGGGCAGTTTGGTGAATGGCCCGGCGATATTGGAATCTGACTTCACCACCGTGTTGATCGAGCCTGGAGATTCGGCGACCATCGACCCCTACGGCGGGATCGAGCTGAAAGTCTCGCTGGAAGCCACGGGGGAGGCCACGGACCGTGCAGCTACCGCAACGGACCGCCCAGACCCGGTGACCCTGGCCGTGGTGGAGCACCGTTTGGAATCCATCGCCCTGGAGATGACCGAGGTGATGCTGCGGACCGCCATGTCCCAGATACTTAACTCGAGCCGCGATTTCTCCACCTGCATCCTGGACGCCGATTGCCAGCTGGTGGCCCAGGGAGAGGGCATCCCGGTGCACGTCAGCGCCCTGCCGGTGGCCGGGGCGGCGGTGCGGGATTATTTCGGCGATTCAATGGCCGAAGGCGACCTGTTCATCCTGAACGATCCCTATTTCGGCGGCAGCCACCTGCCCGACATCACCATTATTAAACCCGTCTTTCACGAGGGGAAACTGCTGTTCTACGCCGTGAACCGCGCCCATCACAGCGACGTGGGCGGCGGCACCCACGGCGGCTACAACCCCCGGGCCACCGAGATATTCCAGGAGGGCATCCGCATCCCGCCCCTGAAGCTGTATGACCGGGGCGTTCCCAGGGACGACGTCTTGCAGATGCTCTCGGCCAACGTGCGCCAGCCGGAGAATTTCCTGGGCGACCTCAACGCCCAGATCGGCTCGGTGATGATCGCCGCCAAACGCATCGCCGAACTGCTGGACAGCTACGGCGCCGGCCCGCTGTTGGCCGCCGTGGAAGAGATATTGGCCGCCACCGAGCGGCAGGTGCGGCAATTCATATCGGAGTGGCCCGACGGTGTTTACCACGGGGAGTCCCTGGTGGACGACGATGGCTTCGACAATAAACTGATACCCATCCGGGCCAAGGTGACCATCGCCGGCGATTCCATGACCATAGATCTGAGCGAGTCCAGTCCCCAGGTCACCGGGTTCATCAACAGCGCCTACGCCAACACCCGCTCCCTGGCCCACGCCGCCATCATGTATATCGCCCCGGCCGATCTGGCCAAGAACGAGGGCTCCATGCGGCCCGTGGAGATAATCGCCCCCAAGGGCCTGATCGTCAACGCCAATCCACCGGCCCCGGTGTGCATGAGCACCAACCACTGCGCCGAGGAGATCGTGGAGGCGATATTCAAGGCCCTGTCCCACGCGGTGCCAAAGGCGGTCAACGCCGGGTTCTCCCGCCGCCTGCGTTACGCCATCACCGGGGTGGACCCGCGCACCGGCAAGCGGTTCATCTGGCACTTCTTCCTGGCCCGTGGTGGCGGAGGAGCGTCCTACGGCTACGACGGCTGGCCAGGCGTGGGCGAGGTGAACGTGGCCGGGGGCATACGGAGCCCCAGCATCGAGGTCACCGAGGAGCGTTTTCCCTTCTTCATCCGCCGGCATGAGATGCGGCCCAACTCGGGCGGCAAGGGCGCCTGGCGCGGCGGACTGGGCGGTATCTGCGACCTGGTCTACGAGGGGGAGGGCCCGGCCCTGCTGAACACGGCCGGCGACGGCATCGTGGTGCCGCCCTTCGGACTGTTCGACGGTGAGGACGGACTCCCCCATGATTATAGAATCATCTCCAACGGGACGGAGCGGGTCCTTCTGTCAAAAGAGACCGAGGTGGTGGTCAACCCCGGCGACCATATCTACTGCCTCTCATCTGGCGGCGGCGGCTACGGAAACCCGGCCGACCGCAGCCAAGCGGCCGTGGATTGGGACCGTAAGAATGGGTATGTTGAGTAGTGGTTGGGGCGGCCAAATAGGGCCGCAGCTTATGACTCATTGCGACGGCTGATTCGTTCACGGCCGCCACCTACCGTTGCCCTTTGATTTCCTCTATGCCGGCTTCCAACTGGTCTCGGTTGGCGCCGAACTCCACGGCCCGGTTTACGTCTTTCTGGGCTTCTTCGTCGTTGCCTAGAGCCGCGTGGGCCAGGGCCCGACCTATGAACGCATGTGTGAACTCGGGGGACAGGCTGATGGCCTGGTCGTAGTCTTCGATCGCCTGCAGGTGCTGGTCCAATTCGTTATGGGCGAGGCCCCGAGCAAGGTAGACTAAGACGAACTGGGGGTCGAGGCGAATGGTTTCGCTGTAGTCCTCTATGGCCTGCTGGAACTGGGTAAGGGCGTAATAACTGTTCCCTCGGATGTAGAAGGCCAACGAGTTTCGAGGATCGACGCGGATGGCCGCGTCGTAGTCACGGATCGCCCGCCGGTTCTCACCCAGTTGGCGGTAGACGCCGCCCCGGCGGACGTAGCTGACGCCGTATTGGGGGTTCAGGCGGATCGCCTCGTCGAATGCGGCGATGGCCTGATCTAGCCGGCCTTGCTCCTGGAGTGCGACTCCGGCTTCGAAATGAGCCAGCGCCGCATTGGGGTCAACGATAACTTCGGGCTTGGGAGTTGATTCGACGGCTAGTGCGGCGGTGGGCACGGCGTTTGACCGGCTGATCGATGCTTCTGGAACTGAATCATCTCCGCCGCAAGCGGCCGCCAAAACCATGACCGAAAAAGATGCTGTTAGTAGCAACCGAGCTCCCATGTGCCGCTCCTGCCAGGGATCGCCGAGATTCTACAACCCACGATCGCCAGGTAGATTCATCCCTCGGCGCCTCAATAAGCGCCATGTCGACCGGGCTTCGCTCCCGCCTAAGACCGCACAGCCCCGCGGAACCGGTCCCGAATCTGCTCGGGCGTGTGTGCAACCCTTGGAATCCCCTCAGCGGGAGCAATGCCGCATTTGACCAGAATCAGACTGAGCTGGCGGTTAGCCACGGCTTCGGTCAAGGCCAACCCCAATTCCTCAACTTCTTCGACCCGGCGTGTCCAGGGATAACCGGCGCTGGCGGCGGTCTGGGCCAGGTCGAACTGGGAACTGATTGACGGTTGGCCGCCGGTGGACTCGTAGGCCTCGTTGTCCAGGATGATGTGGACCAGGTTGGGCGTTCCTTCCGATGCGATGAGCGGGAGCGTTCCCAGGCTCATCAGCGCGCTTCCGTCGCCCTCCAGGATGAAAACCCGTTTTTGCGGGGCTTGGATAGCCAGGCCAAGTCCCAGGGCCGAGGCCAGGCCCATGGAGCCAATCATGTAGAAGTTTTCCGGCCGGTCATTCAGGGCGAATAGCTCCCGGGAGATCATGCCGGTGGTGCTGACCACTAGGTCGCTCGCCTGGACGTGCTCCAATATCTTTTCGATGGCCCGGTACCGGTCGATCAAGAGATCACCCCGGCGCGGACCAGCAACGCGCCTGGGATCGAACGCTCCTTGATGGTAGCCAGGAGCCGGTCCAGGGCGGCGTCCAGGTTATCGGGCTCCAGGACCTCGTACGGGACCTCCAATAGGTCGAATAACCGCGGGGTTTTGACTCCCATGATCCAATGTTCGGGAGCGTCGTTGGGTGGGCCGCCGTAGCCCCGCCAGCCCACGATGAGCAACGCCGGAATCTTGTACATCAGGTTGAACGACGTAAGGGGATTCACCAGATTTCCCAGCCCTGAATTCTGCAGGATCACCCCGCCCAGCCCGCCTGTGAAATAGGCAGCGCTGGCCACTCCCAAGGCCACATCCTCCCGCACCGCTGGAACGTAACGGATGCCGGGGTCCGCCACCATCACGTTGTAAGCGTCCTGAAAGGTGGAATCGGGTACCCCGGAGAAGAAATTCAGTCCTCGTTTCTTCAACGTTCCCCAGAAATCATGGGCGTCCATGGCCCCTCCCCCACGCGTTTTTTGCAACAGATTGGGCCAGACTAACATATCTGCGCCGTTCATTTGACTGCCCCACTGGGGGGGAGTAGTATGGAATGAGTAAACCCACCCCCAGGGGGTATGGGTTTAGGAGAGATAGAATGTTTCCAGAGGTTAAAAAAGACGCGCTCAAGCGGATGAGCTACATCGAAGGCCACCTTTCAGGCATCAGAAAGATGCTGGTGGAGGATAAATACTGCGTCGATGTTCTGAAGCAGACCTACGCCGTCCGCCGGGCCATCGAGAAGATGGAGAGTCTGTTGCTGGAAGGGCACCTGAAGTCCTGCGTGGTGGAAGGTATCCAGGCAGGGCGCGCCGAAGAGATCATCGAGGAACTAAAGGACCTGTACCTACAGTCCACCAAGTGAACTTGCTAGAACGCATTCCAAGATGTGGTTCGACAAGTCTCCCCGATGAATCGGGGGGAACAGAACCCTGGAATAGCAAGCAAGCATCAATCGGAGAGTGAAATATGTCCGCGTACGTGATCGGCGACATCAAGGTGACCGACGAAGAAACCTTTGCTAGATACGCCGCCAGAGTCCCCGCCAGCAGCGGTGCGTTCGGTTGCAAGTACCTGGTGCGGGGCCCCGGCAAATGTGAGAACGCCGAAGGGGACTGGCTGCCGGAACGCTTCGTGCTGGCTGAGTACAAAGATGTAGATACCATCAAGGCCTGGTACTACTCCCCGGAGTACAAGGAGCTTACGAAGCTTCGCCAGAGTGCGTCCACCGGGACCTTGGTCGTGGCCGAGGGCGTGGCGACCCAGGTCCAAGGTAGAGAGGCTGGGACGGCTGGGTACCTGATCGGAGACATCGAAGTAACCGACCCGGACACCTACGCCAAGTATGCGGCAGGCGTTCCAGACACCGTGGCAGCCTACGGTGGGATCTACCTGGTCCGTGGGGTCTCGGGCGAGGTTTTGGAAGGGTCATGGACCCCCAAGCGGCTGGTGGTGCTGGAGTTTGAAAGCATGGAACGGGGCAAGGCCTGGTACAACTCCCCGGAATACGCCGACCTGAAAAAACTCCGTCAGAGCGCCTCCAAAGGAAATCTGATATTCGCCGACGGCGCGTAACCCGTCCATAGACCAGGAATCAGGAATAATGGCTACAACGAATAAAGACATCAAGAAGATCAACCTGCCCGTGGAGGGCATGACCTGCGCCGCCTGCGTGGGCCACGTGGAGAACGCCCTGAAGGGTGTTCCCGGCGTGCTGGAGGCCTCGGTTAACCTGGGCACGGAAAAGGCTGCGGTGGAGTTCGATTCCGCCGTGGCGCCGTTCCAGGCTTTGCAGGAGGCCGTCTCCGGGGCCGGCTACAAGCTTGGCACCCAAACCGCTTCGCTGAACATCGGCGGCATGACCTGCGCGACCTGTGTGGGCCATGTGGAAAAGGCTCTCCGGAAAGTGCCAGGTGTCTCCCAGGCCAACGTGAACCTGGTCGTGGAAAGGGCGACGGTGGAGTTCGTGCCGGGCATGGCCCAGCTTTCCGACCTGCAAGCCGCGGTGGAGGGCGCCGGTTACCGGGTCGAGGGCTTCAACGACTCGGGAGACCAGGAAAGGGAGCTGGAGCGGCTCTCCAAGGTGAAGGAGATCCGGGAGCTGCGCGACCGTCTGGTATTCGCCGGCGGCGGCGCGATATTGCTGTTTCTCGGCACGTTTGACGCCTTTCCCTGGGTCTCCAAATTCATGGGCCAAGGCTACTATCCCTTCTTGCTGTGGGCACTGGCGACACCGGTGCAGTTCTGGGCCGGCTCCAATTTCTACACCTCCGGCCTGGGCGCGCTCAGACACGGCACGGCCAACATGCACACCCTCATCGCCATGGGCACCTCGGTCGCCTATGTTTACAGCGTGGCGGTGGTGCTGTTGGATGCCTTCTCGCCGGGCGTGCTGGCGGACAACGGCATCGAGGCCAAGGTGTATTTCGACACCGCGGCCATCATCATAGCCTTGATCCTATTGGGCCGGTTCCTGGAGGCAGGGGCGCGGGGCCGCACATCCGAGGCCATCAGACGACTCATCGGCCTCAGGCCCACCTCGGCCCGGGTGGTGCGCGACGGTGAAGAAGTGGATATCCCGGTGGACCAGGTAATCCTTGGAGATACCGTGTTGGTGCGTCCCGGAGAGAGGATCCCGGTGGACGGCCTGGTGACCGAGGGTTATTCGGCGGTGGATGAATCGATGCTCACCGGCGAGAGCATGCCCGTGGAAAAGAGCCCAGGACAAAAGCTCTACGGGGCGACAATAAACTCCAACGGTGCGCTATATTTCGAAGCCACCCAGGTGGGAGGCGAGACGGTCCTGGCCCAGATCATACGCCTGGTGGAAGAAGCCCAGGGCTCCAAGGCGCCCATCCAGCGGCTGGCCGACCAGGTGGCTTCCTACTTCGTTCCAGCGGTCATAATCGCCTCTCTGGCCGCCTTCCTGTTCTGGATGCTGCTGGGTCCCGCACCGGCCCTGACCTTCTCCACACTGGTCCTAGTCTCGGTGCTGATCATCGCCTGTCCCTGCGCCCTGGGGCTGGCCACGCCCACGGCCATCATCGTGGGCACCGGCAGGGGCGCGGAGCAGGGAGTGCTGATCAAGCAGGCACAAGCCCTGGAGATCGCTCACAAGGTCGATACTGTGGTCTTGGACAAGACGGGCACACTCACCACCGGAAAGCCCGTTGTGACTGACCTGGTCGTTTCTGAGGCTTCCGGAGCGTCGGAACAGGAGCTCTTGGTCCTGGCCGCGTCCGCCGAGCGTGGCTCCGAGCATCCCCTGGGCGAGGCCATCGTCAAAGAGGCCCAGGAACGGGGGCTGGAATTGGCGTCTGTGTCCGGGTTCCAGGCCATTCCCGGCCGGGGCATCTTGGCCCAGGTCAACGGGCATACTATCCGGTTCGGCAATCAAGCATTGATGGAGGAGTCTGGTGTGGCGTTGAACGGCCTGGCCGAGAAGGCCACGGCGCTGGCGGCCCAGGGCAAGACGCCCATGTTCCTGGCCTCCGGCGACCAGGCCATGGGTCTGATCGCCGTGGCCGACACGGTGAAGCCCGAGGCCCATGAAGGACTGGCCAAGTTGCGGCGCATGGGTCTGGAAGTTGTGATGCTCACCGGCGACAACGTCCAGACCGCCCACGCCATCGCCAATCAATTGGGCGTGGACCGGGTCGAGGCCGAGGTGCTGCCCCAGGACAAGGCCGCCGTGATCAAGAGGCTGCAGGCCGAGGGCCGTGTGGTGGCCATGGTCGGCGACGGCATCAACGATGCCCCGGCGCTGGTCCAGGCGGACGTTGGCATGGCCATGGGCAGCGGTACCGATGTCGCCATGGAATCGGCGGATATCACCCTGATTCGGAGCGACGTTAACGGCGTGGCAACGGCCCTAGAACTGAGCCGGCAGACCATCCGCACGATCAAGCAGAACCTTTTCTGGGCCTTCTTCTACAACGTGATGCTCATTCCCGTGGCCGCCGGGGTCCTGTACCCCGTATTCCAGGGAGTCGGCGGCGTGCCGGGTGGCCTGGAATTCTTCTTTGGGGAAAAGGGATTCTTAAACCCGGCCCTGGCCGCGTTGGCCATGGCGTTCAGCTCGGTAACCGTGGTTGGCAATTCCCTGAGACTGCGGCGGGCCAAGATATAACCGGACCGGCGAATTGCTGGGCAGGGAATGGGCAGGAGACAAGATCAGAGAAATCGGAGGGAATTAGAATGGCGACAGCGATAGACCCGATCTGCCAGATGGATGTGGACACCGGCAATCCGCCCGGCGGGCAGAGTGAACACGAAGGCACGACCTACTACTTCTGTGCTCCCGGCTGCAAAGTGGCCTTCGATAACGAGCCGGAGAAGTATCTATCCGGCGCTGAGTCAGAACCGGAGCCTGAGAGCACTCCGGCAAGCAGGCCCGGCTTCCTCGCCCGGCTGTTCGGCAAGAAATAGTAATCAGGGGTTTTTCCACGAGCGGGGTTCGAGCTGTTCTTGCCCTTCCCCGGTGATTCCGGCGAAAGCCGGGACCAAGGCAACTCGATCGTGATTGAGACAACGCCCGCTTGGAAACCCGCCCCTATCCAGGATGGTCAACTACATCGTTCCGCCGCCCCACCCGTCGTCCCGGCGAAGGCCGAAATCCAGGAAATTCGACTTGGAACCGAGGTTTGGTTGACCTTTAGCCGGGCGGGTTAAAAACCCGCGCCTACGGCGACGGATTTGTCTACTTACGCGGGTCCTTCGACAGGCTCAGGATGAGCGGTTGTGGAAGGGGCTCCCCCATCCTAACCTTCCCCCGCAGCGAGGGAAGGGATATTGCGTTCGTGGTGAGCTCCGACCGAGATCGAGCGCCGATGCCATCGAGCGTCCTCCCCGATTAATCGGGGGACTTGTCGAACCACGGCTGGAAGTAGTATCTAAGCCGAGGCGCCGTGGCAGCGCTTGTACTTCTTGCCGCTGCCGCAGGGACAGCGAGCGTTGCGCCCCACCTTTCCTCCGCCAGCCGCAGGGGACGAGGCGCGATTGGCATCGTTGATCGCCTTCATGGGGCTTTCTTTGGTGGTTGCCGTTGGCGCCTGCCGGCGGCCGGTCCCCTGGGGGGGTTGGTCGGTGAGCGACGCATGGAAGACGGTGTGGATCACCTCGGTCTCTATGGCTACCTGCAGGTTGCCGAACATCTTGTGGCCTTCCGACCGGTACACCACCAGCGGGTCCCGTTGGCCGTAGGCTTGCAGTCCGACTCCGGTGCGCAGGTTCTCCATGGCCGTTAGGTGCTGCACCCAATGGGTGTCGATGGCCCGCAGCAGCAGCAACCGCTCCACGGTGCGCATCTGTTCTTCGCCCAGGTCCTGTTCCCGGGTCTGGTAGATCGTCTCGGCGAAATCGTTCAGTATCTCCAGTATTTGGTCCCGCCCCCATTCGTAGATCTGCTCCTCGGTGGCCAATTCCGGCGGCAGGGGGCAGATACGTCCTATCTCATCGATCAGGCCGGCGGGATTCCAGTCGTCGATGTGTTTTCCCGGAAGGTGGTGATTCGCCGCATCCGCGAACTCCCGGCGCAGCATCTCGACGAATTTGGTCTTCAGCGACTCGCCGCTCAAGGCCTCGTGGCGGTCC